>JANMEE010000062.1:0-8605 GCA_031376645.1 Dolichospermum sp. OTE_75_concoct_329_sub | reverse complement strand
GAAAGACGTACACGTACACACGCTCAGACATACCTGTGCAACGCACTTGCTTGAAGATGGCATGGACATTATCAGTGTTAAAAATTTCCTTGGGCATGAAAACATCGAAACCACGATGTTGTACCTTCATGTAGCCCAACTAAAAACCAAAGCAGTTTTTAGTCCATTGGATACTCTTTTTGAGCAATGTCGTCAAACTTCGAGGTAGCCCATGTGCTGGAAGGCTTGGGTGAAGGCATCGAAAACTTGGGATTAAATGGCTGGCAATTAAGTACGCTCAGTGCCATCCGTCGTTGCCGAACGGCTGCTTTGGGTGGTCATATTGATGCCTGTGATAGTTGCGGAAACATTAGCATCAGCTATAACTCTTGCCGAAACCGCCACTGCCCCAAGTGTCAAGGATATAAACGAGAAGAGTGGATACAAGCCCGAGAGGCAGACCTACTACCCGTTCCCTATTTTCACGTTGTATTCACAATTCCAAGCGAACTCAACGAGCTATCTTTGCACAAGCCAAAGGAGGTTTACAATTCCCTTTTTTCGGCCGCATGGGCTACTTTACATGCTTTTGGTCAAAAAATTGGGCTACAATTAGGCATGATTTCGGTGTTGCACACGTGGGGTCAAAATTTAAGTTTGCATCCTCACCTTCATTGTATTGTGCCAGGTGGTGGCGTGGACAAAGCGGGCAATTGGCAGAATGTTCGTGCCGATGGCAAGTTTTTGTTTCCAGTTCGAGCCTTAAGTAAAGTTTTTAGGGCGAAATATGTGGCTGATTTGAGCCAAAAACTGGAGATTGATAAAGCGACAAGACAAGCTCTTTTCAAAAAAAAATGGATTGTTTATGCCAAAAGACCCTTCGGAAACCCCAAAAGTGTGATAGAATATTTGGGGCGATACACCCATAAAGTAGCCATCAGCAACCATCGGATACAGCAAGTAGATGCTGAAAATGTAACCTTTACTTACAAAGATTACCGCCAAAATGGTCAAAAAAAGAGCATGACCTTGAGCCATTCTGAGTTTATAATCGGACCGCCGATGCGGGCGTTTTTCGCAACATATTTTACCCAAGCGATTTGTTCGGATACGTCATTATGGCGTACTATCAAGCACGTGGAAGCGGGAAAAGTTCAAGAAAATACGGGAACATTTTAAGCTAAAGCCAGCAGAACCGGCAGCACCCAAAACACTGCTTAGAAAATGCCAGTGTTGTAAAGTAGGCAATTTGGTAATGATAGCCGCTTTCGATGGGCGAGGTCCGCCTGTTGAATATTTGGGCGTGGGCCAAAACTTAGTTCCTCATAAGAGTTAAATTTTATGGGTAAGGGAAGTTTTGTGCCAAAATGAAGGAAAAGCTAAAAACGCATTCATAAAGTACCTCAAAAAAAATCCCGACCAATCGATCGGGCTCAAAAAAGAGAAATCCACTCTACGATAACTCCATAAAAGAAAAAAGGGGGTTGGTTGGAACGCACCGCTACCGAAGGACTGGGCGTCCCCGTTCCTTTCAACATCGGTTTCATGGCTTGGCTTTCAGCCACCACGAAACCTTAGTTATTAGCTACAGCCGCTTTGGGCGTTCAGAAAACTTTCTTTTGAGCAAAAGTCTAAAAGAAAGTTTCTGAAACGCCTTCAATTTGTCTGTGAGTAACAAAAGTGGTTAGTAATTATCTCTTACTTTTTGACGAGCCTCATAAAGAATCTCATTATAATTTCCTTCAAAAGTTTCTGAAATTACTTTCTCTAATAATGCTTCAAGGTCAAAAACAATTCGCTCTTCAGCTTGGTCTTGAAACAATGAAGCATTTTCATTTTCATTTAATTTTGTAAGCCACTCAAGTAATACAATTGCTTCACTATTACTAAATTTAATTAATACATCTTTACTCTCTTTTGTGATTTCCATAATTATAGCCCTCCATGTTGAAGTATATTTTGTAATTGTATTGAATTAAGTTTCCATGAACTTATGAATTGTCCTGCTGGACTTGATATAACATTAAGTCCAGTATTTGGGTCAAGATAATGAATAACCGATTGACCCCTATATGTACCATTAATTGTTAGAACGGTTGGCGAATTAATATGCTGATTTATTACAGAACTAAATTTCCCTGCATTTATTTTATTATAATTTCCCTCAATTCCAAAATCAACGGCATGTTTAAATTTAGCTTGAAGTTGTCGAGATGAATTAAGCAAAATTTTACTTGCATCATCAATCAAACCCTCAGCCACCTGCAAAGCTTTAGCCTCACTCAAAAGTGGACTTCCTAATGTCATTAGTCCACCAAGTTTGGTTTTCATTTTATCATCATAACTTTCAAACCCTTTGCCACCTAAATGATTATTCGCAAACATTGAGTACACTCCATCAGCTAAACCATATCCAAAACGTTGCCCAAAATTCCCACCACTCCAACGGTCTGCCATGTCGGGACTGTTACTTTGAACTGTCGAGCTTGCATTTGAATCTGTTCCTGTCCATGCAGTACCAGTCCAAGTCCATGCACCATCTTTGTTAGTTACCAATGCCCCAACTGCATAAACTTTTGCTGCATCTGCTCCTTGTGGACAAGATGGACAGTCGCCATTTGGGTCGCTATTCATCACAGGGTTATTATAGCCGTATTGGTACAAACTATAATTTTCTTGCCCTTTTATGATTGGGTCAATTTGATGAAAACGATTAATTAAAGGGTCGTAAAACCTATTATTTAGGTCAATCCAACCTGTTTCGGCAATGGTTTCTCTATTTAGAAAACCAAAATTAGTTTTGTTTTGATTCGCATAATTTAACCCTGCAAGCGAAACACCTGTGGGGTCACGGTCTTCAATTTGCGTAACCACAGGCGGTTTACCAGCCACCAAAGAATCTCTAAAACTCAACCTCAAATTACCTTGATGGTCCCTATAATCATACTCATAAACCCATTTATTGTTTACATAATCACGAGTTACTCTACCTTCATCATGGCTGAGTTGATAGACCAAACCATTTTTAGTAATCAAATCATCGGAATAAGTCCAAACGTCATTATTAGATAATTTTCTTTTCAAAAGTGTACCACTTCCATCATAGAAAAAGTTTATCCAACTGCCCGAACTAAACTTCACTCTGCTAACTTTCCTTAAAAACGAATGATAGAAAACGCTATCAATTCCCTTGTTTTTGTCATATTTCAAAGAACCGTCATTCCAATATCCGTAATCATTGCCACTTGTATTGCCGTCAGAAAAACCGTCTGCTGTGCTACCGTCAGAAACAGAAAGTAATTTATTTCCGTCATAAATATAACTCAAATCATCTATTGCGTGGCGTTTTAGCTTTAAAATATTTCCGTTTTGGTCATAATTTAAGGTATCAATCGAATAATTGCTACCACTATTTCCGCCCAAATATTGTGCCTTTTTCAATCTACTGCTTCGGTCATAGCTGTATTTATACTGCTGTGCATTTGGTATGGTTGGTGTTCTCCAAGTTTGTTTTGAAATATTTCCATCGTAATATCTTTGGTCTTCATTGTAGTCTAATTTCATTGAAAACAAGTCATTTTGTTTGTTTCCGAGCCTTGTGGTCTTGTTTTTGCAGTTGATACAATTTATTCCACCTCTTATATTATACTCATAATCAATGGTTTGGAGAGCATCAACAATGCCTGTGTTGCCCAAAGTGTCAATTTGGGCAAGGTAAGTTTGGGTGGTGCTGTCTGCTACAAAACCCGCACTCAAAATAATTGCTTTGTTGGCAATATCTTGCGTGTTTGCTTGTTCGAGGGTAGGGGGGCGGTTGATGTAATCTGCTCCGTTGTCATTAATTTCGTAATTTGAATATGGTTTTATTTGTTTAATTTTCAATCTTCCTACTTCGTCATAGTTATTTTGTGCAATAGTAAAGGCAGGTTCATTGGGAAAGAACTGAAACCTAAATTGTATTTTTCTAAGAACAAGGTCATAGTTATAGTTTTTTATAGGCAAGAAAAATAGGGGAGAGTTTAAGTAGTTTCTTTCGGTAGTTTGTATCAAATCTGAAAAAGTATAAATATTTCTTTTGAAACTTACAAATCCATCTTGCTCTCTTTTCATTATTTGGGTATTGCGATTTCGATAATCATAATAATTTGCTTCGAGTAGCATATTTTTATTTTCGGTATTTCGCTTGTAACTCCCAGTCAATAAACCTTTTGAATCGGAGTAAGGCGTTACATTAAAAGGCTCAAATCCAGACGGTCGCCAAGTGTCATAATTATCGTAATAATTGACTATCATTGCCTTGCTCGAATCTACCGAAAAAGGAAAACTTACATCAGAATAATACCATTTTGTAGGCAAATTGGCATCAAAACCTTCATTTATGATACTTTGGACATCAAATTGATTTTGTAGTAAAACCCTTGAATCAGTATTTATCAGTTCGCCCGAAATGCTGTTTCTGCTCAAAGAATCATACTTCATAAACGACCATTTATTGTCGGTTCTTTGGTACTCATCTTGGCTCAAAACTTGGCGGTCTTGCTTGTCAAAAACACTAAAATCTGTGCCTTTATTTGGAATATGACTTTCGATATTTCGCCCTCGTGCATCATATTTGTAGAAGAAAACAAAGTTATTCCATTCTGTTGAACCTGCACTAATATTGGCATCAAGTTCGTAACCTTTTGGCTGAATTACTGCCAATTCTCGCCCCGAAGCGTCATAAATAAAGTACGTTGTCAGATAATCGCCCGAACTTTGTTCGACTTGTCTTTGCACCACCCGCCCTCTTATGTCGCTTATTTCGATACTCGTATTTCCTTGCTCGCTGATTACTCGTTTTTTGAATAAACTTTGTGCAGGATACGTGCCGTTTTTAGTAATATTACCCACTAAATCAACTGTGTAATAACGTACATCTTCACCTGCATTTTCGTAGAAAACTTGGTTTTTTTTATTGGCAACTCGCCACGCATTTCCTACGCCAAAAGTAGCTATGACACGATTTAGAGGAGAATTTTCATAAACTGTACTATCTTTGGGTGCAATATCACCGTAAAATATTTTGGCTTTTGTAAGGGCATTTGGCTCAAAATTGGGTGAATAATTATTAGTTGATGTAGAGATAATTGTACTTGTTACCCTGCCGTATTTATCGTAATTTGGCACTCCAAAAACGATACTTTTTTGGGTTGGACTTTGTGATAAACCAATGGTTTGTAAGTTTCTGCCTAAGCCATCAGAATAGCGAATATTGATAATGGCATTGAAATAGCTAAAACCAGTGAGCATATTTGGGTCGGTTGTTGGCGTTGTTGGAATAATGCTCGTAATTTTGTTGTAAGGAAAACCATACTCATACAAATATTTGGAAGTGATAAAATCGGCATGGTCTTTTGTGTAAAAAAGCCTTTGAAAAGCATCGTAAACAAAGCTATTTTTCAAGCCATTTGGCGAAATGGTGCTACTCAAACCAACTGTAGGAATATGACTAAACCAAGAAACAAGCGTACTTTTTGGCAAGCTATTTCGGAAGTTTTCAAGGCTTGTAAGTTGCGTATTTGAAAGATTAGTTACGCTAAAATCATTTGCAGTAATGCCCGCACTTGCCAATTTTGTGGCAACTTGTGCCGCACTTGCATTTTGAATTTGTACCAAAAGTAAGGCATTATCATAGCCCCAAATCAAGGCAGTTGGTAGTCCATCAACTTTGTATTCTGTCGGGTTTCCGTAGCTATCATATTGCGTAAATTCTACTCTTTTTTCTAAAATTCCACCTGTGGGAGCAACCCAAATTTCTTTGGGTAAAATGTTTTGAGAAAACCCTCGTGCATTGTTTCCAGCCACTCTTTCAAACACCGTTTTTTTCTTAAAAATGGTGCTAATTGTGCCGTTCAAATCTTCTTTTTCGATGCTCTCTAATGGCATATTGAGCATATTTCTTGCTCTCATTTCAAGCACTTCGGCATCAGAATCATAGCTTGGGTCGGTGGGATAAATGGATTCTTGAATATGCTTTTGATTGGTATAACTATCATCAGATTCGACCTTATTTATAAGTAAATTGTTATCATAAGTCATTGATTGTGAGGTAGTTACGCCATCAATTTGATTGTTGCCACCCACCATCAAATTGATGCCTGTTTGATAGCTAACGGTGTTGTAAACCATCGTAGGTTCAAAACTATTGAAGCCTGTCGTGCAATTTCCATTTTGAAAACCACTATACACATTCGGAACAGCAATTAACGCCCCAAGTATGCGTGATTCGGTTTTGTGTTCTTGGTACTGATTTGCCAAACCCGAAACTACACTATTGGCATTGTCATAAGTAGTTTTTGATAATAAATTCCCTCTTTTCCAAGGTTTTACAATGCGTGTTTGATAGTTTGGTGCATTGACAATAAAATCTTTTTCAAAGTCAAAAGTATAAACATTTCGACCGTTTTTGATTGGGTCGCTTGCATCTTCAAAATATTCGGCAACGGTGGTGTAATAGACTGGTGCGGAATCCATTGTATTGAGTTCTACTGCTCCGCCACTTTGTGTAAAAGATGCTTGGGTAGCTGTACCAAAAGATTGTGGTGTGCCGTTTAGGTCGTCATACCGTAAAAATTGAGTATTTGGAAAATTGATACTTGTAGGTGTCCAGTTGGTTGTTAATTGCCCAATTCCTGCCCCTGCACTACTGCTGTACTCATAGCGTTTCATAAAACCAGAAGTGGCACTTGCAAAACTTTTGATACTTTTTACTCTTAAACCACCTGCAAAGACATCATTTGTGCCGTCATTATATTTGTTAGTTTCGTAGTCAAATTCTGTAAAACCCTTCGTTGGAAAGGTAATTCGCTTCAAAACACCCTCTTTCATATATGTATCAACTGTCGAACGGTCGGCAGCAACTCCACCATTGATAAGGACACCGTTAAAACTGGCAACTGGAATTAGATGGGTGTTCGGCTTGCCATTATAATAGCCAAAAAAATCTTTTTTCTCGTTATCATTTACTTCATTCCACGAAATTGTGTTTGTCCAATAATCAAATAAATATTCCTCAATCGCAGTATCGTTGGCATCTGTAATGGTTATTTTATCTAATTTTAAACGAATACCTGAAAAGTAAGAATAGGTGAATTTGATACTTTTGAGTAGTTTTTTATTGCCGTTTTCGTAATTATAGACATTTATTTGCTTCAAATATCGGCTACTCGTCAAGTCAAGCCTTTCACCTGCGTTGGATTGGATAAACTCAATTTCGCCATTTGTAAAAGTTATTTTATGCGGATTTACTTGTGAAATGGTCGTACTAACAACGGTATAAAATGGCGTTGATGAAGTGCTATTTTCAAAATGTCCGCCCGATTGTGGCACAGCACCATAAATTAACGAACTAACCCATTGCCTTTCGTCCAAAAACTGAGCACCACCATTTTGGTAGCTGTAATTGATAACATCGTCAGTATTGGGTGATTTTATTTGAGAAATTAGCCAACTACTGCGATAACTCAATAAACCTGCGGAACTCGTAACGCTTTGACTTTCAACTGCAAGGGGTGTTCCACCACCAAAAACGTACTGCGTACCATCGTCGTCCACCAAATCAAATGTGTTTATAAAAGGGCTACCCGAATGGCTAATTTTTACAGGATAATCGGGGATTTTGAAGGGCAAAGCACCATTTTGACCTAACAAAAACTTGCCGTTTTTCTTGGGAACGCTGTAAGAAAAAATATCGGGTTGGGTGTCGGTTTGGTTGGCAACAACCGACTGACCATAATAAAAATCTGTAAAATTATTGCAGAAATTTCTTGTTTCGGTTATCGGATTTGTCAGATAATTACCCCCGTCACGGTCGTCATTTGCACCTTGCACGGTTCGATTCATAGAAGCCCCAATGTCCAAAGCCCATCCCCAGCCAACCCACGAAGCCATATCGTTCATTTTGAAACCTCCTGCATGGTAACTTAGCGTAATGGGTACAGACAAACCGCCATTTTGAACTGTCAAAAGTGGAATTGGAATGCTCGGAATTCCTGTGGCTAAGTTTACTTGGTAATCGCCAAATTTCTGAAAACTACTGGCATTGGGCGAAAGCGGAGCGTACTGTGGAAGAAACTTTTTGGCTCGGTCGTCTGCTTCCGATTGTACGACAGATGGTGTTTTGAGAGAATCTTTGGGCGGTTTTTTCTGTCCAAATGATGCGAAGGTAGTGAATAACAACAAAAGTAAGCATATCCTGTTCATAATCTGAAAGGTTTAAAATGTGAAAACTATTTTAAATTTATATGGTACTTTTTGAGTTAATCGATTTTAAATACTTGTACGAAAATGCCTTAGAATTGTCCATAGGAACAAACTTTCGCATTGGGAGTGTCCTACGGCACTGGTAAAAAGCGGTTGTAGCTAACGGTTTCGGGCTTGGCGAAGGTGGCGATTTTCACCACAAATGTTGATGCGGAGAACCAAACTTTGATTAACCACAAATGTGTCTGCGGAGCACTGAACCGCCACTTTTGCCAAACCCGTGTTGAACTAAACCTTCGGTAGCTTTTCCTGAGTAAAATTCATAATTTTAAGGCAATTTAGAAATTTAAAATTAAATATTACCATGACAAAAAAAGAATGTTGA
>JANMEE010000052.1:0-14311 GCA_031376645.1 Dolichospermum sp. OTE_75_concoct_329_sub | reverse complement strand
CGAGCCAATGTTAGCGGGTTTGGAATTGGGGAATATACCCAACGATGATATTCAATTTGTGATTGATTTGGGTTTGTGTAAAATGCACCCCCAAGGTGGATTAACCATTGCTAATCCAATTTATCGGGAAGTTTTACCCAGGGTATTAACTGTAACACCAATGGCTTCCCTACCAAGGATTGCACCAACTTGGTTAAACTCAGAAGGGGAATTAAATCTAGATACATTACTTGCAGCATTTCTCAAGTTTTGGCGACAGCATGGAGAACCGTTATTAGGTAGCACTGGCTATCATGAAATCGCACCGCATATTGTCTTAATGGCTTTTTTACATCGTGTTGTTAACGGTGGTGGAACTCTGGAGAGAGAATATGCAATTGGTAGTGATAGAATGGATTTATGTCTGCGTTACAAAGATGTAACTTTAGGTATGGAGTTAAAGGTATGGCGGGAGAAAAAGCGCGATCCTCAAGCTGATGGTATTGAGCAATTAGAATCCTATTTAGGGCGTTTGGGGTTAGATTTTGGTTGGTTATTTGTGTTTGATAGGCGGAAAAATGCCTTACCAATGGAAGAACGTTTATCAACGCAGGTTGTGGTGACGGAAAATCAACGTCGGATTACTGTGATTCGGGCTTGAGTATAAATACTTTTTGTTTCACGCAGAGGCGCAGAGTCGCAGAGAGGAGAACGCAAAGAAAGAATTTTGCAGAACTGCTTGCAGCAGCGCTTGCGCTATCGCTTTTCTCAAAGATGTTTAACGGTGACGTTAAACGATTAAGAGATGGAATTTAAACTAGAACTCCTGCCATTTCCCTAATTCGATTTGCCCAGGTTTGAGACAAGGTGGAAATTTCCAGACGACTAGAATCACTTGCCCAAATTGACAACCAATGAATATGCCATCGAGATAATTGACGTTGCATTTGAGCTAATTTAAAGGCATTATCTACATCTAAATCAATGGCTGTCAATTCTAAAAACACTTTACTTTCTCGAATAATCTCAAGTACCGCTTCTCCATTAAATTCATTTAAACTGAGAGATGCCATTTGCAGAAAGTTCTGTGCTAATCTTTCCAGACGTACAGAAAGACGCTCACAACGAAAGGTAATTTGTTCTACAGTCCAGTTATTCATAAACCTCCTAATAATTTGTGGATGATTTGTTTAACTTGTTCACGAATTGTCGGATCTAAAATTTCCATTGATCTATTTTGACGTGGCCGGAGATTTACCATTGATTCATAGAAAATTTCTTGAGAAATAGGATTCCAACTCGCGCCCCACATATCCTGCTGTTGACTTCCATTCTCAAGTAAAATAGTTTCGCAGTCGGAGTGCATTTCACCTCCACCTGCCAAAATTTGATGACGTATATCTACGGCTGTTTTAATATAGAAACGATTGGCTTGAAGCATCTCGTTGATTTGGCTAGGTGTTGCAGGTTCTTGTAAAATATGAATTATCAAGGGTAAAATACGAGTCAATTTATTAAATCATTCTCTCATATTACCTTAAACGATATTAATGTGATCGCAATTAATCACAGTTAAGGAAGCACAAGATAATGGATTTTGAGCGATCGTTTACCCATGAGATCGCAGTTAATCGCAGTTAAGGAAACACAAGAAAATGGATTTTAAGCGATTGCAAACCGCGACCTAGTAATCGCTTTTCTCAAAGATGAAAACGTAATAAGGTGAGTTACATTTCATTAACGCACCCTACAAGATCGGCGATCGCACTATGAGTCTTTAAATTTCGAGATTCCACGCATATAAATCTCCTCTAAGTTATGATGCTCCTCTAGAGCGGCTGCGTGAATCGTGAAACAGATTGGCGTACCAGTATGAACGTAATCTGGCATCCTTCTTTTTTTGCCGTTCAATATTTCCGCACTTCTGTTATACATCGCCTCGAAGAAACCAAAAAGTGGATTTGGATTTTTGGGCTTTCCATCTTTTGAAGTAGTTACTTCTCCATATCCAATTTCCTCCTCTTTTATATCTTCCAGCTTTTTGCCTTCGGGAGGTAGTGGTTGTATTGTGAAGATATTTCCTGTTGGGAACGGAATCATAGTCACGAAATCTTCGGTATTAGCAATTCTCCAATGCTTTACGCCCTTATCTCGAAACTTGATGGCAAATTCTCTATCACCACATCGGGGACTAGCGAAAGTATACAGAATAACTTTTTCAGGCTTAAAGTCGGTGTTTGCAAGAATATCTGGAATTGCCAGGGTTGCCAATGCACCACCAAGACTGTGTCCTGTTACAAAAATCTGAGCGTCTTTATCACAGAGTTTAAGCGCATTAATCATGTTATTTCGTAGACTGGTGTAAATTTGCCTGAAACCTACTGTGACACGACCAAAGTCACCAACTTCTGGGATCTCAACTGGAGACTGAATTAGTTGTATTTTTTCTCCAACTACTCGCAATATACTTCCTTCTGAATTTTTGCCGTCATTATAAGAAACAAGTGGAATATTTGCATCTTTAAACCATTCAGCAAATGTTTTCGTGCCACGAAAGACGACAAATACATTATTACTGCTGGCTTTAGAAGCAACGAAACCAAAGGGAATACTGTTCTCGTAAAACTCACTCCTCAACTGGTACTCCTCACCAAGCTGTAGTTTGCTTCTTTGTTCAAGCGGTTTATTTGCTTTTTCGTCATCAGCAAACTGATCAAACTGTCTATAGGCTTTCTGAAGTAACTCTGTAAGTTCTTGAGCGACAGAAGGATCAAATCCTTCATAATATGGGGGGTCAAAAATAGCTATATCTGCTCGTTTATTTGACACATTAGAATCTGCTCGTTCATTTGACACATTAGAATTTGATAAAGAAGTCATCAGTTTTACCTTTGTAGCAATTCTAAGACAATTGTTATGTTTAGCTTAACTCAAGTAATAAAAGTATCACGACCCACTACACCGTACCATAACGTCTAGGTAATAGCAAGAAAAATTCTAAATATCGTCAATATCCAGGTATTATACGGAATTTTTCGGGCTATCCATCTGAGTTTGTAAGCAACCACAGTAATTTGAGCTTATTTCTCGTTGATATCCAGAATTTTCCTAAATCTCTCAACTTCCAACCTTAACCTTTCATTCTCCATCCGTAGCGCCAAAATTTCATTCTTCTGCAACTCAATTAACGACCTTTGACTAATTACCTCACCAAAGGCTTTTTTCCGGTTTTTAATCCCAAACCATCTTTGATAGGTTTTTGTATGTTCATCAACAGGATGACCTAAATTATCTGCTGCGGCTTTAATTGGTATTCCCTGAAGATGCGCTCGAATTGCACAAGCATGGCGTAAATCATAAAGTTGAAACTCAATTCCCACTTTTCTAAACCATCTGGATATATCTCGTCGCATCCAATTAATATTTTCCAGTCAAAGACCTTAACCCCAAAATCATCTAAAATCAAAGTGTCCACTAAATAATAAAATCATTATGACTCGCTGGTTTAATATTGCAGGTCCTTGTAACCCTGAAAAAAACTATACAATCTCAGCCACAAGTCGTCTTCCTGACTTATCAATGCTGATTGAACAAGAAAGTTATTTTGTCCTTCATGCACCGCGACAAACGGGGAAAACAACCGCAATGTTAGCCCTAGCGCAGCAACTTACCGCCACAGGACGTTATGCAGCAGTAATGGTATCAGTAGAGGTGGGAAGTGCATTTAATCATGACCCAGGTGCAGCAGAATTAGCAATTTTGGGAACTTGGTATGATACAATTTCTATTCGATTACCGCAGGAATTACAACCACCTGTTAAACAATGGCAACAGGAAAATCCAGGAAACAGAATTAAGGCTTTTTTAAGAGGTTGGGTAAAACTTTTACCCCGACCTTTGATAGTATTTATTGATGAGATTGATTCCTTGCAAGATGAAACTCTAATTTCAATTTTACGTCAATTACGAGATGGTTTTCCCAATCGTCCCGAAAATTTTCCCTCATCTGTAGGATTAATTGGTTTACGAGATGTGCGAGATTATAAAGTAGCATCCGGTGGTAGTGACAGATTAAATACATCCAGTCCATTTAATATTAAAGTCAGTTCTATTACTCTGAGAAATTTTAATGCTGAGGAAGTTGTAGAACTATATCAACAACATACGGAAGCAATAGGACAAATTTTCACTCCAGAAGCTACAGCAACAGCCTTTGATTTAACCCAAGGACAACCCTGGTTAGTTAATGCTTTGGCTAAAGAAGTTGTGGAGAAAATGGTTAAAGATAGAAATATTGCTATTACAAAAGAACATATTTTAAAGGCAAAAGAAATATTAATTACTCGTCAAGATACTCATTTAGATAGTTTAGCTGAAAAACTCAGAGAAAAACGAGTTAAAAATATTATTGAGCCGATTTTAGCAGGGCAAACATTACCCGATACTCTAGCAGACGATCGCCAATATTTAATTGATTTAGGATTATTGCGACGTGATCCTGCGGGGGGATTGGTTATTTCTAACCCGATTTATCGTGAAGTCATTCCCCGCGTTTTAGTACAAGGAACTCAGGACAGTTTACCTCATATTAGTCCTAGTTGGTTGACTCCAAAAGGTGAATTAAATAAAGATGCTTTATTGGTAGCGTTTATCAAATTTTGGCGACAGCATGGAGAACCATTGCTTAGTAGTGCTGTTTATCATGAAATCGCACCGCATATCGTATTAATGGCTTTTTTGCATCGTGTTGTCAATGGTGGTGGAACTCTGGAAAGGGAATATGCAATTGGTACTGACAGAATGGATTTATGTCTGCGTTACAAAGATGTTACGTTGGGTATTGAGTTAAAGGTATGGCGTGAGAAAAAACGTGACCCCCAAACTGATGGTATTGAGCAATTAGAATCCTATTTAGGGCGTTTGGGGTTAGATTTTGGTTGGTTATTTGTGTTTGACAGGCGGAAAAATGCCTTACCAATGGAAGAACGTTTGTCAATTCAGGTTGTGATGACAGAAAATCAACGTCGGATTACTGTGATTCGGGCGTGAGTATTTTGAATTTATTAGCGGAAATATCTGCTTCTGCGCGGGCAATTAAGTGATCTAGTTTCCCAGAAACTAAATTTGTTTCAATTTGACGATCTCATCTTTCTTCGGCGTTGCTGAAACCAGGTATGAATTTAAATGTAGAGACGTTCCATGGAACGTCTCTACAAAGGTTTGGATATCATCAAAAATCATTTTCATACATCGAATCAGCAACGCCCTTTCTTCCACATACGATTGAAGCTATCCCGAAAGCTGTCGAATATCACTTTTCCATGGGTATCGCTGATAACCTCTCCGAACTCAACAAAGAAGCCGTCTATCTAGTAAGCAAGTTTGACTTCAAGTAAGGGGAATACTATTCATCAGGGTGAATCTACTGAATAAGGGTTGTAATTCCGATTTTTCTCCAAACCAGCGATGTATTGTTCCATCTTATGGTCCCCAATGGCATCTATATTTATTTTTCTCTTGAATAGATCATCAGCAATTCCCTCCATACCATCCAAGAATTGGTACCACCAGTGAATATCACTGTGCAGTTTTTTCTCTACATCCAGGTAAAGGAAGTTGCCGACATGACTGAAGATCATGAGCCGTGCAGGTACGCGTGTAACAATATCGTTATTATTGACAATCCGAAAAGCAGGCTTAAATTCCTGATTAAAGGTTCTAGCAAAGATGCGATCGCCTATTCGGGGGGAGCTATAGGTATATAGTCCATTTACTGGCATATCTTCCTCCAAGCGCAGCTTGGCTACAGATAGGGTCGCGAGGGCAGCGCCCAAACTGTGACCTGTCAATCACAATATTGTCCGCTCCAATGATTTGTTATACACTGATTGCTTAATAATTATTTATACTAAGCAAACTGACAAGTCATAGCTTACGTGATTTTTCGGTCGCGCTTTGCGATACCAATTGTTAGTTTACTAAGCAGGCGATCGCTATCTTGACTTACCTTGAATTTGTCATAAAAATGGTGAAACCCTCCATTTATAATGGTTATGGCTTAAGTGAAATCATATTTTGCATAGTAAGTACCAAAAAGGCAAAATCCCTAATAGCTTCAGCGACAACCCCAGCACAACTTTCTGGTAAATTGTCTTCTCCATGAGCAATATTATTTAATTGAACATTAGGGATTAGTCGAGCATAAGTATTACTTCTTGATATAGCAATTTGTGTATCTTGACCACCTTGTAAAATTAAACAGGGAACTTTAATTTCTGGTAAGTTTTCTTCTAATAATTCTGCTGCTATTTCTGCTTGCTTGCGGTTAAAAAGTAATTGACAAGCGGTGGAAGATTGTAACAATGTTTTTCTTAATTCTAAATCCGTAGCTATTTTTTCTTTCCAACCAATTAATTTAATTAAGGGATTGATTAAACGTAAAAATTTAATTATCAATGATGGACAGTTAAATAAACGTCGTCTTTTTTGCCAATACTGTTTTTCTCCTGCCGCTGCTACACCCTCCGGTGCTAATAGAATCAAACCAGATATTTGCTCTGGATATTTTAAAGCATAACTGGTCGCAATCCAACCACCTAGAGAATGACCAACTAAATAAACTTTTTCTAATTTTAAAGCTGCTAAAAAATCAGCTAAACATTCAACTTGCAAATCTATAGAATGGTGAATATTCGGATTTGCTGATTCACCAAAACCTAATAAATCTGGTGAGAAGCAATGGAGATTTTCAGCTAATAATTCCATCGTTGATACCCATTCATTGCCATCATTCCAGGCACCATGTAGAAATACTATGGGTATTCCTGTCCCAACTTCACGCCAAAACAGTACCCCTTGAGTTAGTTTTATTCGGGAGTTATGAAATAAAAGATTCATGTTTTGCAATTAACAATTATAGATTTTGGATTGATTGTTTAATTTTTAAGCAAGTGTTGTTAAGCCATTTAAGTAGTCTTGTAACTGACGAAAATGATCATGAGACATATCTGGTTTGGGTAGAGAACTAGGAGGAAAAGCTGCAATTTCTATGACTTCTAAGGGATCTTTTATCGTCATTTTTCCTTGAACTTCTACTTCAACAGCAATACAGATAGAATGAATGCGAGGATCACGATTTGGTGAAGAGTAAACCCCCACTAAACGGCGAATTGTCACCACTTCTAGCCCTGTTTCCTCCATCAATTCTCGACGGACTGCACTAGGAACATCTTCTCCCCAATCCACCATACCACCAGGCAATGACCAACGGCCATCATCCTTTCTTTTAACGAGGACAATCTGACCATCAGGTAAAATGGGGATAATACTTGTACCAGTAATAGGATGGCGGAATATAATACCCAGTACAGTTTGTCCAAAGTTCCATAAGCTCCGTGTGAACTGAATCATTGATGTAAGAAAAACTAGAATGTTCAAGTTTAAAACTGCTTCATTATATTAGACATCTGGTAGAAATTAAATATGCGTGACCTGAAACCCTTATAGAGACGTTCCATGGGTAGGGATTCTCGGCTCTACATTTATTCTTGGAGATGTCTAATTCTATATATTTTTAATTTGATGATGTTGTTTCTACAGTCTGGAAAATTATTTCTTCTAATGTCCGTAATAATTCTTGCTCATTGTACGGCTTTGAAAAATAAGCTTTTGCCCCTAATTGCATAGCTAACTGCCGATGTTTGCTACTACTACGGGAAGTTAACATGGCTACAGGAATATTTCTTAATTTTGTATTGTTGTTAATTCGCTCTAAAAAGCTATAACCATCAACACGGGGCATTTCAATATCACAGATTACCGCTTGGACTTGTAAACCACTTTCCAGCTTTTCTAAAGCCTCTTGACCATCTTTAGCCTGTTCTACTTGATACCCACCTTTTTCCAGGGTTAAGGCTAAATAACGCCGCACATTAATTGAATCATCAACAATTAAAATAATCCCTTTTTGGCGACTAGGTTGGATTACAGTAGGTACTTTTGGCGGTTTTAGGAATGCAGTTTGTAATCTTGTTGTTGGTAACTTATTACTAATGTGAGGACGTTCACCCGTTGTAATCCATAATACCAAATCACTAGTATTAACCAGGGGAACTACCCGACCATCACCAAGAATTGTACAATTATTAAATCCACTGGGAAGGGGAATATTACCTTCTACTTGACGAATAGCCACTTCTTGCTCACCCCAACAGCGTTCTACCTGAACTGCGACCTGTTGATGATCATGTTTGACTATCAATACACTTATCGCATTAATTATTGGCAGAGTTTCTAATTCTAAGTTATTGTAGCGAGAGCAATTAAAATCAAAGTAACTATTGAGACGTAGTAATGGTAATTGAGTGTTTTGCCAATTAATAAATTCTTTGCCGTCTTGGGAGAAGATTTGCTCATTTTCCAGTAAGAAAATTTCCTCGATTACGTCTGTAAAAAATGCTAACACCAAGCGATCGCTTTCTACCAATAAAACCCGCGCTACTGACAACGTAAATGGTACTGATAAAGTAAACTTCGTCCCCACTCCTGCTTGGGTGTCAACATTCACATCTCCTCGCGCTAATTTGAGATTATTCCGCACTACATCCATTCCCACCCCCCGACCAGATAAAGCTGTTACCTGTTCCGAGGTGCTAAACCCTGGTTCAAAAATTAATGATAGTAGTTCCTCATCACTAGCGCTCGCTAATAAAGAATCATCCAAGCCCATTTTTAAAGCTCGATGACGAATTTTTTCTAAAGAAATACCTTGACCATCATCACGCACAGTAATAATCGTGCGATTACTATGGTAAACTGCCTTCATTTCAATTAACCCTTGTGCGGGTTTTCCTTGAGTTTGACGGGTGCTAGGATCTTCAATTCCATGATCAAAAGCATTGCGTAACAAGTGCATTAAAGGCTCATTTAAAGCTTCCAAAATACCTCTTTCAATTAAAGTATTACCACCTTCAATTTTTAACTGTACATTTTTTCCATACTCTACATTCAAATCCCTAATAGCTCTAGGAAAACGTTCCACTAAATCAGAAAAAGGACGCATCCTCACCTGGGTTAATTGTCTTTGTAATTGTTTAGAAGTTTTATTCAGTTTTCGGGCTATTTGGTCTGTATCATCCACACTCAATTGAATATCACTGGTAACTTCTGCCACTTGGACAATAGTTTCCATCACATTCTGAGATAACAGGTTTAATTTTTGATAGCTATCTTGTTCTACAAAATTATTTTCCGTCTCTTGATTACCATGATTGGCTGATTCCTCTGGCAAATGATTATGAGTTATCATTTTTGCGTAAGCTGTCCGCAGTTCTTGATTTTCTTGATCAAGAATTTCCACTCTTTGACTGAGATTGCGTACCAATTTACGTAATCTTTCCATTTGCACATTCAACCCATTGCGTTGAATAATAACTTCTCCAAATAAATCATTAATTTTCTCTAAATGTTTACTAGGAACTCTAACTGTATTTTCCTGGTTTTCTCTTTCTTTAGGAAGAGGAAGTGAATTAATATCACTTTTGCGTTCAGTATATTTATAATCTATTGGGAGATTTTCTGAAGCTAATACTCTATCACCACTTTCGGGAGATAATTCAACATTTTCTAATAATTTAAAATCAGAAATAACTGATTTATTCAATAAATAATCTTGCTTGTTTGATAGATGAGGAGAATTATCATGAATAACTTCACCAAAATCAATTGTTGTTGGTAAATTATCTCGGTGATTACTTAATACTAAAGTTTGAGATTGCCGCCATGCTTTTAATGCTAAATTGGCAATTTCTACAGAACAATCAGGAGAATTTTCTAAGCAATAAATAACTGATTTACATAGTTGAGTAAATGCTGTTAATTTCAGCATTTCTCCTAACCCACCTAACTCAGTTGCCATCATTACCAATTCTCCGCTTAATCCCGATTTATTACTATTCTTTAATCGAGCTTCTAGATGTTGTAAATACTCTTCAACTTCAGTTTCAAATAATAAAGGGACAATTTCTTGATCATCTTCTGATGATAGTAAAGTTGTAATATCCTCTGGAGTCGGTTCACCTAAACGCTCATAAAGTTCGTCAAAAATTGGGTAACAAGATTCTCTCAACCAACCATTATCTAGATTATTCCCCTTGGCAAGTAATTCAACAATTTGTCGGAGCCAATCAACACTAGATAGTAATAAACTTTGTAAATGAGTATCAAGCTCTAAGGAATCTTTTTGAGTCTTTAAAACTTTAAAAGCATCTTCCAATTTATGAGCTAAATCACTTAATACCCGAAATCCCATCATAGCTGCTCCACCTTTAATAGAATGAGCGGCTCGCATTGCAGCATTAATATGTTCTAATTCAATACGTTTACTGGTGTCAATTTCCAGTAATACCCCCTCTAAAGTATTGAGATAATCAGTTGCTTCTTCCAGAAATTGCATCTGGATTTCCAATTCTTTATCTTTCGTCATTAGTCATTAGTCCTTAGTCATTAATTATTAATTCAGAACAAATGAGAATATCAATTAGCTGGGAAAGTCTCCATAGTCTCTTTTAACTCCTGAGAAATGTCCACTGCTTTTTGTAAAGATTGGGAAACTTGACGGGAATTATGATTATTACGTGCTGATATAATAGTGATGTCCTTAATAGTTTCACTAACAATTTGTGATGTTTGCACTTGAGATGTAGTAGAAATTAAAATTGACTGGACTAAAGTATCTATTTGCTGTGATATATCAACAATTTGTTGTAAACCATGTTTAGCATTGGTGATCATATCGCTGCTTTGGGTGACTTGATTAGTTCCCGTTGTCATTGTTTTTAATACTTCACCAGTTTCTCGTTGAATTTTCTCAATTATTTCCTCAATTTCTTGAGTTGCGGTTGCACTTCTAGCGGCTAATTCTCCTACTTCTTCTGCTACTACGGCAAAACCTTGACCCTCTTCACCGGCTCTTGCAGCTTCAATTCCTGCATTAATTGCTAACAAATTAGTTTGCATAGCAATTTGATTAATTATAGAAACTACACGGGAAATTTGTTGAGAAGATTCCCCTAAACGTCTGACTTTTTTAGCTATTTCATCAACTGTTTCTTTGACAAAGAAAATATTTTGCAATGTTAAATCCATCGCTGCTTCAGTTTTAGTAGCTGTATTGTTAGCATTATTAACAATGGTGACAGCTTGCTGTGCCATATCAGCGATAGATTGAATAGCAATAGTCATATTATCAATAGTTTCTAAGCTCCGGTTCATTTTTTCAGGTTCTATAACTGCTTCTGCTATGAATTTTTCTAAATAAACATTTACTTCACTAACAGCTTGTTGGATTTGGTTCACAATCGGCTGAATACTATACTGAAAATTCTGGAGTTCCAAACTTTCTTGATTAGTGTTTACTTGACCATGTACTTTTAATTTTTTAATTTCTGCCAGTAGATGCGATTGTTCTAACGCATAGCCAATTTGTGTAGCAATTTGGGTTAAAAAATTAATTTCTCCAGATTGCCAAATATGGGGACTATGGCAATGATGAGCAATCAAGAAACCGGAGATTTCTCCATGACTTAAAATTGGTGCTGTTAAACTGCTTTGCACAGAAAATTTCTTTAACCACTCGATATAACTACTCGTTAAACTTGACTCTTGTTCAATATTTGATATTGCCTCAAACTGGCTATTTCGACTAAGTTCTCGCCAATGAGAATTATTATTGTATACACCGAGCATTTTTTGGCAATCGTCAATTACCAATTCAGCAATTACTTTTACAGCTTGCGTTTTCCGATGCAGTTTATAAATGATCACTCGGTCTGTTTTTAGAACTTGACCAACTTCAGAAATTGCCGTTTGATAAATAGCTTCAGACTGAAGATTTAGACGAATTTTTTTAGTAATCTCTAACAGTAATTGTATCCATTCAATTTCTCTTTTTTCTTCCTCTTGTTTTTTGACTAAACTTAAATGTATTTGCTCTTCACCATCCTTTACTTCTGCTATGGATGTATTAACAAGTTTAGCATTAATTCGTTGGCTTAACCAAGCGACAAGCAACGTCATCAATAATGCAACTAGTGGTGTTGTACTAGCAGTTAATGTTAAAAATTCTCTTTGCGGCTTAAAGGCAATTGCTACATTTTTCGCCACAATTAATTGCCAATTGATATCCGGTAAACCTGATAATTTTCGGAATGGTACATAACTAATGAGTTGCTGCTGTTGATTATTTTTGGCAACGGCTGTAAATGTATCAATATCTTTAGCACCCAAAACATTAGCTAAACTAGGATATATACCTATCAATTTTTTACCAAATAAATTTTGATAAGAACTAATTATAATTCTGCCTTTTCCATCTAAAAAATAATATTGATTAGTATCATCTAGAGAATCTTTTACTACTTTTTCTAAAGCCTTTACAGGCATACGGGTTCTGACTATACCAATAGTATTACCCTGAACTTTATCCTTAATTGGTGCAGCTACATAAATTACCGCGCCTATATTTTCAACTATTTCTGGTTGACTAATAATAGCAGTATTCTGTTTAATTACTTCTTGAAAATAGATAAGTTGTTTTTCTGGATTTAAATATTCTCCCTCTGATTGAATAAGCACTTGTCCATTCAGATCAAATACAGCCACACTATCATAAATTTTACCCGTTTTTATCAAGCTATCTAAGGAGGCTTGTGTTTTTATATTAATTGTGCGGATATCAAATTTGAGTGTGTTACTGGATTTATCTGATCCTGTTTTTTTTGCTGCACTAGGAGGACTGAAAAAAGATATATTAGATAATACTTGAATATCTTCATAGCGTTGTCCAAGAAAACTATTAACTGTATCATTTAAGTTAATTGCTTTAGTTTCTTGAGATGTAATAATTTGCTTTGTAATTAACCTACTACCAAAAATATAAGTAATTGCCCCAATTCCCAAAACTGGTAAAGTACCAATAGCTATAGACAAAATTATAGATTTTGTACTCAATTCAAATTGTCGTAAGTATTCTAATCCACGATTCCAAGCCATATTATAACTAAAATTTTCTCCTCTAATATCAACAACTTGCCCTGAAGAAATTAACGATGATTTATTTTGAGAATTACCACTTTGTTTAATATCAGTTTTATTCAACATATCTTCCTCACATCACATCTATAAAATTAGAAAATTACCCCGTTCTTCGAGTATTAATTATTAGTTAATACAAAGAATATCTGAACGTAAAATATGTACTGCATCTAATACCAATAATATTTCTTCTTGTTGCACTACACAACCACACAAGTACGGTACTAAACTAGATGCTACTTGTCCTACAGGAGAACGAATATCATCAGCTATAAACTTGGTTGTGCCTTTAATTTCTTGAACAACCAAACCCAATATCATTGATTCTATTTGAATAACAATGATATTATACTGGCGTAGCCGATGATCGAGACATTCTAAATTAAACATCTTCGGTAAATCAACTACCCAAATTATATGACTGCGCCAATTCATTAATCCTAATATACAAGCAGGCATATTTGGAATAGCTGTAACCGATGTTACAGGTACAACAATTGCTTCTTGGGTATGAGCAATGGATAAAACAGCACCAGTTTGTTGATTAAGTTGAAATTTAAGATAACCATCTTCTCGACTGTTATACATAGTTTGATGGTTTAAGTCAATTTGCAACTTTTTCATAAGTGAGTATAATTAAAATCATTTTATTTTCGCTTTCTGGGATAACTACGAGTTTCCCTAACTGTCTTCCATACTACCTTACTTGATATCTATTACTTTTATTCCGGTCAATAAGAGGAAAAGGGACAGGGGGAATATCTAACAGGTGTAGGTTTTTAATATTTTCTGTAAAGGCAGGATATGATACCGTAGAGGGCAGGATAATATTTGATCAACTCCTCACTTCAAATAAGCGGATGGTAGCCTAAAAACCTTTGATTTTGCTGTGGCTAATCCGCCCTTTTTCTCCAAAACTTGGAGTAATGAGTTTAATCCCAGTGAAGACGAATTTAAACGGTTTGATGGCTATGGCATCCCGTCAGAAAAAAACCTCTACTCAAGAAAGATAAACAAAATAGATATCTCCAGGAATGAATGTAGAGACGTTCTATGGAACGTCTCTACATGGGTTTGCTGATTACGCATATTTAATTTCTACCAAATATCTAATAGTAACCAGATTTTTGGTGATTATATTCACACCTACAGATTTGATGAAGCCGTACTCGATAAAGTTGTCTTAGATTTGCGTTATATAAATTTACAATAATCAAACTTAGTCGGTTTTAACCGACTT
>JANMEE010000037.1:0-25280 GCA_031376645.1 Dolichospermum sp. OTE_75_concoct_329_sub | reverse complement strand
CATGACGCTGCTAAAGCCAACGAGACACGCCTTGGTGGCGCAGGAAATGACACTTCCGTCGTTGATGTCCTCGGAGATGTTATCACAGCGATCACCGGAGGGGGCACAGCTACTATCAATGCTAGTATTAGTTGGGTATTAGGTGCAGAACTAGAAAATCTTACCCTCTTAGGTACTGATAATATTAATGCCACAGGCAATGACCTCAATAATATCCTCACTGGTAATACTGGTAACAATACTCTCA
This sequence comes from Dolichospermum sp. OTE_75_concoct_329_sub, assembly GCA_031376645.1. Taxonomy (GTDB): domain Bacteria; phylum Cyanobacteriota; class Cyanobacteriia; order Cyanobacteriales; family Nostocaceae; genus Dolichospermum. The sequence goes on along the minus strand of JANMEE010000037.1, from coordinate 25,033 downwards.
TTGGTGGTGCAGGAGATGACACTTACATCGTTGATGTCATTGGTGATGCTATCACTGAGTTCACAGGAGAGGGTATTGATACTGTCAACGCTAGTATTAGTTGGGTATTAGGTGCAGAACTAGAAAATCTTACCCTCTTAGGTACTGCTGATAATGCCACAGGCAATACCCTCAATAATATCCTCACTGGTAATATTGGTAACAATACTCTCATTGGTGATGATGGCAATGATACTCTCAGAGGTGATAGTGGTAACGATAGTCTCATTGGTGGGGCTGGCAATGATATTCTCAATGGTGGTATTGGTGACGATACTCTCATTGGTGGCGCAGGAAATGACGTTTACATCGTTGATTCTGATTCTGTTAATGATGTTGTGACTGAGGTAGCAGAAGAGGGTATTGATACTGTCAGGGCTAGTATTAGTTGGGTATTAGGTGCAGAACTAGAAAATCTTGTCCTCTTAGGTACTGAGGATATTAATGCCACAGGCAATAACCTCAGTAACATCCTTGTTGGTAATACTGGTAACAATATTCTCATTGGTGGTGCAGGAGATGACACTTACATCGTTGATTCTGTTAATGATGTTGTAACTGAGTTAGCAGAAGAGGGTATTGATACTGTCAAGGCTAGTATTACTTGGGTATTAGGTGCAGAACTAGAAAATCTTACCCTCTTAGGTACTGATAATATTAATGCCACAGGCAATGACCTCAGTAATACAATCAGGGGTAATAGTGGTAACAATACTCTTGATGGTGGGGCTGGAATAAATAGTCTCAGAGGTGGTGCTGGTGATGATACTTATATCATTAGTACCTTAACCAATACGATTTCTGAAACTATTAATGCTGGAATAGATAGTGTTTTCTCGTCTGTCACTTACACACTGGCAACCAATGTAGAAAACCTAGTTCTTCTAGGAAATACCGACCTGGATGGAACTGGTAATACCCTCAATAACACACTGACTGGCAACTTTGGCAATAACATTCTTAATGGAGGATTAGGTAACGATACTCTCACTGGTGGTGATGGCAATGATACTCTCAATGGTGGTAAAGGCATTGATACTCTTACTGGTAATGGAGGAGATGATACCTACATTGTAGATAATACCAGTGATAGCGTTTTTGAGTCATTGAACGAAGGTATTGATACTGTCAACACCAGTGTTAATTATACATTATTGAGTGATAACATTGAAAACCTGACTTTAACTGGCAGTGGCAGTATTAATGGTACTGGTAACAGCTTGAATAACATCATTATTGGTAATACTGGTATCAATATCCTGTATGGTGACACTGGTGCAGATATCTTCTTTGGGGGTCGAGGTAACGATACCCTCTATCTAGGTTTAAACGATGCTGCTAGTGATATTGTCAACTATGCTGCTGGTGATGGTGCAGATATTATTTACCAATTTGAGCGGACTACTTCAGGTGATAAGCTACAATTCTCCGGTATTACCAATATTGATGTAGTAACATTAGGGGCTGATACGCAACTACGAGTTGGTGATGGTATTACTAATGCTGGTTTTGGTAAAGGTCAGCTATTAGTTACTTTATCTGGTACTTCTGGTTTTACTGATGCTAATGTGAATCAAAACCTGTTTGATTCTAATTTCTCATTCAGCTAATTTTTTAGAAAGACTAACCTGATGAAAATATCAGGTTAGTCTCACCCTGTTGTGTCAATCCAGGGAGGAAAAAATTATTCCCTAATTTGGAAATCCAGATTTGTTCAAGGTTTCAACATTTTATTTCTAATATAAAAACTAAAACCTTGTTAAATCAGTAACAGCCTTGATGAATAAAAGTTTCAATTTTTTATCTCCCGACAGTGACATTCTTATGGTTACTTGAGAGCGCGATTTATCCCCTTTGGTAATACTGCATTAGAGCCACCAGATCCCCTCTAAAATTTGTTTTAAAATGAAAATTGCTTTCATATAATTTTAATTAGCACTTAAACAAATCTCAACTATACACAATAATACCTTAACCTTAGACTGATATTGTAGAGCCAATTATCTATAAATAGTTGCTTCAACAAAAATATGGTTTCTACTACAGTCCGTTTTTCACAATTTAACGCTTCCCTGAATCGTAACATCGAAGGGCAGCTAGTATCAGATCTAACTAATTTCAATAACCCTAACAATGATGCGGCCACCCAATTACGCGTAAATCAAGCCAAAACAGTAGCCGAAATCATCCAACGCAATAACCCAGATATCTTACTCATTAATGAATTTGACTATGCTCCAGCAGCAGTAGACTTATTTAAACAAAACTTCCTGCAAATTTCTCAAAACGGCGCTACACCAGTTACCTATCAATATGGGTATATAGCGCCCTCAAATACAGGAATTGCTTCCGGCTTTGACCTAAATAATAATGGAGCAATCGTCACCACACCATCAACTACAGGTTATGGTGATGATTCCTTTGGCTTTGGCAACTTCCCCGGTCAGTTTGGGATGTTGTTACTATCCAAATATCCCATTGACACAGCTAATATTCGTACCTTCCAAAACTTTCTCTGGAAGGATATGCCAGGAAATCTGTTGACCAATGACCCCACAGTAGATAATTCTGCCACCACAGTTAACGAAAATCTCAACGGTTTCTATTCCCCAGAAGAAATTAATGTGCTTAGGCTTTCGTCAAAAAGCCATTGGGATGTTCCGATTATCATCAATGGTGAAACAGTTCATGCCCTTGTTAGCCATCCTACCCCACCAACTTTTGATGGCACAGAAGATCGCAATGGCAAGCGTAACTACGACGAAATCCGCTTCTGGTCAGACTATGTGAGCGCAGGCAAAGGTAGTTATATTTATGATGACAAAGGTGGTCAGGGTAATTTAGCCCCCGGTTCTAGCTTTGTGATTATGGGTGATCAAAATGCTGACCCTAATGATGGTGATAGCTATAACAAAGCAATTTTACAATTAGTACAAAATCCCCACATCAATACTAACTTCACACCTAGCAGTTTAGGCGCACATCAGCAAGCCACTTTACAAGAGCAACTAAATAACAGTCATAAAGGTAATTCCGCTTTTGACACCGCAGACTTTAATGATGCTGCTCCTGGAAACCTGCGAACAGATTATGTCCTCCCCTCAACTGACCTACAAGTAACCAACTCAGGAGTTTTCTGGCCTGTAAATACTGATCCAACTTTCCCATTGGTAGGTACATTTAATAGTAGTCTTCCTGGTGGATTCCCCAGTTCTGACCATCGCTTGGTGTTTGCAGATGTGCAAGTTGGTGCAACCGAAGCAGGTAAAACAGTTGTTAGCGCTGAATTTAAAGGGCAAACTATATTTGCCACAAACTTTACCCCTACTGGTGCAGCTCAATCAATTAATGGAGTTAATGTCCCCGTTGGTGGTTTGTCTGGTGTTACTTATGATGCTGCTAAAAATCAGTATTATGCAGTTTCTGATGATCGCTCATCCAACGCCCGTTTTTATACTTTTACCCTCGACCCCGTTACGAATGTCGTTACCTTTACCAACGTTGTTCAACTCAAAAATCTGAATGGTACTCCTTTTGCTGCCAGCAGTCTTGATCCAGAAGGTATTGCATTAACTAGCGATGGTACAGTATTTATTTCCTCAGAGGGAGAAATTAGTGCTAATCGTGTTGTTGAACCATTCATTAAAGAGTTTAATCTGACCACAGGGGTAGAAAAGCGATCTCTGTCCATTCCTCCTAAATTTCAAATACGACCTAATGACATTAACCAAGATGGTATTTTAGGTACTGGTGAAACCCAAACAACAGGGGTACGTAACAACTTAGCTTTTGAAAGCTTAACGATTACACCTGACCAAAAAACTCTGTATACCGCCACTGAAAACGCCCTATTTCAAGATGGACTAAGAACAACAATCACCACAGGTAGCCGTTCTCGGATTATTCAATATAACTTGGTAACAGGGCAACCAGAAAAAGAATATCTTTACATTGCTGATCCTATTTCTAAAGCTCCCATTGGTGGAACTGGTGCTGATAGTGGCTTAGTAGACTTATTAGCCATTGATAACCGTGGGACAATATTAGCTCTAGAGCGCTCCTTTGCCGTTGGACAAGGAAACACAATCAAAATCTATGAGATTAGCCTCCAAGGGGCAACAGACATCAATACAATTGATTCTCTCAATAGTTTAAGTGCAGCACAACTAGCCGCCATTCAACCTGCACAAAAACGCCTAGTATTAAATCTAGATACATTAGGTTTACCTAACAGTGATGGCAATCATCCCACAGGGACAGACAACATTGAAGGTTTAGCCTTTGGACCAAAATTGGTAGATGGTCGGCAATCCATCGTTTTAGTCAGCGATGATAACTTTAATGCTGCTACCCAATTCACTCAAATCCTCACCTTGAGTGCAGATATAATTCCCACAGTCACCCCCATAGTAGAAACCCGTCCTGACTTGTTAGATGATCCTAACGTGTCATTTAGTCAAAGAGCCGATGCGGATGATCCAGCAATTTATGTCAATGGTACAGACTCTAGCAAAAGCTTAGTAGTTACCAGCGTCAAAAATGGCGGTTTGCGGATTTATGATTTAGCTGGTAACTTATTGCAGACCATTAATCCCAGTAATCCAGATATTCGCTACAACAACGTTGACTTGCAATATGGATTTACCTTAGGTGGTCAAAAAATTGATATTGCCGTAGCCAGCGATCGCAATAATGATAAACTAGCCATTTTCAAAATAGACCCTAACGGTACAAGAGGTAATTACTTAGCCAACATTACCGATAGCAATGCTGCCACCATTTTCCAAAAATCACCCTTCACTGGTTCTTATTCTGCATCTGCCCGCAGTGCTTATGGATTGGCAATTTACCGCAGCCCTGTTACCAACGATTACTACGTTTTCACCAGCCGTCGTCAAACCGGAGATGTCGCTCAACTGAAATTAATCGCCAAAGGTAATGGTACAATCGGTTACGAATTAGTGCGTAACTTCACAATTCCTGCCTCTACCACAGTCGGCGCTTCCCCCCAAACAGAAGGCATGGTAGTAGACCAAGAAACAGGATTTCTGTACATTGGTCAAGAAGACGTGGGCATTTGGAAATTTAACGCCGAACCCAATAGTAGTTCAACAGGTAAATTAATTGAGAAAGTCAAGGCCGAAGGTGGCAAAAATCTCACCGCAGATGTAGAAGGACTAACCATTTATTATGGTAAAAATGGTACAGGCTACCTCCTCGCATCCAGTCAAGGAGATAACAGCTTTGCAGCTTACACCCGTGAAGGCAACAACGACTTTTTAGGTAGATTTGGCGTTGGCAACAATGGCACAATTGATAGCGTCCAAGAATCCGACGGTGCAGATGTTATTAACTTACCCTTGGGTGCGAACTTCCCATTTGGTGTATTTATCACCCAAGATGGCTCAAATGATCCCGCTACCATTGTTGACAATGAGAACATCAGTAGCAACTTTAAATTAGTCCCCTGGGAAAATATCGCTAACGTTTTTCCTAAAGCCCTAAATATTGACACAACTAGTTACGACCCCCGCAACCCCGTACCTCAACCCAGACTAACCAATTACGAATTTAGCAACTTACCCAAATTAGGAACAACCAGCACAGGTCAAGATATCCTCTTGGGTGGTTTCTCTGGTTTGTATTTCCAAGGTCTTGCTGCTAACGGTAATTTAAAATTTGTTACCCACACAGACAGGGGACCAAATGGAGAACCCACAGGTAATAACAGACCATTCTATTTACCCAACTTCCAACCAGAAATAGTCAGTTTTGAACTGAACAAACAAACAGGGGCAATTGCTATTACCAAGAGAACTGGACTATTTGAAAAAGACGGCACAACCCCATTAACCGGACTTCCAAATCTTCAAGCCGGGGCTGGTGGTACAGCTTACACTGATGAAGTGGCTGTTAATTTAAATGGTCAAGTTATCCCTAACAAAGCATTGGGGGCTGACTTAGAAGGGATTGTTGTGGCACCTAATGGCAATTATTGGTTAGTAGATGAATATCGTCCAGCGATTTACCAATTTAATATTAATGGTAAATTAATTGACCGTTTTATTCCCCAAGGAACAGCCACAGTGCCAGGAACTTTTGGCACAGAAGTATTGCCAGCAGTTTATGCCCAAAGACGTAGTAATCGCGGCTTTGAAGCAGTAGCCTTAGAAGGTAACAAACTGTATGCTTTTATCCAGAGCGCCATTGATAACCCAGATAATGCTGGTGATACAACATCTAGAAATTCTCGCAATTTAAGAATTTTAGAATTTGACATCGTTTCCAAAACAGTCACAGGAGAATATCTCTATCTCCTTGATGATATTACAGGAACTGGATCAGCTAGAACAGATAAAATTGGTGATGCCGTTTCTTTAGGTAATCGGAAGTTTGCAGTTGTAGAACGAGATGATAGAGGCGATAATACTGCCAACAAACTCATCTACCAAATTGATTTAACTGGTGCAACTAACATCAATAATCCAGCTAATTTCACCTTACCTGCTGGTAAAACCATCGAACAACTCACACCAGCAGAATTAACCACTGCCAACATTAAACTAGTTAGCAAGAGTTTAATTGCCAACGCCGCCCAATTGGGTTATACCGGTGTTGAAAAATTAGAAGGTTTAGCACTAGTATCATCTAACACCCTAGCTTTAATTAATGATAACGACTTCAACGTTACTGGCAATACACCTATCGAGAAACTCGGTATTCTCGAACTACCCAATAGTATAGCTAGTGTTGATTTACAGTTAAGTCAAACTGTCAATGTCAGTAATCCAGTTATCGGACAAGATGTCACCTTTACCCTCACCCTCTCCAATAAAGGTCCTTTACTGGCCAACGGCATTAAAGTCACAGATTTATTACCACAGCAATTTACTTTTGTTTCGGCAAAACCACAACAAGGAACTTATAACAGTCAAACAGGTGTGTGGGATGTAGGAGAAATTGGTGGTAACGTTACCCGTACATTGAAACTAACCGTGAAAGTTGCCCAAAGTGGAGCATTAATCAATCGGGCAGAAATTACCGCTCAAAATCAAGTGGATTTGGATTCTAAACCAGGTAATAACAATCCCTTAGAAGACGACCAAACTGCACGGACTATCAATGCTGCTGCTCCATTAGTAAAACTTCAAGGTTTTGCTTCTCTTCCTGCCGATACTTTCGCTGTTGGTCCTGCTTCTGGTGCTGCTGTAACTAATCCTACCAATGGCAAACCCTCTCCTTTCCCTGGTCAACCAGTTCAAGGTTTTAGTGCGGTGCAGTTTGCTCCTAATGGTGGTGGTTCTACATTTTGGTTTTTAGCAGATAATGGCTACGGTGCTAAAGGTAATAGCGCTGATTTCCTCCTGCGGATTTACCAAGTAGATCCTAATTTTGCTGGTACGGAAAATGGTGATAAATCTGTAGACATTCAACGCTTTATTCAACTCTCTGACCCTGATAAGCTGATTCCTTTCAAAATCGTTAATGATACCTCAGCCAACCGCGAACTGACAGGGGCTGATTTTGATCCAGAGTCTTTTGTCATTGATGCTAAGGGTGATATTTGGGTAGGTGATGAATTTGGGACATACTTACTACATTTCAATAGTAATGGTGTTTTATTAGATGCACCCATCGCTACCCCTAACCCAGTTCAATTGAATACCCTCAATGGTCAAGTTCCCATTGTTATAGGTCATCGTGGTGCCAGTGGCGAGCGCCCTGAACACACGATTGAATCATACCGACTGGCGATTTTGCGCGGTGCAGATTTCATTGAACCTGACTTGGTATCCACCAAAGATGGTATCCTCATTGCCCGTCATGAACCTAACCTGATTAATACCACTGATGTAGCCAGCCGTTCTGAATTTGCTAGTCGCAAAAAGACGGTGATGGTAGATGGTGTAGCCGAAACAGGTTTCTTTGCTTCTGATTTCACTTTGGCAGAAATTAAAACTTTGCGGGCTGTCATGCCTCAAGGTTTCCGCACTCAAGTTTATAATGGTCTTTTGGACATCCCCACCTTTGCGGAAATCATTGATTTAGTTCAGCAAGTTGAAGCCCAAACAGGTAAGAAAATTGGTATCTATCCAGAAACCAAACACCCCACATACCACGATAACTTGGGTCTGTCTCTGGAAGAAAAACTAATTGACACTCTCAAAACCAAAAACTTTACTGATCCCAAACGCGTCTTTATTCAGTCCTTTGAAGTTAGTAATCTCAAAGACTTAAATAACAACATCATGCCAGCAGCCGGGGTAAATCTTCCTTTGGTGCAATTGCTTGATGCTTATGATGTGGCAGACGACGGCACACTTTTATATCAAGATGTCAATGCTCGTCCTTATGATTTCACGGTTCTTGGTGACAATCGTACTTATGGAGATTTGCTGACTCCCGCTGGTTTGAAGGAGATTGCTGCTTATGCTGATGGTATTGGACCCTGGAAACGGCAGATTGTTTCCGTCAAGATTGTAGATAACAACAACGATGGTCAGGCTGATGATCTCAATAACGACGGTGTAATTAATGATGCTGACAAAGTTACCGCTTCTCCTACCAGCTTAGTTAGTGATGCTCACAAGGAAGGTTTGGTGGTTCATCCTTACACCTTCCGTAACGAAAGCCGCTACTTGGCATCAAACTACAATAACAATCCAGAATTGGAGTTCCGTCAATTCATTAATTTGGGTGTAGATGGTTACTTTACTGATTTCCCAGGGACAGGGGATTTGGTCAGAGATGAGATTACTACCAACCAAGTGCGATCGCCCCAAAATCCCACTGTTTTATCTGTTCCCAAATTTGATACTCTCACAGGTCTTGCTCCCGTTGTCATCGGTCATCGTGGTGCCAGTGGTGAACGTCCCGAACATACCCTCGCATCCTATAAATTAGCGATCGCTCAAGGTGCAGATTTCATTGAACCCGATTTAGTTGTCACCAAAGATGGTTTCTTAATTGCCCGTCACGAACCGATGTTGGCGGTACTCAATGCAGATGGGTCACTGAACACCACCGATACCAGCACAGATATCTATCTGCGTCCAGAGTTTGCTAGTCGTAAGACTACTAAAAATCTTGATGGTGTCAATAGAACTGGTTGGTTTGCTGAAGATTTTACCCTCGCAGAAATTAAAACTATCAATGCCATTGAGCGGATACCTGCAATCCGTGGTACTGCCTTTAATAATGATGGGCTAAAAGTGCCAACTCTGAAAGAAGTCATTGATTTAGTCAAACAAGTCGAATTGGAAACCGGACGGAAAATCGGTATCTATCCCGAAACCAAACATCCCACTTTCTTCCAACAACAGGGCATTAATACTAGCCAAATACTGGCAAATACTCTCAAAACTGAGAACTTTACCAATCCTACCCGCGTCTTTATTCAGTCTTTTGAAGTTGCCAACCTCAAGGAACTGAACAATACAATTATGCCCGCAGCGGGAATTGATATTCCTTTGGTGCAATTGTTCGGCGGCTCTGGTCAACCTTATGATTTTGTAGTTAGTGGTGATAGTCGCACCTATACCGATATTTCTACAATCGCAGGTTTAGCTGAAATCGCTACCTACGCTCAAGGTATTGGTCCCAATAAACAGCGCATTATTCCCCAGTTGACTGTTGATGCTAATAATGATGGTAGACCCGATGACCTGAATGGTGATGGTCAAATCAGTGATGGCGACCGGGTTTTAGGTACACCCACTACCCTGATTCAAGATGCCCATCAAGCAGGTTTAATTGTCCATCTTTACACCTTGCGGAATGATAGTTTCTTCTTACCCGCAAGCTACAATGGCGACCCTGGTGCTGAGTTCCGGAAGTTCATTGATTTGGGTGTAGATGGCTTCTTTACCGATTTCCCCAAAACTGGGCGACAAGTCTTGGTCAATAATTACCTGGCTGGTACGGGCTACGCTAACCCCAATGGCAATTTCAATACTCCTTATTTCGCCAATTCTCCTGTTTACTTCGATCCTAATCAGCCCTACTACGGTGATTTAGTCAAAGCCAACCTGAACCGCTCCCAAGGCTTTGAAGGCATGGCTTTTAGCCCTGACCGTCAAACTCTTTATCCTTTGTTAGAAGGTACTGTTGTCGGCGATGCTGCTGGGTCATTACGGATTTATAAGTTCGATGTCGCTACCAATGCCTTTACGGGTATTGTTGGCCGCTATCAACTAGCAAGTACCAGTAATGCGATTGGGGATTTTACTCCTATCAATAACAATGAGTTCTTGATCATTGAACGGGATAACAATCAAGGTAGCGCCGCTGCTTTCAAGAAGATTTTCAAGGTGGACTTCAGCAAGATTGATGCCAATGGTTTTGTCTCTAAGGAGGAAATCGCCAATTTGTTGAATATCCAAGATGCTAATGATCTCAATGGTGATGGCAATACTACTTACAAAATGCCATTCCAGACGATTGAAAGTGTCTTGATTCTCGACAACAAAACCATTTTGGTGGCTAATGATAATAACTATCCTTTCTCTATCGGTCGTCCTCCAGCGATCGATAATAATGAGATGGTGGTGTTGGAGTTGGATAAACCTCTCGCTCTTGATTCTCGTTTAGGTGTGTCTGCTGATGTCTACAATCTAATCAATAGTACAAATAGTAACAATAGTCTCACAGCCACCCCTAACCCAGATCGAATTTTTGGTAATGCAGGTAATGATACTATCACTTCAACGGTTGCTAACGCCGGACAAAATGACCTTTTCCATGGTGGCATAGGAACAGATACTTTAGTAATATCTGGAGGAACAGCATTAACTGCTTTAACATTGAATATTGCCAATACTGGCAATCAATTAAGCGGTATTTCCGGACTGCTAGTTCAGAACTTTGAGATCTTCAATTTTGCTAACTTCTTGGGAAATCTCAACGCTACTGGTAGCACAGGCAATGACACAATTACTGGTGGTGCTGGTAACGATACCCTTGATGGTGGTGCAGGAACAAATACTCTCAAAGGTGGTGCTGGTAATGATACTTATATCATTAGTACCTTAACCAATACCATTACTGAAGCTGCTGATGCTGGAGTAGATACTGTTCTATCATCTATAGATTACACATTGAGAACCAATGTAGAAAACCTAGTTCTTACAGGGACTGACAACCTGAATGGAACTGGTAATACCCTCAATAACACCTTAACTGGCAACAGTGGTAATAATACCCTTAATGGTGGGACGGGAGCAGATACCCTGATTGGTGCGGCTGGTAATGATACTTACATTGTGGATAATGCCAGTGACAGCGTTTTTGAGTTATTGAACGAAGGTACTGATACTGTAAGCACCCGTGTTACCTATACGTTGAGTGATAACGTTGAAAACCTGACTTTAACTGGCAGTAGCAGTATTAATGGTACTGGCAACAGCTTGAATAACATCATTATTGGTAATACTGGTAGCAATATCCTAAGTGGTGACACTGGTGCAGATATCTTCTTTGGGGGTCGAGGTAACGATACCCTCTATCTAGGTTTCAACGATGCTGCTAGTGATATTGTCAACTATGCTGCTGGTGATGGTGCAGATACTATTTACCAATTTGAGCGGACTATTTCAGGTGATAAACTACAATTCTCCGGTATTACCAATATTGATGTAGTAACATTGGGAGCCAATACGCAACTACGAGTTGGTGATGGTATTACTACTAATACTGGTTTTGGTAGAGGTCAGCTATTAGTTACTTTATCTGGTACTTCTGGTTTTACTGGTGCTAATGTGAATGACAACCTGTTTGGTGCTAATTTCTCATTCAGCTAATTTTTTAGGAAGACTAACCAGATGTAAATATCTGGTTAGTTTCATCCTGTTGTGTCAATGCAGGGAGGAAAAAATTATTCCCTAATTTTGAAATCCAGATTTGTTCAAGGTTTCAACATTTTATTTCTCATAAAAAAACCAAAACCTTGTTAAAGAGGGAACAGGAAATAGGAAAAACTGTTTCGTAGTTCCCTTCTTCGATGAATAATTACAAACCCTGTAGGGGCGGGGGTTCCCCGCCCTTGATTGTATTTCATCCGACCGAAAACCGCTATATCTTAATCTAATCTGCTGAACTCACAATTTGATAAAATAAGTTTTGATTATATTTATTAGGAGATAACTCTATGCGAACTGACACTATTTTTTATCAGTTATTTTTAACCTTTCATAGTCTATTGTTTGAGCTACTGGGTCAACCATTAGAAAAAGCCGAACACTATAAATTTACATCAGTAGAAGTTAAGGAAAAAGCATTTAGATTTGATGGTATTTTTATGCCAGATAGTCTAGAGTATCCAATTTATTTTGTGGAAGTGCAATTTCAAGATAAGCCTGATTTTTATTGGGAATTTATCACTGAAATTAATATTTATCTCAATCAATACCAGCCGGTACAAGATTGGCAAGCTGTGGCCATATTTGCTAAACGAAGCTTGGAAGTCAAAAAGTTGACTGCTTATCAAGAAGAGTTGATTAACAATGGACGCATTGTGCAAATTTACCTTGATGAAATATCGTCAGCATCAATTGGTATGGACTTAGTGCAACTAATAGTTAGCAAAAAATCTCAATCACCAGAATTGGTTAGTGGGCTAATGCAGCGGACTAGAAGGGAAATCGTTGATGCCACGATCAAGCAAGACATTGTAGAATTATTAGAGACTGTTTTACTATCAAAGTTTTCTAAATTAACTCGTCAGGAGATTGAGACAATGTTTTCACTAAGTGATATCAAGCAAACAAGAGTATATCAAGATGCAAGACAAGAAGGCATGAAAGAAGGTATACAAGAAGGTAGGCAAGAAGGTAGGCAAAATGAGGCGAAAAGATTACTTTTACGACTATTATCTAAGCGGTTTGGGAAGCTTACAGATCGCCAAACACTTTTGATTTCTTCATTAGATGTTGAGGAGTTGGAAGAATTGGGTGAGGCACTTTTAGATTTTGTGAGTTTAGTTGATTTAGATAATTGGTTAGCAGAAAAATAAAGCCACAGTAAATGTCGTGAGATTAGAATTAAGTAGTCGGACAAAATTAAATTCACTCGTTGAGAGAGGGAACACCGGAACAGGGAACAGAATAATCAGTTGTGTAAGTAGGTGAACACAATAAAACCAATCTGTGTAAAGAAAAGTAAAATCGCCCAAACCCTCTTCAATCTTGCATGAGTGCCTCTTGCCTCTTGCCTTGCCCCAACAACAATTTTTAATGCTAACCTACTTAATAAATTGTGTCCCATTACTTATTTCCCCATTTTCCCAATCTCACCCTTTCCGACCGGTAAAGGAAAAAAATTTAGAGAAATTTAACTTTTTGTCCCAACAATTTGATAACTTATATACATAGTTCGCAACAATTAGGGAAAAACTACGTTGAGTTACCATCCAGATGCCATTGCCCCCCACGGTGGAGAGTTAATTAACCGGGTTGCTTCTTCAGCACAAAGAGAAGTATTTCTCTCTAAAGCTGACTTTTTACCGCGTGTGGAACTTGATGAGCGAGCAGTTTCTGATTTAGAAATGATTGCCATTGGTGGCTTTAGTCCTCTTAAAGGTTTCATGAACCAAGCAGACTACAACCGAGTAGTAACTGAAATGCGGTTAGCTAACGGTATTGTCTGGTCAATTCCCATTACACTGTCTGTAACTGAAGCAGTAGCAACTCCTCTACAAACAGGCGGTTTAGTGCGTCTGGATAACTCCACAGGTGAGTTTATTGGGGTATTGGAACTGACCGAAAAGTATACCTACGACAAACAACACGAAGCCATCAATGTTTATCGCACTGATGATGCTAAACATCCTGGAGTCCAGGTAGTTTATAACCAAGGTTCTATCAACCTGGCTGGTGATATCTGGTTATTACAACGTGACTCTCATCCCCATTTTCCTGCCTACCAAATTGATCCTGCGGCTTCACGGGAAATGTTTCGCGAAAAAGGTTGGAAAACAATTGTGGGTTTCCAAACTCGCAATCCTATCCACCGCGCCCATGAATATATTCAAAAGTGCGCTTTAGAAACTGTAGATGGTCTATTTTTACATCCCTTGGTAGGGGCTACTAAAGAAGATGACATCGCTGCTGATGTGCGGATGCGTTGTTATGAAATTTTACTAGAACACTATTACCCTGTAGATAGAGTAATTTTGGCAATTAACCCGGCTGCAATGCGTTATGCTGGTCCTAGAGAAGCAATTTTTCATGCTTTAGTCAGAAAAAATTACGGTTGTACACATTTTATTGTGGGACGTGATCATGCTGGTGTAGGTGACTACTACGGCACTTATGACGCTCAGTATATATTTGATGAGTTTACCGCTGAAGAATTGGGGATTGTACCAATGAAGTTTGAACACGCTTTCTACTGCAAGCGCACCAAACAAATGGCTACAACTAAAACCAGCCCTAGCAAACCAGAGGAACGGGTTCACTTGTCGGGAACAAAGGTACGGGAAATGTTACGTCGGGGTGAGTTACCACCACCAGAATTTTCTCGTCCAGAGGTAGCGGCAGAGTTAACAAGGGCTATGCAAATTGCACCTGTCTTAGTTTAATTCTAGGTTAAGATTAGAAACTTTACTCTCCGGACTTTAGCCTTTAAGCTATTAGCTAGTGGGCTAGAGTCTGAGTGTTAATTATGAAACGGCGTAGCTTTTTACAAAAGATTAGCGGCTTATTAGCGGCATTGGGGTTAGGGGAAACTGAGTGGTTAAGTTTGGGAAATCCTTATTACCAAGCTTTAGCACAATCTAACCAGCGGAAGTTAGCATTATTGATAGGTATTAATCAATATCCACAAAGTCCGGCTCTTGGTGGTTGTGTAACTGATGTGGAATTGCAAACAGAATTGTTAATTAATCGTTGTGGCTTTGCACCATCAGATATTTTAACTTTAACTGATGAACAAGCCAGCAGAAAATTTATTGAAAATGCTTTTTTAGATCACTTGGGTAAGCAAGCCAAATCTGGAGATGTGGTAATTTTCCATTTTTCTGGTTATGGTACTCGCGTTAATTTGGGAGGGGGAATATTCCAAAATGCCATAGTTCCTGTTGATGAAAATAATTTACTAGGGACAAAATCTGTCAATTATTTATTAGAAGAAACGCTATTATTATTATTGCGATCTCTTTCGACAAATCAAGTTACAGCAATATTAGATACCAGTTATTATCATTCTCGTGAATTAAAACCCACTGGTTTACGAGTTCGTACTCATTCAGAATTACCAACATCAACTTTACAAATAGCAGAACTAGAGTTTTTATCGCAACTTAAAAGGCAAAAATCACCTGTTAACAATCCTCTAATTATTAATGCTACTTCCGAACTAAATCAGCAAGCCGGAGAATTCATTTTTTCTAATGGGACTGCGGGATTATTGACTTATGCTTTAACTCAATATTTGTGGGAAACTATTCCAGCTAAAACAATCCAAGTGTTTCTTTCTGGGATTGCTACTTCAATGTATCAGCTAGGTGGAAAACAACAACCAAGTTTATTAAGTGAGCAAAAAAAATCTCAAAATACTTTACTTACTAATTATTTTCCGATTGATAATTTAAGAAGTATTGGCGTAGTTAAAGCTATAGAGGAGGATGGAAAAACTATCCAGCTATGGCTAGGGGGATTACCTCCCCAAGTGCTGACAAATTATGGCGTAAATTCTCGTTTAACTCTGGATACGGGAGAGGAATTAATTATCAGATCACGGAGTGGATTAATCGCTAAAGCTCAATTTACAAATAAAGAAATTACTAACTTACCTTCAGTGGGGCAATTAGTTCAAGAAGTTGTGCGTGTATTACCCCGAAATATTCATATTAATATAGCTTTAGATCAGGGTTTGGAAAGAATTGAACGGGTAGATGCTACTAGTGTTTTTTCAGGGATTAGCCGCATTGCAAATATTGCTACTATAGAAGAAACTGCTGATTATGTGTTTGGTAAAGTTGCTCCATTACCCAGCCGTTATGGTCTTTTTTGCCTGGGTGGTGAACTAATTATTAATACTATGGGGGAAGTTGGGGAAGCAGTGAAGGTGGCTGTACAGCGATTAAAACCAACATTTTCAACTCTGTTAGCATCAAAGTTGTGGCAACTTACAGAAAATAAAGGTTCTTCGCTTTTACCCGTGAGGGCAACTTTAGAGATTGTTAATAATGTTTTACCCCGGGTCTTTATGGTGAGGGACACTTTAGGAACTGCTGGTAAAGATAACACTTGGCAAACACCTGGCTATGAAGAAATAGCTATGCCGACAATTCCTGTAGGTAGTCGCTTACAATATAAAATTGAAAATTTGAGCGATCGCCCTGTATATTTAATATTAGTAGGTTTAAATAATAATCAAAATGCCTTTGCTTTTTATCCTTGGGAAGTTTTTTCAGAGACTGATATTCCACCTACAAAACCTCAGTTAATAGAAATTCTCATTCCTGGTGGTAAAACTCTCAAAATCCCAGAAAATCACCCAATAGCTGGTTGGTTAGTTTCTACTCGTAATACCTTTTGTGAACACCAAATTATTCTGAGTACAGCACCGTTTAAGGAAACTCTCACTGCATTAGCAATAGCTAAATATCCTACCACAGATCAACAAGCTATTAGTCCCATTGTCAATCCTTTAGAAGTTGCCCAAGCCTTATTACAAGATCTACATAATGCTAGTAAGGTAACAACAGATATTAGTGATGCCTATATTTTGGATGTTAATAATTGGGCAAGTTTGAACTTTAGTTTTCAAGTCGTTTAGAGGGTGTTTGATAGCGTTCACGAAGTGTGCCGGAGGCATAGCGTGGCGTTAGCCATAAAGTATTAAATAAAACCAATAATCTCCAAAAACCTAACCCCCCTGCCCCCCTTCCCTACAAGGGAAGGGGGGTTTCAAAGCCTCTCTCCGCTTCGAGGAGAGGTTTACAAGAGGGGTTAATTTATACCTTGAAAACTTTTAAAACATCCTCTTAGGCAGAATTAGATATCATTAAATCATAATACCAAATAAATTATCTGGGCGTTGATTGAATAGAATTTTCAACGATGTATGAACAGTAAGCTCACTTAGTTGTGAAAGTTTTATTAAATTGGCTATCGAAGCAAAACGCATCTAAATTAAAGTACACGCAGCAAATCAGGATTTAGCATTGCTAAACCCTGAGCGACTCCTGAATTTTTGCCTCAAATTGTTAGGCTTCGTCGTAAGCCTCTAAATCTAAGAGGTGGATATAGGCTTCAACTAACTCTGGACGCTGAAAAGCAATTGCCCGCAGTAGATGCCAATCATTCAAACCCTCAAAAGCATTACTATAATTATCTAGTTCCAGACGTGTAGCCAAATCCCTTACCTCTGTTGTCGTCATAGCAGAAATTTCTGTTTTGGAAATGCTTAGAGTTTTCATAAGACCTCGCGGTATGCGGGAAACTCAGTCCCTTTAGGGCTGAGAGGGAAGCGACACGGGCGGTTTTAACCGCATTGAATCTTAAATTTTAGTCAGGTTTTTTGATTGGAAACCTGAAAAACCAACTCCCATTTCTGGGGTAATGTTAGCTTAGACCAGTTATAAGAGCTTGTTTTGCTTACAACACTGTTCCAGTGACCTTAGAACTGTTTAATCACAAGCGACAGGGCAGGGAACTAGCTATGCCTGACGGCACGCTGGCGCGAACGCATTCCGGGGTGTCGTGACTCAAATAACGGCTACCTATTTCTAGGTGGTCTGGTCAGTATAGCTTGTTTGATTTCTCTTGCAAGCTCAGTTCCTTTATGGCTGGGTTACTGACAATGCTTGCCCCTCCCCTTTGCAGCGCTTACATTCAGCTTAGGGTGGAGTTGCTTCCACCTGTTCTATCTTACTCATTAATGAGCATTAAATTTGTAAAAATTCTTCTGAATTTTACCGGATTTTGTAAATTTTTTGTAACTTTAGCTAACCAATTGTGTTGATAACAAAAGTTCGTAGCACTTCTAACATCTGTAAATTAATTTCATGTCCCATTGCAAATTCATGATATTCCACAGCTACTCCTAGAGATTTTGCCACGTCTCTCGACTTAATTGCCGCTTGCAGGGGAACAACTTCATCCTGTGTACCGTGCATTATCAGTGTAGGCGGAAAGATTTCATGATTCAGCGTTGCTACGGCAGGATGTAAATACCCGCTCATTACCACTAAACCAGCCAAGGGTAAGCTTAATCCTACATCTAAAGTCATCGCCCCACCTTGAGAAAATCCACTCAAAAACGTGCGCGATAATGGCACACCTGTATTACTTTCTAAAGATTGCAACCAATCTATCAGCAGTTGTTTACTTTGTGTTAATCCATCATACATACTTTCTGTTCGCAGGTCATACCATGCCTTACCTGTATCATTGTACGGATAAGGATAGGGGGCATTTGGTAGTAAAAATTCGTAATCAGGTAAATTAACATAAGGTATTAAAGATGCTACATCCTGGGCATTTGCACCCAAACCATGTAAAGTGACAATTAAAGCTTTTGGTGTTTGCCCTGTTGGTGGAGAAATTTTGATAAAGTCTAATGTTTGAGTCATGAGTAATTGAGTTAAAAATTCAAACAGATACAGTATACCGCGTCTTAATCCAGTACATATTCCTTAACTTTTTTAGCTTAAACAGTAGAAGCCTCTCACCTACCCGATAGGGAGGTGATGAGATGAATACGCGTGAGTGACGAATTGCCCAACGAGCAAAATTAAGCGCAGCTTAATCAGTGTTGTTGGGCGATGTTAGCGAAGCGGCACGAAGTGCGGAATGAACACTTTCTTGATTTTTTTTCAAATATTTGATATAATAATTGACAGTAGGTGTAACTCAATTAAATGCTGAAAAGCAGCCTATCAAAAAAGTTAAAAATTATCTCAAAAAGTCCCTAGGGCTTATGGCTTTAAAGCTCGGTTAATGTCTTCATAGAGGAGTCGCCGAGAAGCCCACACTCACCTGAAAGGGAGTGTGTGGAGTATGTCACCTGTTCTGAATGTTTTTTTATAACCGTTTCCAAGTAAGTTCTTTGCTAACTTCATCCCATTTCCAGCGCAATAAATGGGCGGGTTGATTGGGGGCAAATGTTGGTAAATTAATAGCTTGTCTAGGTGCGTCCGTAGCTAGGCTAATGGCTGTTTTTATCTCACAAATCCCCCACTTCACCAGATTTTGCACTCCCACTAATAAGGGTAGGGTTGTTCCCGTTAATGTCCCATCTTGTAATCTGGCTGTACCATTGATTACTTCAATTTGTCGGTTATCCCAAGGATAAATTCCATCAGGTAGTCCTAAAGGTGCAAGGGCATCACTAACCATAAATAACCCTTCACTGGCACGCAGAAGAATTTTTAATATCATCGGATCAACGTGCTGTCCATCGGCAATAAAAGCACAGAAGATATGAGGATCGTTCATAGCTGCACCTAATAACCCAGGTTCACGATGGTGTAGGGGTGGCATAGCGTTAAAGGCGTGCGTTATCATTGTCGCCCCCTGAGCAAAGGCTTGTTGAGATTCGGCTGCGGTGGCTTGAGAATGTCCTAAACTGACGGTAATTCCCAAGGAACGCACATAAGGGATCACTTTACCTGTGCTATCTAATTCTGGTGCTAAGGTAATGACTTTGACTAAATGGGCATAGTCACCCAATACTCGTTTAACTTGATCTATGGTGAGAGGTAGGAGATATTCGGCTGGATGTGCGCCGCGTTTGTAGTAGTTTAAGAATGGTCCTTCGAGATGAACTCCCAGGATTTGGGCTGATGTGTCGGGATTGGGCGTATAATTAGCTAGTATGGCCAGGGATCGCTGAATATTTTTGATAGAGGTTGTGACTAAGGTTGGTAAATAACCATCAACTCCGGCTTCCCAGAGAAATGAGGATATTTTTGGTAACATATAGGAATTTTCTGCTGTTAATTCAGGAAAGGCCAATCCTAATCCACCATTGATTTGTAAATCTACACCACCTAAAGAAATCCAATCTCCAGCCACATCTAAAATTTGTAACTCCTGTGGCACGAATTTTTCCCATGCTGTATTCATGGACATAATCTGCTCAATTATGCCTTCTTGGTTAACTAAGATTCTCTGTAAATCTTGATAACCGGGTACTTTTGCGTTGATAATATCTACATTTGCCAGCATGGGTGTTATTTTAGTCATTGGTCATTGGTCATTGGTCATTGGTCATTGGTCATTGGTCATTGGTCATTGGTCATTGGTCATTAGTTAATCCAAAATCTAAAATCTAAAATCTAAAATTCTATGAGTCTCGAAGTTGGTATTATTATGGGTAGCGATTCCGATTTGCCTACCATGAAAGATGCGATCGCTATTTGCGAAGAATTTGGTATTGTCTGTGAAGTTGCCATCGTCTCTGCTCATCGTACCCCAGAACGGATGGTGGAATATGCAAAAACTGCACATCAACGTGGGATTAAAGTAATTATCGCTGGTGCTGGTGGTGCGGCTCATCTCCCTGGTATGGTAGCATCTTTAACTCCTTTACCTGTAATTGGTGTTCCTGTCGCTACTCGGAATTTACAAGGTGTGGATTCTTTATATTCTATCGTGCAAATGCCAGCAGGAATACCCGTCGCTACTGTAGCCATTGGTAATGCGAAAAATGCTGGACTTTTGGCTGTGCAAATTCTCGCCACTCACCAACCGGAATTACTCCAAAAAGTTCAAGCTTATCGGCAAAGTCTATGTAATATGGTCATGGAAAAGCAAATAAAACTAGATCAGCTTGGATATGAACAATATTTGCAACAATTATTAATATAATTTTATATTAAACCGTGAACCCTCCTATTAACACCCCAGCCCAAACCCAAAATCGCAAAGCAGATCACATCCGGATTTGTTTAGAAGATAATGTCCAATCTCCAGAAATCACTACTGGCTTAGAAAAATATCGCTTTACTCATGTTTGTTTACCGGAACTTAATGGTAAAGATATTGATGTGAGTACGACTTTTCTGGGAAAACATCTAAATGCACCGTTATTAATTTCCTCCATGACTGGAGGTACAGAACAAGCCGGAATTATTAACCGTCGGTTAGCAGAAGTCGCCCAAAAATACAAATTAGCAATGGGTGTAGGATCTGTACGAGTAGCGGTGGAAAAACCTCAAGTTGCGGATACCTTCGCCGTTCGTAAATATGCGCCTGATATTCTCCTCTTTGCTAACTTAGGCGCGGTGCAGCTTAATTATCAATATGGTGTTGATGAATGTTTACGAATTATTGATATTGTCGAAGCTGATGCTTTGATTTTACACATTAATCCTTTGCAGGAATTTATTCAACCCAGGGGTGATACTAATTTTCTGGGTTTGCTTGACAAGATTCAGAATTTATGTATTAAATTACCAGTTCCCGTAATTGCCAAGGAAGTAGGTAATGGGATTTCAGCGACAATGGCAGAAAGCCTCATAGCCGCTGGCGTTCAAGCCATTGATGTTGCTGGTGCTGGTGGTACGTCTTGGGCTTTGGTTGAAGGTGAACGGGCAGAAACTTCCTTGCAGCGGCGATTAGGGCAAACATTTGGGGATTGGGGTATACCTACAGCAGATTGTATTACTAGTATTCGGGCGCATGATCCCAATATTTCGTTAATTGCTTCTGGAGGTTTACGTCATGGTTTAGATGTAGCCAAAGCGATCGCTCTAGGGGCAGATATTGCTGGTTTAGCAATGCCCTTCCTCAAGGCAGCAGCACTATCAGAAGCGGCTGTAGTAGAATTAACAGAGATATTAATTGCCGAAATCACTACCGTATTATTTTGTACAGATAACAATAGCTTGTATGATTTAAAACATTCTCAGAGTTTACAGCGGATACAATAAAATTAGGCTGCCTTTCCGTAATTGGTTTTGTGCTAATGAGTAATAATTAATAACTAATAACCAATGAACAATTTTATTAAACAAACCTTAGCAAGTCTAGTTGGCAGTTTAATGGGACTGACTATTTTTTCTGGAGTCAGTACACTGGGTTTCTTATTAATATTGATTGCAGTGGCTAGTTCCCAAAGTTCAGCCCCAACAGTTAAAGATAAGTCAGTGTTAGTTTTTGACTTGTCTATGAAAATCACCGATAGTGAACCTGATTCTGGTCAATTATTGCAAAAAACTTTTAGTGGTGTTGAGGAAAATAGTATTACACTCCGTAAAGTTGTAAAAACTATAGAAAATGCAGGCTATGATCAACGCATTGTGGGTATTTATCTAGATGGAACTAATGCTAATAGTGCGGTTGGTTATGCTTCTTTGAAAGAAATTCGCCAAGCACTGGAAAAATTCCGCAAAACTGGGAAGAAAATTATTGCCTATAGTACAGATTGGAGTGAACGAGAATATTATCTAAGTTCCGTAGCAAATCAAATCGTGGTTAATCCTATGGGAGCAATGGAAGTGAATGGTTTAAGTTCACAACCCATGTTCTTAGCAGGAGCATTTCAAAAATACGGTGTTGGTGTGCAGATTGTGCGGGTGGGTAAATTTAAGGGAGCAGTAGAACCGTTAATTCTTGATAAACTCAGTCCAGAGAACCGGGAACAAACACAAAAATTATTAGATGATGTTTGGGGAGAATGGCGGACATCTGTGGGTACAAGCCGAAAAATTTTACCACAGAAGTTACAAGCGATCGCTAATAGTCAACCAATTTTAGAAGCCACAGCAGCTAAATTTAATGGTTTAGTAGATACGATTGCTTACCAAGATCAAGTATTCACTGATTTAAAAAAATTAACTGGTAAGAATGAAAAAGATAAAACATTCACAAAAATAAGTCTGGGTGATTATGCAGAAGTTCCCGGAAAATCCTTAGATTCAGATCATAAAATTGCCATTGTTTATGCAGAAGGAGAAATAGTCAATGGTAGCGGTGATAATGGTCAAGTCGGAGGTGATAACTTTGCCAAAATATTCTCAAAAATCAGGCAAAATGATCAAATCAAAGCCGTAGTTTTAAGAATTAATAGCCCTGGTGGTAGTGCAACCGCAGCCGAAATCATGCAGCGAGAAATCAAATTAACTCGTCAAGTTAAACCTGTAATCGTCTCCATGGGAGATGTAGCTGCTTCTGGTGGTTATTGGATTGCTAGTGATTCCAACCGCATTTTTGCCCAACCTAATACCATTACAGGTTCTATTGGTGTCTTTGGTGTATTATTTAATGGTCAAAAATTGGGCAATAATAATGGCATAACTTGGGATACTGTGAAAACAGCCCAATATGCAGATCAACAAACTATTTCCCGTCCTAAATCACCCCAAGAATTAGCATTGTATCAACGCAGTGTTAACAACATTTATAATCTATTTTTGCAAAAAGTATCCCTTGGACGTAAATTACCAACTGCAAAAGTAGCAGAAATTGCCCAAGGACGAGTTTGGTCAGGAACAGCAGCCAAACAAATTGGTTTAGTTGATGAAATTGGTGGTTTAAATGTAGCTATTGAATATGCAGCTAAACAAGCAAAATTGGGTACTAATTGGGAATTACAAGAATATCCGCAAATTAGTAGTTTTGCAGAACGCTTTTTTGGAAAAAAGTTAGATGAAACAAAAGCAAAGTTAGGAATAGAAACAACTCAAACTAAAGCAAATAACCCCTTAATAAATGAGTTAGGAAAACTCCAACAGGAAATTAAAACTTTACAAACAATGAATGATCCTCAAGGGATTTATACTCGCTTACCTGTTAATTTCAAAATTGAATAGGTAAATGGTAATGAGTAATTGGTAATTGGCGCGAAAACAGGTATTTCATTTACTTGGTTAGTAGAACTTCTTTTGCTGTTAATTGTAATTCTGGAAATGTTGGAGAAATTATCAAATCATTTCCTCTAAACTGGGTAACTTGATATTCTCCATCAATTAGAGAATAAATTGACAAGGTTGGTGATTTGGGATTACCAATAAATCTTTTACCACCAACTCCCAAGTAATCTATGATCCAATATTCGGAAATCCCAATCAGTTCATAATCGGTGGACTTGTTAGAGTAATCAGTTTGCCAGTTACTGCTAACAACTTCGGCGACGAAGGGAACTGATGCAGCTTGGGTTATGGTGGATTCCTTCTCCCATAACGGTTCGTTAGCTAAGTTGCCAGGATTTAATAACAATATATCTGGACAATAAGCTGATTCTGCTGTTGGTGTTTTAACGAAGGCATTTTTGGTAATCCTGTAGGGTTTGTTATCACGAATTATCTCTTTCATCAGGTTATGGCACAGCGTCAAAATAATAAATTCGTGTTCCCCTAGTGGTTGGTTCATTTCTACTATTACTCCATTGTGCAGTTCGTAACGCCCTGTCTCTGGATACCATTGGGTAAATTGTTCAAAGGTTACTGGCTGGGGTAAGGCTTGAATCATGGTTTTACCTTATTTGTGCGATAGCGTAAGCGCTGCTGCAAGCAGTTCTCTCTTATTTTACCTTTTCAATTTGCTGTCGACAATTTTTAACGCCTATCTACTTAGTAGATTGATGCTAGAATTACAAAATGTAATCTTTTTGGATGTTTATTGATTCTAAAAATTTCCACCAGAACAATTACACTAATAACCTGACATGAACACTGTTACCTTAAATTTAGATTCAGTTGTTCGCCTTACAGATGATCAATTTTACCAACTCTGTATGGCTAATAAAGATATAAGCTTAGAACTCAATGCACAGGGAGAATTAATTATTGTGCCACCAGTAGGAGGAGAAAGCGGCCGGAGTGAATCTGATTTAAATTTCAAAGTAAGTCTTTGGAACTACAAAACCCAATTGGGAATAGTATTTAGTTCCTCCACTATTTTTCGGTTTCCTAATGGTGCAAAACGTTCTCCTGATGTTGCTTGGGTAAAATTAGAACGTTGGGAAGCATTAACTGTAGAAGAACGGGAAAAATTTCCCCCACTCGCACCTGATTTTGTCATTGAACTGAGATCAAAAACAGATAGAT
>JANMEE010000335.1:0-3438 GCA_031376645.1 Dolichospermum sp. OTE_75_concoct_329_sub | reverse complement strand
CAAAACTCACTGTTCCCGTCAAGTTGGTATAATCCGTTCCTTGGGTTGCTGTTCCCTCTAGGGTGTAATTTACCGTCAACGCCTGCGTTAAATTCCCTGTCCGAGTTAAGGTAAATGTCCCTGGATTAGCAGTTACTCCCGTTGCTGTTTCCCCTGCACTGGAATCTGTCGCCGCTACCGTGATGGTTGGTAATACTTCGTTATCGGCAATAGTTACCGTTCCCGTGTTGGTTGTTCCTACCGTATAACCCGTTCCCGCTGCCAAGGTTATAATAGTTGTCTCATTCCCTTCCACCAAGGTGTCATCTATTGGGGTGAGATTGACTAAGGCAGTGGCTGCACCCGCTGCAAAACTCACTATTCCCGTTAAATTGTTATAATCTGTTCCTTTGGTTGCTGTTCCCCCTAAGGTGTAATTCACCTTTAGAGATTGGGTTAAATCCCCTGTCCGAGTCAAGGTAAATCTCCCTGGATTCGCCGTCACACCAGTAGCTGTTTCCCCTGCACTGGCATCTGTCGCCGCTACCGTGATGGTTGGTAATACTTCATTGTCGGCAATAGTTACCGTTCCCGTGTTGGTTGTTCCTACCGTATAACCCGTTCCCGCTACCAAGGTTAGAATAGCCGTCTCATTCCCTTCCACCGAGGTGTCATCTATGGGTATGACATTGACTAAGGCAGTGACTGCACCCGCTACAAAACTCACTGTTCCCGTCAAGTTGGTATAATCCGTTCCTTGGGTTGCTGTTCCCTCTAGGGTGTAATTTACCGTCAACGCCTGCGTTAAATCCCCTGTCCGAGTTATGGTAAATGTCCCTGGATTAGCAGTTACTCCCGTTGCTGTTTCTCCTGCACTAGCATCTGTAGCCGCTACCGTGATGGTTGGTAATACTTCATTGTCGGCAATAGTAATGGTTCCCGTATTCGCTGTTCCTACCGTATAACCTGTTCCCGTTGCCAAGGTTAAAATAGCCGTCTCATTCCCTTCCACCAAGGTGTCATCTATGGGTGTGACATTGACTAAGGCAGTGGCTGCACCCGCCGCAAAACTCACTATTCCTGTTAAATTGTTATAATCTGTTCCTTTGGTTGCTGTTCCCCCTAGGGTGTAATTCACCTTTAGAGATTGGGTTAAATCCCCTGTCCGAGTCAAGGTAAATCTCCCTGGATTAGCAGTTACTCCCGTTGCTGTTTCCCCTGCACTAGCATCGGTAGCTACTACCGTAATGGTTGGTAATATTTGGGATGAAGCAAATGATAAGTTAAGACTATAATTTGTGTCGGTAAAACCGCTAAAATCGGCTTTTACTCCTGCGAATACTTGTATATAATACGTACCAGCCAACAACAATCTCTGAAAACTATCATTCGCTGCTCCTGCATTGAATGACCCCGTTACGAAAGTACCAGCACTGTCTAAAAGTTCAATGTTAGCGTCTGCTGCCAGTCCTGTTAAATTAACAGATAAATTTCCACCGTTGGCTAGAGTAAATTTGTAATAGTCATCTTGATCTAAATTCCAGACAGAATCATTAAAAGTTGTTGCTGTTTCTACTATTATCGTCTTAGCTGTGTCCAAAGTATTACCAGCATTGTCCACAGGATTTACTGGTAATGGCGCGGCTTGGAAACTCAAAGCATAATTTGTGTCGGTAAAACCGCTAAAATCGGCTTTTACTCCTGCGGATACTTGTACATAATATGTACCAGCCAATAACAATCTTTGAAAACTATCATTCGCTGCTCCTGCATTAAATGACCCTGTTACAAAGGTTCCAGCACTGTCTAAAAGTCTGAGGTGAGCATCTGCGACTAGTCCTGTTAAATTAACAGATAAATTTCCACTATTGGCTAGAGTAAATTTATAGTAATCATCTGTATCTAAATCCCCTACAAAGTCAGTGAAGCTCGTTGCTGTAGCTCCTACTGTTACTACCCGTGCCGTGGAAATTGTGTTTCCAGCTAAGTCGGGGGAAGACTGTTCAACTGGAATCAAGTGACCATCCCAGAAAACTGAGTTATGATCATTCTCTTGAGAAATCCGCCATCTCTCTGAATCAGTCAAATGCGTATTGAGGATAGTGGCCGCGAAGAGTTCTCCCTCATCTCCAGGGGTATCGTTACCGGGCTTGAGTAAGCTATCAATAAAATGCCCAATCTCTTCTAATAAAACGCCTGTTACTTCTCTGCCGAAATCATCAGTTTTTTTTATTCCTTGAGAAAGATAGTCTGAGGAGAAATAAATATTACGCGTTTCATTTGAAAAAGCTGCTCTTGCTTCTCCCATTACACCACTAGGGACAACCTGAATAGTCGGTAATTGACTCCAATCTTTCAGTTCCCATTGATACAAGAGAACTTGCAGTTGATTTATATCAGATCCTTCTCCAAAAATAGCCGTCATACTAGGTAAAAACTGGGTACTTTTTGAAGCTATTACTAGGTTAGTTAGCGCATCTTGGAGAGAAACTTCAAGGAAATTAGGAGTTATTTCATTAAATTCAGACGCATTTACCTCTAACATAGCTGCTCCTAGTAATTGGCTTGCAATAAAGTGAAGTGATTATATTATACACTAAATTGACACTATCAGCACTAAAGTTATTTAATTAATTAGCGGATTTATTTAAACAGGATTACTCCAACAAAAATAGAGGTTTATTTTTCTAAAGCGTTAATGAGTGTATCCCTACCGGACTTTAGTCCTAGGGCGCGCTTCGCTATCAAGATATTTTATTCTTTACCAAATTTAGCTTTCCTAAACTGCAACACCGTCGGGTATGACTACGCACTCAAGCAGATTAGTTAAGTTTTTACGTTGTTTAGTTATAATGAAATTTTAAAACTACTAGCACTATATGACATCTAATGTTACCAGTCAATGAGTTAGGCGAATAAATTCGCCCGTGTCGCTTATATCTCAGCACTAAAGTGACTGAGCTTTACGCTTGCGGGGTAATCCTATAACTTAAAACCTGAAAAAGTTCAAAGAAAGTTTATTAACTATAGCGATCCTCAACCGTTTAATATTCCTGAAAAGATAGTAAATAGGTTCGATAAATGTCAAATTTAGAAGATTTTACACCTCAACAAACACAAGATGGTTCTTTTACTTTATTTTCCACAGAATTTAATGAAGCTTTTCATAGTCACTATGGAGCAAAACAGGAGAGTTTATTGAAGTTTGCTGTTCCGACTCGATTACCAAAGTTAGCAGAGACGGGATTTGTGCGGCTGCTAGATGTTTGTTATGGTCTAGGATACAATACAGCAGTAGCTTTACAGACAATTTGGCAAGTAAATCCTCGTTGTCATGTGGAGGTGAAAAAGGATCAAGAAAAATTGCATCTGCTTGAAAATCTGATTCATGTACTTGTAGAATTAAGCTTCTAGCATCACCAATTAGTAAAGTAGCTTGCAGATGATCTATTTGGATTT
>JANMEE010000205.1:0-9167 GCA_031376645.1 Dolichospermum sp. OTE_75_concoct_329_sub | reverse complement strand
CCAAAAGCGATAGCATCTGTACCAATATCTAGATTTTCCATCTGCTTATCTTGATGCAAATTTGCAAGTATATTTATTATATTGATGAGATTAATTAGTATATTTATAGTACAAACTATGACACCAGAAGAAGTTTTAAATCAAATAAGTGATGGAATTTGGGTTAATAAAGGTGGACTCAAAGTACCCACAGAAATTGTCCAAGCTTTATCAAATAAAGAAGATTGGTTTGATTCCATAGAACCTGTAAAATTCTCTGAAGATAACTTACCTGATTTAAAGGCAATTATAAATTACTTCTCAGAACAGGAATTAGATGATGAAGTTGGCTATGCAAGTGCGGAAATATTGCAATCATGTTATGGTGTCAACAAAGTTTTTAATAGTAAAGTACATGGAAATCCTAGCGCAGTTGGTCAACAAAAACTTGATGCAATTGGACAACGCCCAACGAACAAAGAAACTTATAAAGCGGCTGTTGAGGTCAATAATTTACTAATTAATTGGAAAAATATCAATAATAGTGGTTATAGTAATGATGACTCAGCTTATGACAGAATTAAAGCTATAGAAAAAGTCAATAAAGATTGGTTTTCTCAACAAGTTGAGGACTTAAAAACCAAAGTTCTTGAAGCTTATGATAATTTACTTTCAATGTTTGAGCAGCGAGAAGACCCTGTACCACAAGAGGTAAGGAATCACTTTATTGGAATTAGGGAGAAAACAGAGAAGGAATTTCCATCTGCGATCGCTGATTTTCCCCAGGACAACCTCAACATTGTCAATATATTTCAAGGACTTCTAGATAAACTCAAAGAACAACTTGCGGATGCCTTACAGAAAATTAAAGAATTGGTTTTAGGTAAAGACGAGTCCAAGGTAGCGAGGGCAGAAGCTCGACAAGAAAACAAAGATAAATCAGGGGTGTTGAAATTCCTCAAAAGTAAAATTGTTAATCCAGCAATTAATAGTATTAAAAAACTATTTACAAAAGCCAAAAAATTGTTATCTAAAAAAGAACAGAATAATTATAAAGAAGATTCACTTAAATCACAATTTGGCAATGTATCTAGTAATTACGGGGCAATTGTTCCTGTAGATGTCCCCACTACTATAAATGCTATAGAAGTGTTGAAAAAGATTACTGAAAGTATTCTGACAACATTTATTTTAAAGGGAGTGCAATTACCAGGAGTCTTCGTTGAAGCGTTAAAAAATACTACGATTTCCATAATCTTGAAAAGATTAGATATTCCCGGAGGTGAAGCTGTTCGTTATATTACTGGGGGATTATTAAGAAGTGTAAAAGATTTATTACCAGCAGTTTTCAATAATACGGGAATGTTTGCGGGGGCATGGGGAATGTTAACAGCTTGCGCTCCTTATATTTTAGCAGCAGCGATACTGATAATTATTGCTATCAAAATGGCTAAAAGAAACCAACTTGGTGATTTTATCTTGATATTGGGGTTACTGCAATCTCAGTTAGAACCCGATATTTGTTGTGCCAGGGTAATTGGTGACAAAAAGATGGAAGACTTGCAAACATTAAAAGAGGGATTTATTGCAGAAACCAATAAGGATTATGACTTTATATATGCGTTGACTTTCAAAAATGAACAAATAGCTAGAAGCATGGATATATCCAATGAAACCCCGGTAATTATCCCAGAAGAAGCTGCATTAACAATTAAATCAGGATTATCAACTTTAGACTACATGGATTTTTAATATGACTATATTATTCACAAACACCCGCTATATTGAAGATGGTTCAGTAGGAGCGATCGCTACCGTTGCTGAATGGTCAGTGTGGAATTGTTTAGAAAAGAAATGGTCTTCAGCACCCAAAGTAGTATTACGCAACACTTTATTAGCAGGATTACACCCAAAATTAGAGTTTTGTATTGGGGAAATTGATACGACAACAACCAAGGCATCAACATTAGACGCATTTAAACCCAAAGATTATCAAGCAGCGTTTTTTCTGGATTTGGCTAGTGGTTCTAGAAATCACGGGAGATTCACATTTACTAATAAACAAACTATTGGTAAAAAGTATTTTGGGGAATCAGTAAAAGACCAATGGAAACGGATAATTTACGGGAGTATTTTGCATACTGGTTGCAAGAAAATGGTATACAAACAAATGAAATATGTGGTGGTAGATGATGAAAACAGAGATAAAGATGGTAATTGGTTAGATGATGAGGTCAACGATATTCACTGGGAAACTGGGGATAGTCATGCCAAAGCTAGTAAAGCACTAATACAATTGTTGGGATTACCATTACAACAGTTTAATCCCGACACTGGCAAAGATGAAGAAATTGATTATGTAGATGAAGGTAGACCATTACAATTTAGAGCAGCATTCAGAAACAACGATAATTTACTAGAATGGATAGGTAAAGGCACAATTGCTTGGAATCCCAAACTCGACAGTTCTGAATTTGATTTAGTCATCCCCTTATCTTCACTCAAAGGCAATAAACCAGCATTAGGAAACCACGAAGGTAAACTATTATTTGGACTTGTCTTTGAAGCCGAACAACGCCGTGCTAAACCTGGGTGGATGCTACTGCAATGGTTTGATTTTGAAACCTTACAAAAAGACAAAATTATCAGTAAATTAGAAGCCAAATGTCAACGTTTAGCCGCAGCCTACAACAGTATCACTGACTTAGCAGAAATCCTGAGAATTGACCAGTCTGAAGCCGAGGCAGAAATAGAAGAAAGTAGCGACCAACTCCAAAGTGAAGCTGAATATGTAAACACCATGATCCGCATTATTCAAGCCGATAAAGCAGGTCTTTTATTACTACATCCTTATGTTGTCAGTCGCGTCAAAGAACGGATGCGGGCTGTATGGTTAAATTTAGCTAAAGCTGCTGGTATCCGGTTTTACTCAACTATGGCACAACCAGATGAATCCCTGGCTTATTATCATACTGTTTTAGAAGATGGGAGAATTCAAGGTAGAAAAGTATTCTGCGCTCCCGACTTTGAAGAGGGTGAGTACATTGTTTTTTGTAACCCTATGCGTCATTGGGGAGACTGTCAACTCTGGGAAAATAAACATGAGGGAATTTATAAAAACGCTACTGGTATTATGTCCGCACCCCGATTGTTGTTATTAAATCTTGGTAGAGACACGGATGGTGACTTTATACAGCTAATTAAATCTTCTGCGTATCCCAATATGAGAAATGCGATCGCTAACTTTGAAGAACCCCCAGCCACCAAGAAATTCCCAAAAATGGCGTTACAGGGGAACTTACAACAGATTGCCATTAATAGCATGAATGACATGACTGGGATTGTGGCCTCATTATTGGCACGGGCAAAATCAGGGGGTTGTGAACAGATTGTATTGAATATTCCCGCCGGTGGTGAACAGAAACAAGATGAGGAAATGCGGATTATTGATTTCCTATCTCAACAAGTACAAATTGCCGTAGATTCATTAAAATCTGCTTATCCCAATAATAAAAATGGATTAGATGCAGTTAAGGAATTTCTCAATGAACAGGGTGCAGAATCCCCTTGGCTGAAGGATTTTAAAGACCCGGATTGTTATTTAACTCGTAAATGTGCAGTAAAAGATGATGCTCTGGATACGATTTCTAGACTGGTGCAAACAGTTAATGGTTATTGGAAAGCCCCGGACTTACAGATAGATTCTTCACCAAGAACCTACGAAAAAGTATTATTTGGTAATATTGAATATACCCCAGCACAATTAGAGAAAGCATTAGCTGACCGTGGGGAATATCGAGCAGCAATGAAAAAAGCTATTCTTTGGAAAGATGAAAATGATAATAGCACCCGCATGATTAGAGAAGTTTCCGAACTGTTTAAAGCCAGTAAGGAAAATATTTACAAAATACCCAAACCCGACGGTAGTTTATATAACTCTGAATCATGGGTTGCAGCATATTGGACTGTTGCACATCAGGCAGAAACTGGTGAAGCGGGAATGGTGTTCACGATGTTTGCAGATGAAATTATTGAGAGACTCAAAAATATGCAACCAGAAACAGCTAAAGTTTTACAAGTTTATGGGGTTCAGTATGGCAAATGGCCAGCACCGAAAGCTACTCCTTGGAAGGGTCATACAGTACAGATTCGCTCGAAAATGGTCATACAAAATGGTGTACAAAAATTAGCCATAGAGATGCAATTTCCTGATGCTAAACAACAATTTGGATGGCATGATCTAGGAATAGTAGGAGAAAAATATCGTCCTTACTACCCTCCAGGACTCACAAAAACTATGATTGCTTATAGCACTAGGTTTCAAAGACAGACTGGGAAAACCACAGAAGTAACATTATTTGATCCTACTATGAGCAAAGAAGATATCAATGATTTTCTGACCTTTAAATAATGTAAAAAAAATATTACTGAGACTTGCCAAATTGCCCTTGTTTTAAGTAATAATTAAATCACGACCTGATGCTTTAAATAATCCGCAACATGAACGCTAATTTATTGGAATATTTGCAACAATCCACAGGATACAGTGAACCAACTGTAAAAAGTGTAATTGAGTCTTTCTATAAATTTATTGAGGTTTCACTTCGCAATGGTGATGAAGTGAGAATAGATAGATTTGGGATTTTCAGTTTTCGGGATTTACCAGAACGCAAGGGCAGAAATCCCCGCACTGGTGAAGAAATTGATGTTGATGCCAAACGTAAAGCAACTTTCAGATTTTCCAAGTCTTTTAATATTACCCCTGACCCCGCAGTTGAGCCAGCCAAACCTATTCAAGTTGTTGTTGAACCTGTTTCTAATATTCCATTTATTCCCCCAATGCCAGCTAATTTAGTTGCCCCCAAGGTTGATAAATTGTGGTATATGAATATTAATGGTCAAGCTGTTGAGGTTACAGAGTCAAAACTGATTAATAGAGGATTAATAGAAACTACTGCTTTATGGAGTCAAGACACCGGTTGGCAACTTGCTCAGGATATTCCTGAACTTAGTTATTTGTTGAAGAAAGCAGCTTAGTTTATTCAGGGTCTGGGATGTTCCTAGTCCCTTGAATATTTGTTTTTATTTAAAACCAAGTTTAAAATATTTTTTATTGATACCCTATAAAATCATCTATTATTTATAGGGTTTTTAAGTAGATAATTTAGCTAGATAAAGACGGGCTGGGAACGAAAATCTTCAATCCATATATTTTACCGTCAAAACTCTGGAAGTTTCCAATCACTAATCCATTACTGGTGTTGTATGTTTGGGTAACTGGCTTTGATGCTAAGACTCCGTTAACATCCAGTGTGATTGTGTTATTCAGTCTCGTTATTTTGATGATATCAATAGAATTAGCACCAGATACGGAATTGGGAATTGTGATAATATTATTTTGCCCAACATCAAAGCACCAATCTGAGCCGTCTGGACGCAGATTTAATAATCCATCTGGTTCAACTCCCATGATGTTTGAATATTGGGAATCAATCGCTAATTTCATCTCTATGGCAAAATCTGAATTAAATTTATCCTCTATACCTTTAATAGCTAAAGAAGATAATCTTTTCACAAAAAACAGATATTCTCCCATTGAATCTGTGCCAGTCGTTACGTTATTCACAGCAACGTTCAAATCAGTAACTGACATGGTAGCAATATTTAGCTGATAAACCTTATCAAGACTGATTGGATTTGGTAATGGGTTTGGTAATGGGTTTGGTGATGGATTTGGTAATGGGTTTGGATTTGGATTTGGATTTGGAGAAATATTAGAAATCAAAAACTGCTGTAAATCAGCTAATTTTAATGCCATTGGTATATGTGGTTGATTGACATTATGCACCAAAATCATTAATGAATCTGATGGAGTTGCCAAAACCAAATTAACTTTTTCACTGATGACCAACTGAGCAGTTTTGACACTGGCATATTTAGCAGTTTTAATCCCAGAAAGAGACAAAGTTATAAATTCATCTCCCTCAGTGTACATATCCTGAATAGGTTTAATATCTACAAATTTAGGGATTGTATCACCGTCTGCCCAGGTCAAAGTTTGACTAATTTTTTCTATATCTTTACCTATGGTGGCAGTTTCGCTTTTACCAGTAACTTTAACTGATATTGCACCTGTTGACCCTCCTGTACGAATAACTTGGACTCGTTCTGTTAACCATTCTCCAGATTCAGTAATGCGATAAATAGGGAGACTAAATTGTAAAATTCCTGCTGACATTTTCTACTCCTAATCAATAAAAAAGTCCCCGAAGGGACTATAAAATTCTAGGTTTGAGTTAACAATGCACTCGCATAAACTGTGTCTGTGCCAACTGTGCCGACAATAAACATCGCAACCTTAGCATCAGCAGGAGCATCAACGTAATAGATTTTAGGATTGGTTATTTGTTTGAAGGCTGCATACAGTTGTACATAGTATTCAACCGATTCTGCTTCCATTGCTAAACTTTCTAAACTTGCAGTTCCCGCTTCTAGCAAATCACCTTGGTCATTCAGTGCAGCGATCGCATTAATGGCAAGGGGTTTAAATACTTCGTCTAAAGTCTTTTGAACTACCGTCCTAGTTGCCAAAAACTCTTTAGTTGGGGGAACACTAACATCTTTGGAACGGAGGGATTTATCTAAAGACAAGATTTTCTCATTATCTACAACAGCCTTGGTTGTGCTGATTTTCAGGGGGGAATCACTTTCAGATTGTCCCCAAAAATTATAGTCTTTGATAACACTTCTGATATAGGAAGCAGCCTTACTAGCGGTTAAAAACATTTTGAGTCCTCGTTATTTAAACTTCGATAATTCTAGCCGAATCATCATTAATTTAGCACGAGTAATTTAATTTTTACAACATTAAATTTAGGAAAAATATTGGTAATAAATATCTAATTATAAATGTCAATAATTATCTTATTTTCAGTATTTTCTTACATCTATTTATCAATGAATTATTGAGCTAGTTATCAATAACAAATATCGCTATTTTGATATTGTAAATAACAAAAAAATGGTATGTTCTGATATTTTTGACTTTATAATTCCCTCCAGAATTATTTTACAGTTAGTTTAAAAAAAAGGCGGGTTTTATCCCACCAATACGCTATTTACTATACCAATCATCCAGTCCTTGATTAAGTTTCTTAGCTAAAGATTCAGCTTTTCTCTTGCGTAAACAAAACTTGATGGTAATGTAAACAAATGAATTATGATAAATCACATCATATCGTTTACCAAAACCAAGAACCGCCGAAAATCTGTCTTTGGGACATTCACTAATTCGTTGATGGTGTCCATTATCAAGAAACGGTAATTGCACCGCAACTAAAGCCATTTCTTTCATCAATATTCCCCAGGTAACATCAACACACCCTGAACAAGAAAAAGTTTGATTTCAGATAATGGAAAATCAGTAAAGTCAATATCCTGTCTGACAGGTGGTTTAATTCCTACATTGGGTGTATCTCCCCAACAAGTTACAACCGCTTGATGATGAGGTTTGGGTTTGATAAATTCATGACTGTCACTAACAACCAATAACCATAACTGAAAATCCTTGAGCATTTGATCAGCTAATAATTTCTTGGTTTGATGACTAGCAATAACATCAATCAACCAATAACACTGGGCTTTCTCTGCTAGATACTGAATCCCATCAGTGTAATGAAGCCCTAGCAAATGTTTGTAATAATTGTCAGTACCAGTAAACTGTTTGAGAGATTGCTGTAATTCTTGTGCGGAAATCATGGTGTAATACCAAAAACAACAACCCCTCAAAGCGACAGCATTAAGCTACTAGACTACAATTGTCTGTATACTCCATTAACCTTTTAGCAAGTTCATTGTTTGTGACAATCAAATTATTCCGCTCTTGATAAAGCGCATCCAATTTATTACGGACTTCCTCAGATTCAGTTAATTGCTGCTTATTAATATTTATATACGCTTCTTTGAGTTCATGACGTTGACGTTCACACTCGGATTTATAGAAATTAAGTTCCAACTGTACTTGTGGAAAATCCCCAATTTGTTGCTTTAATACTTCGTTCTCAGTAATCAACTGTTTAATTCTGTCACCACTTACTGAAGTGTCGGCGTTTTGATAGGCCAGTTTGTAAACAGCGATCGCCATTTGTTTCATAACCGTCAAATAATCTGCGGGGATATCCGACTCATCCAGTACCCCATCATCCACAACTTCGAGAATTACCGAAATCAGGTTTTTATCCATACCTTTAAGAACCACGCGATGATCACCACGCCATTCCCGTAATAAACCGCAAACAGTGTCAGCACTACCACCAATACCATAAATGTATTTCAAAGCAGATTGCAGACTACGAGTAACAATACCCACCTGATTTTTTTGCAACACCGCACAAGCAATATCAATCATTTCTCTATTAATACTATTGTACTGTTTTTTATCTATATCAAATCCTGTGAGGTCAAGTTCCTGAAATGTTGTTGGTAGTTTCATAATGCACCTTACTCATCTATACATAGTATGTAAGGTTAGCTTTACATTGTCAAGATTAAGAATTATCCTCATGAGGAAAAGCCAGGGCTAATTCAGTCAAGGTGCATTCCAGGATTTCGATAACTGCTAAAACCTCTGCTGGGGAGAATTTGGGGACTGCATGACCATTTACCCAGGCACTCACAGCCTGTCGTGAAAGTTTACGCCCGGAAATGTTACTCCAGGCATTTTCTACCAGTTCCACAAACTTTTCTTGAGTTAAACTTCGTCGCTCTAAAAGTTTTATAAACTTGGTTCTTTTTGCCATGCTATTGCAGTAAAGCCAGCCTTAAACATAAAGTTGACTTTACATAATTATCTTCACATGACCAGAATATCAAAAATCTATAGTTAAAATATAAAATATTTAGCACGGAAAAACTAAGACTCAGTATTTTACTAAGAAATACAGTCAATAAATTATTGAATATGGCACAAAACAGGATGGTAACACACTGGTATTGGTAAAGACTATAGTTAGAAACTATAGGTAAAAACTAAGACTTTCTGATGATATCGGCAATGGCTAAGACAATATCGGCTAGACTGTGCCAAAACGGGAGAATCGTACGCTAAGGAATTGAGGCAAGTGCTGAAAGTATTGTGATAGTTAGCTTTCAGCCATTGCTAAAAATCAATTTTTCAAAAAATTTGATGA
>JANMEE010000334.1:0-31178 GCA_031376645.1 Dolichospermum sp. OTE_75_concoct_329_sub | reverse complement strand
GAGAGGTTTACAAGAGGGGTTAACTTATACCTTGAAAACTTTTAAAACATCCTCTTAGAGGATGTTTGATAACTTGCATGGCGTTAACCATAAAGTTATCTTGTCGGTATCAAAAGTTTTAGATCCCTCTAAATCTCCCTTAAAAAGGGAGACTTTGATTCCGGTTCCCCTTGTTAAGGGGGTTATCGCGGTTTTCGGTCGAATTAAATACAATCGAGGGCGGGGTTTCCCCGCCCCTACACACGTTCTGATTGTACTATTAAGATACATATTTGTCTACATATATAATAGACATCTGGTGGAAATAAATGTAGATACGTTCCATAGAAATATGGATTAAATAAGATTCAGAATTATCAGTACAGTATGTAGCAAGAATTAGAGCAGTTGCGGCTTATCTACACCATCAGGAAGTGACAATTTTTAATTGTTTATCGCCAACCAAGCCACCGTAAGCAAGGGATAATTAGGTAATGGCTTATACTCAAGGAGAAGCTGATTAAAATACTCACTAAACTAAAAAAACCTATGGGTGAAAATACATCAAACCCTTGAGGTTGACTGGAAAAATGGAATAAATGTAGTTTCAATCCTAACCGCACGAAAATAGCTATCAAGTTAGCGCTACCTAAACCAGCAATGACAGCGTAAGCTATTTGATGACTGCGAAGACCTAAACCGACGGTTAAGAGGGGAAGTGATATTAAAATCCATGTTACCAAGCTTTCCGCAGGATTCTGACTGGTAACGAATTGACAAGCTATCCAGCCTAAACTATACCCAATCAATCCCATTGAAGCTGTAATCAGGAAACGGCGCTTTTGTTCAAAACAGCCTGATAAAGTTAGTCCCCAACCTGTTCCCAAACCTGCAAAACCATAAACTATAATTTCTGCGGCTACATAAGGTTGCTTTTCGACTAATGTTGGTAATTGAGAGGATAGTAATTCTAGCCAGCGATCGCCTAAACTGGTATGGTAAGCCAGAAAAAAGCCAATCATAGTCCCGATTCCCGCACAGATACTAGTCAAAATCATTACCCAAATAGTCGCCAAGCAAGCGGATAATAATTTGTATATTCCCTGAATTATAAATAAAGTAGTATTAG
The DNA here is from genome assembly GCA_031376645.1 of Dolichospermum sp. OTE_75_concoct_329_sub. GTDB lineage: Bacteria > Cyanobacteriota > Cyanobacteriia > Cyanobacteriales > Nostocaceae > Dolichospermum. The sequence goes on along the minus strand of JANMEE010000334.1, from coordinate 30,070 downwards.
TTATGGCTTGAGTAAATTCTGTTACTGATTGTATTGCAGATTTACCTGTTTTGCTCAATAAACCTTCCCGTGGAGATGAAGCGGCAATACTTAGTAAGCGTTTATGAATAATGGCGGCATTGGCTGGACGTAATCGCACATCATCTTCTACCATTTCATCCAGTAAATCAGCTAATTCTGGTTTAATCTGTCGGTAATTACGCCAGCGCAATTTCCCAGTCAAACCATCTTCCAATTCTGATGGATACTTGGCCGTAAGTAATTGAATCATCGTCCGTCCTAAGGCATAAAAATCTGCGGCTGGTCCAATATTTCCACCGCGAACTTGTTCTTGAGGACTATATCCGGAAGAATACAAACGTGTAGAGGTAGAATGCGATCGCAAAACTGAACCACTAAATTGTTTAGCGCCACCAAAATCAATTAGTACCAATTGATCACTTTTAGCTGGAGTTACGGGTGTAGAAGTCCGCAACATTAAATTAGAAGGTTTAATGTCCCGGTGAATAATTTGGCGGTTATGTAATTCCTGCAAAATCAACACAGTTTGAATCAACCAACCTACTACCAAATCTTCTGCACAACCTTGAGGAGAATTAATTAATACTTCCTCTAAAGTGTAGCCATTAATTTTTTCCATCACCAAACATGGTAATTGATGGGGTTTAGGATTAATCAAGTTGACTTCAAAATAACCATCAGCATCAACTTTAGGCACACCAGAATTACGGAAACTACTTAAAACTTCCGCTTCTTGAATAAATAACTCTAGAGCCTTGGGTGCAGTCTCTACCAACACCTTTAGCACTTTTTCCGTCTGTGTTTTTTCATCCCAAATTGCGTAAATTTGGGCAAATCCTCCCGCACCTAGAGGTTTAGTGGCGAAATAGCGATCTAACAGATGCAGCGGTGCGCCACAACTGTTACAGAATTTGTTTCCCCAGGGTTGAGGATAGGGACGTTGACAATGAGGATTTATGCAGCTAACCGCACTCTGAGTTATCTGGGTCAAAACCACGAAAATACAAAGGCTGGATCGATTTTAGCGTCTATTTTGCTTTAGTTATACATATTCCTGTGAATAAGAGATAAATCTTTTATTCCCTTGTTATATAAAACGCCTACTTGATTTTTGATAGCTTGCGTAGCGTAGCCATATTATCCGTAGGGTGGGCATTGCCCACCACAACCCGTCTAAGGTGGGCAATGCCCACCCTACTTACTATTAACAACTATATCCATCTCCAGTCATAGGAAAATTATAATCAGAAAAGATAGCATGATTATTATGATCACCGCTAGTTTCTTGATCAAGAACTTCAATGACTTTGTTATAAATGTCTTCGGCTTCTTGGGGAGAATCACCAATACTTGTTAATCCTAATTTACCAAACTGGGAAAGACAACCCATGAGATGAAATACTGTACCTGTTTCTGTACCACTATCAAAATGTAATCTATGGTGGGCAATAATATCCATTAAATCATTAGGCAATAATCCCTGATAACTAGCTTTTTGTAAATTGTCTGTGGCAATATAATATTTAGGTCTGCCTTGCTGACTATAAAATAAACCAGTGGGAAAATCATAACGTCCGTTAGTTAGTAACTTTAAAGTCATAAATGGGTGAGTTGTTCCTCCTTTGCGGAGGTTAATTTCAATGGCTTGAATATCCCATTTACTATTACCTTGGTCAACAGTTACAAAATCAACTGCGAATCTTTCTAAAGCCCCTTTTTCCGCTAATTTCTCCCCAACTTTTAAACCTAATTCCTGTAATTTACAGCGATAATTTTCATCAGCAGGAAAGCGACAACCTATATAAATTTGTCCGTCTGGTCCCCCTAAAATTTGGTCATGGGTAGAAAGAATTTCCACTTCTCCAGTCGGTGTAATTCTGCCTTGAACACTAGGAGAATGTTTGATTTCCCCTTCGATAAAAGCTTCCACAATTGCCCCTAATTCGGGAATGCGTTGAGAAAAATTTGCCCAGGTTTCTTGTAAAGATTGAAAACGTAAATTTGGGAAGCGATCGCTAATTGCTGCTACCCTTTGAATATGATCAGCTTTTCCCGGTGCAACATCCATTATTGGTCTTAAATCTAATAGTGCATTTCCTTCTCCAGAAAAACCTTCATTTAACTTAATTACCATTCTTTGTAATGTTGGTTGACGTTCCCACAAATCAGCAGCAGCATTGGCTAAGTCTTGCGAATTTTTAACCAATTCGCTACCGTCTGGTAGCGGTACACCACTTTCTTGGAAAATTTGTCTGCTCCCACTTTTTGTTCCCCAAATTTGCAAATCTGGTGCGGCTGCATATAAAGGCACATCCAATTTCAAAGATAATTCTGATTCCCAAAATGTGGAATTGTAACATACCATAAAAGCTTTATCTAATCGCAAAGCTTTGTGAATTCTTTCCAATAACCGAGGACGTTCTAATATTTTTTGACTGAGCGGTTTTAAAGAAGCATCATAGGTAGAAAGTAGTAATAAACGATGACGCGCATGGGAAAAAGGAATACCAGGAAGTAATTGGAGATAATAGTCAATAATGCTGGGATGAAGTGGCATTGATGTCACATAAATTAATCTAGTGCGGGGATTCCGTAATCGCATTAATGAAAAAAGTAATCTTTCTTCATAATGTTCACATCCTTCAACTTTGAGCATTTCTCCTTGATCTATACTCAAAGAAGGAATAATTAAAATGTCCGCTTCGCTATTATCGAATAACTCACTAGTTTTCCAGCGATCGCGTAATGTTAATTGTAAACTCCGAAATTTGTCAATTTCCTGAAAATTATGAATATTTAGTGACACCATATTATTTCTCGTACTCATTCCCTACCTAATATATACCCCAGGTAAGAGCGTCAATAGAAATTATTAATGTATCTTTTTGTAAATTGTGAATAACCAGATCCCCGACTTCTTTGAGAAGTCGGGGATCTGAGGGATCTGAGACTAGAGAGAGATGAATAAATAGTTAATAATTAATATTATCGGCGAATGGGAATATATAAATACTAAAAAATTCACTTATGGCATCTCCAAAACCATTACATGATACAGAATTAGTAGATTGTGCCAGAGCAAATGCTAACCAAGGAATAGAAATCGCTGCTTATCAGTGTGGTTATGGGAATGACATTAATACATTTGCTCAAGAACTACGCCAAGCCTGTGAAAAAATGAATTTACAAGTTAAGGAACTCAAAGAACTGATTACCGATCAGGATATGATCTTAAAATTAGGGACTGGAGAAATTATTGCTCCTGAAACAGCATCAGAACTTTAAGAACTTCCTTTTATGCCGAATCTTCATTGCATAAAAGTTGTATTTTGTCAATTTTATTTTTACAATATAGATTGGGCGCAGGCCCTGCGCCCCCACCTCCTGACTCGGTGAATCCTGCCAGATATTGTGCATTTTATCCTCAAAAATGGTAGAATATATAGAAAAACAGACTTGTAGTAGTACACAACGGCGTAAGTCAAACAACTATTAAAAATTTGCCGAAAGCTTGTGGAATCTGCATTTTTAATTTTTAATTTTTAATTCCGCACTGCGGTACTAGCTTCAGTCTCAACAGCAAAGGTTTAGCAATGTTTACTTCATCAGAAACCCCTATAATTGCAGCCGTTGTGCTGATAGCGTCCGGCATTTTAGGCTGGGGCTTTTATCGCGCCCGGCCTTTTGGTAAACTAGGCATCTTAGCCTGGTTACAGTCAGTCGTCTTAATGACTCCCTGGCTTTTGTTCTTTGGATTATTCGCCGCTGGGATTTATCTCAACATCGTTGGTATCTTATTCTTAGTGGTAGCCTCCGCTTTTTTGTATATTTTTCTGGGCAGAAAATTACGGGAAGCGGGTCAAGATGATATTCTCAAACAACGGGCAACAGAGCGACTCGCAGCCGAAGGTGATAAAGACAGTTCAGTTGTAGTCTCAGAAGTGCAATTAGAACCAACCCCCATACCAGAAGCAGATTTAAGCCAGATTCGAGGTATTTTTGGGATTGACACATTTTTTGCCACAGAAACAATTCCCTACGAAGAAGGAGTAGTTTTTAAAGGTAATTTACGCGGAGAACCAGAAGCCGTTCATAACCGACTAACAAAAAGTTTACAAGCACGGTTAGATGATAAATATCGGCTGTTTTTGGTAGAAAACACTGATGGTAAACCTGTCATAATTATTCTACCTAGCCGGACTGACCCCCGGACAACCCAGTTAGGACAAAAAGCTTTTGCGGTAATTTTGTTAATAGCAACTATCGCTACAAGCTTAGAAGTAGGGGGGTTATTACAGAATTTTGATTTATTCAGTAACCCCGAACGGTTTGCAGAAGCTTTACCTATTGCCTTGGGTTTATTTGTAGTTTTGATATCTCACGAAATCGGACATTGGTTACTAGCGCGTCGTCACCAAGTCCAGTTAAGTTGGCCGTTCTTTTTACCAGCGGTGCAAATTGGCTCTTTTGGGACAATTACTCGGTTTGAGTCCCTTGTCCCTAGCCGAAACGCCTTATTTGATATTGCTTTAGCTGGTCCTGCATTTGGTGGTATTACCTCTTTATTGCTACTAGTAATAGGGTTGCTACTTTCCCACCCTGGGAGTTTGTTTCAATTACCCAATCAGTTTTTCCAAGGTTCAATTTTAGTCGGTAGCTTGGCACGAGTTGTCCTCGGTTCGGCTTTACAATCTCCTATAGTGAATATTCATCCTTTGGTGATTATTGGTTGGTTAGGATTAGTTATCACTGCGTTGAATTTAATGCCCGCTGGACAACTAGACGGGGGGCGGATTGTCCAAGCTATTTATGGACGCAAAACCGCAGGTAGAACCACCTTTGCAACGATAGTTTTACTGGCTGTGGTATCTCTGGGTAATCCTCTGGCTATGTATTGGGCAATTGTGATTTTGTTTTTACAACGCGATTTAGAGCGCCCCAGTTTAAATGAAATCAGTGAACCAGATGATGCTAGAGCGGCTTTATGTCTTTTAGCTTTGTTTTTAATGATTACTACTCTTTTACCTTTAACTCCGGCTTTAGCTGGACGTTTGGGAATCGGTAGTTAGAGGTTGAAAGCACAAGTCTAATTTATTACTTCACCTGGCGACTGGAAGTCGCGGCTACACAGACAAAACCCACCTTCGTGGGTTAAAAAATTTTGATTTTTCATTAGTCCACGCAGGTGGACTTTGCTTGTTTAACAGTATTAGGGTAGGTTGTGGGTGTGGGGAAAATTTTCTGCCATGCTAGTTGGCGTTGTTGGGGTTTTTCTTGGCTCATATTCCAGAGGGTTTCGTTGAAGAAGAAGGAAATCCCGGCAAATTTTCTCTCTCGCACTTTCTCTATTTGGGTTTGAATTTGTGTCATGGGAACTGAGCGATTTTTTAACCCACTCAAAATTCCAATACTCACGGGAATATGACTTTGGGCTAATTTGACTTCTGGATATTCTAATTCGCTAATAAAAACGTTTAAATCATTCCGATAAATCTGTAAAACTAGGTCTTCAATTATTCCCATTCTTTCCCATTTTTGCCAATCTGCAAGAAAGTATTCATAGGAAAAACGTTGAGGATTGGGAGCGACGGAAACGATACAATCTTTTTTATTAGCTTTAATTGCTGTAAATACCCGCTTCATAAAGTCGGTAATTTTGTTCGCTCTCCAACTTACCCATTCTGGATCTTTGAAGTCTGCGGGGGGAAGTTTACCTTGATGTTCTTTTTTGTATAATGCTGTGGTGTAGGCATCATATCCTAGTTCTGATGGTAAACCGAAATGATCATCAAATTGAATCCCATCAATATCATAACTTTTGACAATTTCTATAATCAAATCTTGGATAAATTGTTGTACTTCGGGACGAAAGGGATTTAACCAAACTCGGTTATGTGTTCCTTCTTTAATTATTTTTGTGCCATCTCTGCGGTTTGTCAACCAATTAGGACGATTTTTAGCAAGCAGGGAATCAGCAGGAGCCATAAAGCCAAATTCAAACCAGGGAATCACGGTTAAACCCTGTTTATGTCCTTCGGTTACTATTTCTTTGAGCATATCTCGTTTTTGTAGTCCGGGAGTAGGGTCAACTGATTTACCAATAACTTTAGCTGCAACTTTGCTAGGATAAAGTGTATATCCCCAATTCCATACTGCGGGATAAACGGTGTTAAAGTTAAGGCGATGTAAATTTATTAAACTTTGTTTTAGCCGATTACTTTCAAATAAAACATCACTATCAATATTTGTTAACCATACTCCCCGTAATTCTGTGGATTTAGGAATTTGAGCATTTAAGGGGAATGATAGCATGACTACAGCCATCATACTCACAGCTACCATAGCCGCTAAAAATACCAGTTTTCTACTTTGACGCTGCCATTTGAGCATATATCAATCTTTAAATCTTGTAAATCCTTAAATCGGTGGATATCCTGTTTGCGGAGCGTGGCGTTAGCCATTGCTGAAAAAATTTTGGTGGGCAATGCCCACCCTACGAGTTGAAAAAAAATAGGAATCCTATTCTTTCTTAATGATGATGATGATGATGAGTTTTAGCTGATTCTGAATTAACAGCCATTCCTTCCGTTTCCATCAACTCTGCTATATGTGCATTTGCCCATTCAGCAACCATTGATAAAAATTGTGGATCATCATTAACACAAGCCATTTGTAAATAATCTACATCTGGATGTTGTTTTTCCAAATCATGAATAATGTGATGTACATCTAACAAAGTTTCATGATTTTCTGTCGCAAAACCAATAGGCATAAATATCAACGCCTTGGCACCCAGTTGAATCAAATTTTGAGCAGCTACTGTAGCATTTGGTTGTGTCCATTCAATTAATGGAGTATCATGGTTCAACCAACCCACAGAAATTAACGGGTAATTGTTAATTAACTTATTTCTTACTAACTCATACATGGCTTGACTTTCATCAATTCCAGATGTAAAGCCTTTAGCTTTGTGGGGACAACCATGATTCATCAAGATAATCCCGATTTGCGAAGGTAAATAACCTGTAGCTAAATCAGCATGAATTTTTTCTTCTACCAAATGCGCCATTAAATCAATATATTTTGGCTCATTATAGAACGAAGGAATATATCTTTGAGCTTTGATCCAATGTTCATCACCATCAGCTAATTCTACCAGAGCATTATTCACTTGTTCGAGAGCAATACCACTGGTAAAAATGGAATCAACAACTAATAATGGATAAATCAGAAGTTTGCTAAAGCCTTGATCTTTTATTTCGGCTAAAACTTGGTTTGGTAAAAAAGGAGCGCAAAAGTTAAAAGCTTTGAAAACTTGAACACCACTACCCCATTTATGTTGTAATTCGTGTTCAAGCCCGGCTCTTTGTCTTTCAAAAATGGCATTGTGTGGGGAAATGAAATCATGATGCGTGTGTCCCCATTCATGACGATCAAATATTGCCAAAAGCTTGGCTAAAGGGGGATAAACCCAAGTAGGAACAGGGGCAAATTTAGCCGTGAGTAAATTTAAAGCTTGTTCGTTATAGTTAGCAAAATCTTCGTAGCTTTCGACTTCGCCATAGCCCATCAGCAACACGGCTACACGATCTTTACTGGGTAGATGTTCGTGACTATGGGTAGCGTGCAGTTTTTCCGGGGTTGCAACCACAATAAGTTCCTCAAGATAACCAAAACAGAGAGACAAGCCTAGACAATTGCTAGATTATCTCTTTTAATTTGTAGCATAATATCCTATCCAGGGGGATAGGATAAAAATAAAAATAAAAATCTACATCAATACTTGACACTCTCAGGGCTGAAATTAAGTTTAAAAGATATTTATTAAGTCAAATTTGCTACTGTTAATTAACTCTATGCGCCCGCTACATCCTTACTTTCTGCCCTTGAACGTGCTAAACTATCAATAGCATCACCTAAAGCTGTAGTCAGACTCTTACGAGTTTGGGTGTGGTTTTCTTGTTCAAGTTTCAAAGCTTGTAAGAGACAATCACGTTCTTGAATAACTTCTAATAATTGAGTTTGCAACTCTTCTATAGAATTAAATTGGGCAATTTGTTGCTGAATGACCGTAGTTTTATCAATTCCTGTTTCAGCATTGATACCTGAAAATTTTTGAACTTCAGCTTTTACAGATGCTATAGCTTCTTGGTGTATTTTGGTATCTGCACGCCGTTGTTCTGCTTCAGTATTATAAAGTTGCCGCCATTTTTGCGAACTTTCCCATGCTTCATCTCGTTCATGCTGAAATTGCGTCATCTGTTGTGTCAGAGACTGGATTTCAGCTAACCACTTTTGTGTTAAATAGGCAGGTTGATCAAGATTTTCAGTCATTATTTTAGTTAACTGTAGTTAATATAGGAATCTGGTTTGATGTTGTTTTCACTTCTACAGGTATAAAATATAGTATAAACTAAATTGTTAAAGTGAACTAAAAAGAAGGAAATAATTTCCAATTCCTTATTTTTGTATTGACAAATAAGTATAATAAAAATATGAATAAACGTCCTCCAGGTTTAGTAGCAATCGTGATCTATAAAGGTTTCGTTGCTTTACTACTTACAGCCACATCTATTGTTTTACTTTTAGCATTAAAAAAACATGATGCGCTTGTGACATTTTCTGACTCTTATGTATTGGAAGGTAAACTGACAATTATTGAATGGTTAATAGCAGAAATTATTAATATCAAACCACAAACATTAAAATTTAGTGGAATTGCCACTGCAATATATGCTTTAGTTACTGCAATTGAATCTGTGGGTTTATGGTATGAAAAAACTTGGGCAAAGATATTAGTAATCGGATTAGTTGGTATTAGTATCCCTCCCGAAATATTTGAGTTAGTTAAAGGTTTTACAACTTTGAAAGTTTTAGTTTTCATAGCTAATATAGCTGTATTATGGTACTTGATCAGACATTTATCTAAACATTAATTCAACAAAAAGACTGTAAATAAAGCCGTAATTTCAACGATTTAGTAATGTGAGTTTTTATTAAAATTTGGTACTGAAAATTATGCTTAAGCCTCGTTTTTTCCGCTTTTTTCGTCACCTGACATGGACTACACTGAAAAAAACTTTTTCGAGGACAATCGAGAACAGACTTTTAGGACTAGCTGCTGAAATAGCTTTTAATGCCATATTATCTTTATTTCCGGCAATTCTGGCTTTACTAACAGCAATTGGCTTATTTGCAGAATCTTTACGAAATACGCTTATTCAAATAGCAACAGAACTTAGTAGGATTGTTCCTCAAGAAGCTTGGATATTAATCCGTGATTTTGCGACTGAAGAAATTGCCAACTCTAAAAATAGTAGTTTATTTTCTTTGAGTTTTGTACTTGCTCTTTGGGCTGCTTCTGGGGCAATTAGTACAGCTATGACAGCCTTAGATAGAATTCAGCAAATTCCCACCAAAAAAATCCGTCTTTTTTGGCAAGCAAAACTGATATCTATTGGCTTAACAATCGGGACTATATTATTATTAGTGGTGGCTTCTTTTCTAGTATTTATTAGTGATTTACTCTTGGGAATAGTTGTAGGTAGCAATACTTATTTAGTTTTTTTATTACATATTTGGCAATTTTTACGTTGGCCTTTAGCATTGTGTACTGTTGCCACCGCTTTTGCTTTTGTCTATCGCTATGGATCAAGCAAATTGGAACCAAAGACACCACTAATGCCAGGGGCAATTTTAGCAGCTATTTTTTGGGCAATTGTTTCTGGACTATTTCGCCTCTATGTTAGCAATTTCGGCAATTATAATAAAGTCTATGGTGCTGTGGGAGCTGTAATTGTTTTAATGTTATGGTTATGGATGAGTGCTTTCGTTCTTCTCGTTGGATACCAATTAAATGTAACTGTCGGTGAAGAAATGAACAATTCAAAATTAAGAATTAAAAAAGAAGAATTTAATTTTTAATTACAGTGAAATAACCGTCAATCTAACTACAATTTCTCCAGATAAATATGAAAAAATTTGATTTAGATAAATGAGACAATAGACAAGTTGAACATTCAGAAATCGGAAATTATTAACAATGCCTAATTCTCCCGAACAAATTGCTATTATACCTGATGGTTATGCACCTAAATTAAAGCGTCTCCGTCAACTGAGTGGACTATTAGATAATATAATTACCATTCCTGGAACACAAGTAGGAATTGGTTTAGATCCAATTATCGGATTATTGCCCATAACTGGTGATGCTTTAGGACTAATCTTTTCATTTTATATTATCATTGAAGCCGCACAGCTAGGCGCATCTAAAGCTACATTAGGACGCATGGTGATGAATGTGATTGTTGATTCCTTAGTTGGGGCTATTCCCATGTTAGGAGATTTGTTTGATTTTGCCTGGAAAGCTAATAATTATAATATCATTTTATTGGAAGAAGCTTTAAAATCTCCGCACCAAAATAAAAAAGCAGATAAATCATTTATTCTAGTTTTTAGTATTGGTTTATTTTTGCTTGCTATTGTCTTAGTATCCATACCTGTGATATTAATAAGAATATTATGGCAAATCTTCACTGGTAGTTAAATTATTTATTTATAAAATCATGAAAGATTGGTGGCAAGATAATTTTCCTCAAGGACGGCAAAATCTGGTTATTCCTGATTCTCAAGGCTATCCAATTCAAATAGCTTATGGTGAAAAAGGTAAAGGTAAACCGCTATTTTTATTACATGGTTTAGGAAGTTGGAGTTATAATTGGCGACATAGTATTGAACCATTATCACAATATTTTCGGGTAATTTGTTGTGATTTCAAAGGTTTTGGCTTTTCAGAAAAACCTGTATCTCGTCGAGAAGAAAATGGACATCAAATTATTGAATTAAAACGCATTATTCAAGCTTTATGTGATGAACAACCGATAATTGTTGCCGAATCCATAGGTGCATTAATTTCTCTGGGATTAGCTGGTGAAAATCCTGATTTAATCAGACGTTTAGTAGTAATTAATGCCCCTATTTTTACAGAAACCTTACCTCATTGGTCTATGGGTTTACTTGCCCAAACACCAATAGAGATTATCCATGCAGTGGATTATTTACGTCTTGCATATTGGTTTGCACCTTTAGTGAAAGAAGTTATGGGAACAGAAAGACGTAAGGTATTATATGATCCTTCACTGTTAACGGAGGAAGATATTTACTGGATTACTTATCCGTTTATTCAAATTCCTGGAACTTTGGTAAAAGTTGCCGAAGATCTACAAATTGCTGCTAAAGAAATTGAGAATTTGCGAACAAATCAGCCAAGTATGCTGAGAAATATTCAAAAAAATCTCAAAAATATTGAATGTCCAACTTTGGTATTATGGGGTGATCAAGATAGTTGGTTTCCGGTTAGTCATGGGGAAAAATTACATCAACATCTTCCCAATTCTCGCTTACAAATTTTAGAGAATTGTTATCATGATGCTGCAACAGGTTCTGCTGATGTGGTGAATGCGGCTATTTTAGAGTTTTTAAAAGATACTAATTACTAATTCCCAAACATAAAAAGAATTGTAAGTTGGGTTGCAATACTATTTGCTTGAGAAAATTCGTGAACCGAAAACTCTTGTAGAGACGTTTCATGGAACGTCTCTACACTCCTTAACCGTGAAGTTTTTGGTACTAAGAGAAATCCACAAAAAAATGAGCCAATCTTGTGGGATGGGCATCCTGCCCGTCCTTGTATTATTAGCAGGCATGATGCCTGCACCACAAGAGAATTTGGGATATTTTTTTATTTGGAAGTCTCTCCTTGTCTTCCTGGTCTTGCCTTGACAGAGAATATTAAAAACCTACACCTGTCAGGGGGTTCCTGTACCTCATTCAATCAAGAACTGCTGTAAATAAAAAGAGAGTGGGAGAAGGCATACCAAAAGCCTAAAATCTCCCACTCTACATTTACTGCTGTAGCGTTTGGGAATATATATAAATACTGCCAGTTATTTAGGGGGTTAATTTAACAAAAACAGTATTTATATGCGGTTAATATTCCCTTCGCAGCAAATGTCAAACCTACTTATTGTTATTATTTTTGACTGAATAAATGAGCAATTAATTATTTGTAAATCATTGTTATTTATGCTTGAAAATTATTAGCACAAACTATAGTATTTCAGGAAAAAATTAATATGTAGTAGACCCTAAAAACCACATCCTTGAAGTTGTTTATCTTGAATCAATGTAACTTAGGTAATTAAAACTTGGTTGCCAAGTTGGCATTTTTTTGAAAGTCTTGTATTTCCAAGTTTTCAGGGAAATCGTGAATCTTGTTGTTGCGAACTATGTTTAGACAAGTTCCGTAAATTGCCAACAGATGATGTATTGGTATTGAGGGGATAGATTTTCTCAGGTGGTAAAACTATGAGCAAATTTTTTCTGTCAGATGGTGAGGATGAAAAATTTGTGGACTTATAACGCTTCTGGGAGGACAATTTTTGACTGTTGCGAGTGCGTTGACTGGTTTTTGTGCTTTCTTTTGAATTTTGCAGGAGGTAGAAAATTACAAACGAACCTGTAGAACAGCAGAAGATTACCGCCATTATCAACCATAGAGGTAGAGGATTACTAGTATCGGAAAATGTAGAAATGGTTGATTGTACGGGGATAAATGGGGTTTCTTCTGGTTCTTTTTGTGGCACGTAGCCAATATAATTTAGTTGATTATAGGCAATAATTGCAACTCCTATAGGCGTTAGAAACAAACCCACAAACCAGATCCCCGGGTACTTTCTCAATAGATTTACTAGAATTTTTCTAGTATCTTTATCTTTTTTCAACTCTTGTTCATTATCCATCACGTTAATCACATTAATCACGCAAATCATAGTTCTGACAAGAGGAAAAATAAATATTTTCCCCCTTTAACTTAATCCACTATCTCCTACCCCCAATCCCCTTAATTTACTGGAGAATGTCTTGCAATTGCTAGTTGAATTAACTGATCTACTAATTGGGCAAAGGGTATACCAGTATTAGCCCAGAGTTGAGGATACATACTTGTAGAGGTAAACCCTGGTAAGGTGTTAATTTCGTTGATGAAAATTTCTCCGGTAGCTTCCACATAGAAAAAGTCTACTCTGGATAACCCAGCCGCATCAACAGCCGCAAAGGCTTGCAAAGCCATGTCTTGAATTTGCTGTGCTACCACATCTGGTATCTTGGCAGGAATAAATAAATCGGCTTTTCCTGGGGTATATTTAGTTTCGTAATCGTAAAAATCACTATCAAAGGTAATTTCCCCAATGACGGAAGCTTTGGGGTTGTCATTACCTAAAACTGCACATTCCACCTCTCTGGCTACCACTCCAGCTTCGACAATAATCCGTCTGTCATGGGTAGCTGCATTATCTAATGCTGTTTCTAATTCTGGACGCGATCGCACTTTGGCAATTCCCACCGATGAACCTAGATTAGCAGGTTTGACAAAACAGGGATAGCCTAATGCAACTTCAATTTCATCGCACAGTTTAGGAAATACACAGGCATTTGACCAAACTTGCGCCCTTGTCACAGCTTTATATTTTACCTGAGGTAATCCCGCTTGGGCAAAGGCCATTTTCATGGCAATTTTATCCATTCCCACAGATGAACCCAATACCCCAGAACCAACAAAGGGGACTTGCGTTAAAGTTAGTAAGCCTTGAATTGTGCCATCTTCTCCATTTGGTCCGTGAAGAATGGGAAACCAAACATCAACTTCTGGCGTTTGTGCGGGAAATTGCCATAAATTAGGGGTTGTGGTGACGGGTTCTTGGGAAACACCTGATGTTAAAACTTGTTGTGCAACAACTCCAGCTTGCCAAACACCATCTTTTTGAATATAGAAGGGTAAAACTTCGTATTTATCAGCATTATCTTCTAAACTGAGGGCATTAGCGATCGCCCGCGCCGAAATTATTGAAACTTCATGTTCTCCAGAACGGCCACCAAACAGCAAACCCACCCGTAGCTTAGTCATTATTTTCTCTATCTCCACAGATTCGCAATTTCCATTATCACCACAGAAAGGGGATAGGGAGCAGAGTAGAGAGGAAATTTTTGTGAATGAGTGGCTTTATATAGTGGGAAATGGTCAAAGAGCTATATTTTCTGATAGCGGAGCGTGGCGTTAGCCATATCAGAATATTCACCGATTAAAGGGTTTACAGGATGTGAGTTTGAACTGGGGATTTTTTGAATGTAAGAATTTTCCTGATGTTGAGATTTTTGATTTCCAATTCTTCGCTAATCTTATCTTAACTTTCACACCTTCAGCATTAATTATCAAATTAATATCCTGTAAATCCTGATTCAGACAAATTAGTTTATAATCCAGTCAAGGAGATAATTGTCAAATGGCAAATTTAGAACTGTGACTATCTTACTCTCAACAAGCAGATCGCAACAAAAGGAATTACCAATATGAACACAATACGAAATCAAGTAGCGCAACGTTTGGAAGTTATCCCTGATGATAAATTGCCAGAAGTTCTTAGCTTTTTAAATTATGTAGTGTCGCAAAACGAAAATCCTCACACCCAAGAAGATACAGACTGGTTAGAAAGCGACTTATCAAGTTTACAAAACTATGAACCCTATCAATGGCAAGAAGGAGAACTGGAACAGGGACTACCCGTTAAATTTATCGCTGAAACAGGAGAAATTAGGATCACTGTATGACAGAACGTATTTTACAAGTTGGTGATATCGTAACTGCAAAATTCCCTAGTCAACTTCCTAGTGGGAGAGAGCAAGAAGGTTTTAGACCCGCAATTATCGTAGGACTTCCAATTCGTTTAGGAAAACTACGCTTTCCTCTGATTTTTGTTGTACCAATGACAACAGATAGAGGACAAGAATGGGCTATCAATTCTCCTAATTTATATATGCCGTTTTCCGCTGGTGTAGCTGGATTACAATCACCGTCAATTGCTCTATTGGATCAGATCCGTGCAATTGATGTTTCCCGGATTGTGGCATATCGTGGTAGTCTCACCTCTGGGCAATATATATTAATTACTCAAGCCATTCAACAAATAATAGAACCCGATCAAATAGACAATGATTTCTAAGTTTAAGTTATTATAAAGGCGATCGCACTTTAATTGTCTGATACCACGCTCCGCTATCAGACAAAAATTACCGACAATCACAAACATCCTCAAATCCAAAAAAACCTGAACACAAATAAACTTTACCGCAAAACTCAAAATATTTGTGTTACCCTAGTACAGTTGTCTAAAATCCGCACATCTAGGAATTCGGGTGTTTCGTAAATTCAAGAATTTAAGAAATACACCTAGATGGAGGTTTAACCCGAATAGGAGTAACAAAATATGCCAGTAGTTTCCTTGGCTCAAATGATGGAGTCAGGTGTTCACTTTGGTCACCAGACCAGACGTTGGAACCCCAAAATGGCTCCTTATATCTACACCTCACGAAATGGTGTACATATCATTGACTTGGTACAAACAGCCCAGTTAATGGATAACGCATATAACTATATGCGAACCCAATCAGAGCAAGGTAAAAAATTCCTGTTTGTTGGTACTAAGCGCCAAGCAGCCGGAATTATTGCCCAAGAAGCCCTCCGTTGCGGTTCTCACTACATTAACCAACGTTGGTTGGGTGGAATGCTCACCAACTGGGCAACCATTAAAACCAGAGCCGAACGTCTCAAAGATCTAGAACGGAGAGAAGAAAGCGGCGCCCTGGATTTATTACCAAAGAAAGAAGCTTCTATGCTGCGTCGAGAAATGACAAAGCTACAGAAATACTTGGGCGGTATTAAAAACATGAAGAAAGTTCCCGATATCGTGGTCATTGTTGACCAGAAGCGGGAATATAACGCAGTTCAAGAATGTGAAAAGTTGGGTATTCCTATTGTCTCCATGTTGGATACAAACTGTGACCCAGACGTTGTAGATATTCCTATCCCAGCCAACGATGATGCAATTAGATCCATTAAGCTAATTGTTGGTAAATTGGCAGATGCTATCTATGAAGGCCGTCATGGTCAGCTAGAAGCGGAAGAAGATTACGACGATTACGCTGACGAAGATTACGAATATGATGAAAGTGATAGCACTGAATCATCAGGTGAAGAAGCATAAGCATCTGTAATCGGCATTAAATGATTCTAAGATGAGCGCGATTCATCTTAGAATCTTGATTAAATATTTATATCTGTCAAGTTAGGAATTGAGGCAATATGGCGGAAATATCTGCAAAACTCGTCCAAGAGCTACGCCAAAAAACCGGTGCTGGCATGATGGACTGCAAAAAAGCACTGAAAGAAAATGATGGCAATGTCGATGAATCCATAGACTGGCTACGGAAAAAAGGTATTGCCAAAGCTGATAAAGGTAGTAGTCGTATTGCCGCAGAAGGTCTAGTAGACACCTATATTCAACCTGATGGTCAGGTAGGTGTGCTAATAGAAGTCAACTGCCAAACCGATTTCGTTGCCCGTAATGAAGCTTTTAAAGCCTTAGTTAAAAACCTAGCGCAACAAGCAGCAACGACCGATAGCGTGGAGTCTTTATTGGCTCAACCATACACTGAAAAGCCCAGTGTTACTGTTGATGAATTCATCAAAGAAACAATTGCTACTCTTGGTGAAAATATTCAAGTCCGCCGCTTTGTTAATTACTCTCTTACTAGCACACCAGGAATAGCAGACAGCTACATTCACACTGGTGGCCGTGTGGGAGTATTAATGGAATTAACGGCTCAAAGTGCTTCAGCCGCTGCTAATACAGAATTCCAATCTTTGGCTAAAAATGCAGCAATGCAAGTTGCAGCTTGTCCTAATGTCGAATATGTTAGCGTAGATCAAATTCCCGTTGAAGTTGTCACTAAAGAAAAGGGCATCGAAATGGGTAAGGACGATTTGGGCAATAAACCAGAGAACATCAAAGAAAAGATTGTTCAAGGTAGAATTGAAAAACGCCTCAAGGAAATGACTTTACTAGATCAACCTTATATCCGTGATCAAAGTATTTCGGTAGAAGACTTGGTGAAGCAAGTAAAATCAACAGTTGGCGAAGAAATTCAAGTCAGTCGCTTTGTCCGTTATATACTCGGTGAAGGCATTGAAAAGAACGAAATGAGCTTTGCTGACGAAGTTGCTGCCCAAATTGGTGCTAAGTAGTTTGGTTATTTGTCATTAGTCAGTGGTCAGTTATTAAGAATATATACTTAATAATTGGTTACTGATTATGAACTTGTGACTGATAACTATTACTATTACAGGTCATGCGTGAAGCACTGGCCTGTATTTTATTAGGTTAATGATTATTTTTCAAAACTACATATATTTACACTATAGGAATCATAAATGATATTTGAAAAATTTTAAGTAGTGTAGGGTGGGCATTGCCCACCAATAGTATATTATGGCTACGCCACGCTTCGCTATCAAAAATCAAATATTAGTCCTATATCAATACTAATTAACAACTGACCAGTGACCACCGACAACTAACCAGCATAAAGTTATGGCAAGAGCAATTGAACGGATAGAAAAAGAGATTAATGAATTAAAAGTAGCGATTAGTGCGATCGCTCAAGAACTCAATTTAGCTTATGCTAGATATATAAATACCCTAGGACCAGCCTTACAAAAACAGTTAATTTTGGCTAGTTATTACCTGTGTACCCAAGGATATCCTGAGGAATTTCTGAACTTATCACTAAATCAGCGGCAAAAATTACAACAAGGTATTCGCAAATTAAGTAAAGAAGCCTTTCAAAAATTAATTAGTTATATTCAACCCTCGGAAGTTACCCAAAGAGAAACAGTAGTAGAATTTGAAAAAGAAGAGAATACTGAAATAGAAAACGGGGAAAAAGAGGAAAATGAACAACAGCCTAAAGTCTTAGATCCTTCTAACCCCATAGAACTAGTTGAATGGCAACAAGATTTGGAAGAAGCGATTCAAGAAACCTTAAAGAAACTCTCCCAATTAGTTAATATTTTAATTCAAAAAACCGGAGTTTTACCCAAAAAACTACCAGAACCGATTTTAGTAGCCGCAACGGCTGCCGCAGCTTCTTCAGAATCTTCTAGTAATATGATCCCCAGCCCTCCCAACCTATTAAACTTAGTTATAGAAATTAGTAATGATGAAGATTCTGAAGATTCTAGTCTGACTCAGATTATGGCTATTCACTTACGATTAGGAGAAATAGAATTTGCAGAAGCGACCCTATTAGCAGAACGGAAAGGAATTCGAAATATTTTAATGCAGTTGAATAAATTAGGACGAGAGTATCAAAAAAGGCAAAGAGAGCTGAAAATTGCTGAAGCTGAAGCGGCTTGGCGTGCCAGTTGGTTTGAGGATTAGTTAGCTTTTGCGGAATTAAAAATATAAAGACTCAATTAATTTGCTCAACATCTCTCTTTATAGTGGCGGGGGAATTTCTGTTAATGAGTGGTTTTAGCATTTATAGGATGGAAAGTAAAAAATGCTGATATTCTGGAAAATGGTATAAATAAGTGTAGTATAATTCATGCAGAAAATTGATTAAAACCCAAAAATAGGTTAAAAGACTCCCAAAACGGTACTAAAGAGTTTTTTGTTTCTAAAAATACATCAACTTCTATTCGATGTATTGATATTCAAACTAGCAATAAATTATTTAATTAACAATAACTGGTACTACCCCATATGCCACACCACAATAATGGAGAGATTCTAAAAAATGACTATAGAATCATACAATACATAGATCAGGGAACATTTGGTGAGACATATCTAGTTGAAGATATACAGTTACCAGGATCTAAAAGACTGCTTAAATACTTAAGTTACCAGACTACAGATATAGAAACACTGGTATTGATCAGGCGGTTGTTCGAGAGAGAATCAAAAACTCTAAGTCTTTTAGGAAATCACGACCAAATCCCCCAGCTTTATGATTACTTTGAGGAAAATCAAAAATTCTATTTGGTTCAGGAATATATTGAAGGAATAAATCTCGAAAATGAATTAAATAACAAAGGAAATTTGGCAGAAAAAGAAGTTATTCAAATTTTACATGAAGTTTTAAATGTATTACAATATCTTGAGCAAAATAAAGTTATTCATCGTGATATTAAACCTGCAAACTTAATGAGGAGAGAGAGCGATAATAAAATTATTATGATTGATTTTGGTGCAGTTAAACAAGTCAGTACCTTAACTTTAAATAATCATGGGCAGCTAAATCCAACTATCATTGGTACACCAGGCTATATGCCCAAAGAACAAAGCGATGGACAACCTGAATATACCAGTGATATCTATGCTTTGGGGATGACGGCTATTCAACTTTTAACAGGACAAAAACCGATCAATTTATATTCTGATAATGAGGTTATATGGGAAAATCTGATTTCCGTTAACCCACACTTAGCGAAGATATTAACTAAGATGGTGCGGATCAGTTTACGAGACCGTTACTCAACAGCAAATGAAGTTCTTGCCCATTTAAAACCACTAACTTTCTTAGATCAAACATTAATTCAACGCTATAAAATTATTAACTATTTGGGTGGTAGTGGTTTTAGTCATACATATTCAGCAGAGGATACTTGCAGTGCTATACAAAACCGTCGTTGTATTGTTAAGCAATTTATTCTTACTAATCATAACTTACATATTTTTAATGAAGTAAGATCTCGTTTAGAACCTGCTTTAGTATCACAAAAACATTCTTCTCTTCATAACCAAGTTCCACATTTATTAGATAACTTTATAGAGGGAACAACTTTATCTTTAGTTTATGAATTTATAGACGGTGACAATCTCAGCGACAAAATTAAAACAGGTAAGCATTGGAATGAAGCAGAAATTACTGCTTTCTTAACAGATGTTTTAGAACTATTGTCTCCTATCCATCAACAAGGTATTATTCACGGTGACATTAAGCCTTCTAACTTAATTCAACGAACAGAAGATAAAAAATTTATTCTCATTGATTTTTCTAAATTCAAGCAAATTTTTAGTTTAGAGTATAGAAATAACAAAATAGTTGAGCAACCAGGGGGAACGGATGGATATATGCCTTTTGAACAAAGAGACAATCAACCAAAACCCAGTAGTGATATTTATGCGTTAGGGATGACAGCTATTCAACTTTTAACAGGAGTAGATCCTCAATCTTTAAAAAGAGATTCGCGTAATGAGGTAATCTTACCGAATGGAATCCAGATTAACTCTAAATTGGCAAAAATATTAACTAAAATGGTGCGCTTTCATTTAGGAGATCGTTATCAATCTACACAAGAAGTTTTGAAGGATTTTAAGAGTTTAGGTCGAGGATTCAAACCTCAAAATGGAATTGTGAAATGGTTAAAGAAGGATAAGAAATTATTGTTCATCTTTAGTGTATTTAGTATAGTATTTTTAGCGTATATCGTTTGGAAACTAAACGAACCAGAACCACAAGAAAGGACTTTGCTAATAAGTTGTAAGGAAAAAAATGAGCAGAAAAATTATGGTGAAGCTGAAATAGACTGTCAGAAATCCATCAATATCCGTCCATCTAAAGAGGCTTATTTATTAAAAGGAAATGCGCTAAATGGTCAAAAAAAATATACAAAAGCAATCGCAGATTATAATATGGCACAAAAAATAGCAAATGATAAAACTTATATACTTCCTCAAGTTAGCATAGGACAAATCTATAATAATCAAAAACAATATAGAGATGCAGAGAGTGTTTGTGAAAAAGCAACTAATAATAATCAAAATGATTTTAGTGGTTGGTCTTGTTTAGGATATGCTCAAAAAGATTTGCAAGATTATGATAGGGCAAAGGCATCTTTTGAACAGGCTATTCAGTTAAGTTGTTATCCTCAAAATAAAGGTCATCAATCTCCAACAGACCTGAATAAAGGTTGTTCTTTAAACTTATATAATAAAGGTGAAACCTTAATGTACCAAGCCAAACAATTAAATCCATCAGATAAGAATAAAGCCATACAACTTTTAGAAGAAGCTATTAAAGAATTCCAGAAAGCAATTGATAAAGCAGACAAGTATGATAGAAATAAATTTGAGCCTGGAAAAAAAAAGGCGGAAGAACTTCGTGATCAACTCTTAAAGGAAATTAAAAGTCAATAAGATGAATATGGATAGTTTTGTGAATAAAAAAAGAAGAGGTGTAAGAACTTCTTTTGTTATCACTCTAATCCCTCAATATAGCTAAAGCCAACTACCTATAAGGGTAAAAGCTGCCCAGTAAAAAGGATGCTGATATTTATCTTGTTTCATGAGAGAAATTTGGGCTTCGCGAAGTGCTTTCGCTCTACTCATTTCTCCGTCGAAGTTAGTTAAATTTGCATAAAATTCCTTCATTAATTCTGTTGTACCTTTAGCTGATACGGGCCATAAACTAGCAATTGTACTATTTGCACCGGAACGCAAAGCTACCCCAGCCATACCCAAGGCTGCTTTCTCGTCTCCTGACGCTGTTTGACAAGCACTTAAAACCAGTAATTCAATATTTTTGTTTCTACTTTTAGCTTGGGGGTTGAGTAAATTCTGAAAATCATCTATTTTAATCGTATTGTTGTCAATATCACTAGTTACTATAAAGGTTTGCTCTCGGTTAGAACTGAAAACACCGTGTGTTGATAAGTGTACTACCGTAGGAGAAGATTTCATCTCTATTTGAAAATTATGTTTGGTAAATTCCTGGGGACAAATTTCTTTGTCATCACAAAGTATTTTTGGACTTATTTTGAGTTTATCCTTTAAATTTTTAATATTTTCTAACTCATCTTTGATATCTTTTAGTTCAGGAAATTTATTCCCTTGGACTGAAACCTCTTTACTCAAACCAGCCGCTAAAATCTCTATATTTTTTGGTTCAAGTCGTTTTGAGTCTTTGAGTTGTTGACCCACACTTAGAGCTATATTATAATCTTCAATTAAATACTTTTTACCATCATAAAGAGCAGCTAAGGGAATGTTTTGGAAAACACGGTCTAGTACAAATACTAAAGTTTTAACCTGGTGTTGGTCTAGATGATCTTTTTGTTTTAGCGGTTCGATTAACCATTTATATAGTTGTTGAGAAACTTTTAAAACATCTTTTTTATTCTCATTAAACGTTTTGGTTCTATCTCTACTCTGTTGTTCCAAAGCAGATACTTTGTCATCCTCAACTTGACTATAGATAAGATCGGCGAATTTTTCGATAGTTTGATTAAAAT
Source organism: Dolichospermum sp. OTE_75_concoct_329_sub (assembly GCA_031376645.1). Classification (GTDB taxonomy): domain Bacteria; phylum Cyanobacteriota; class Cyanobacteriia; order Cyanobacteriales; family Nostocaceae; genus Dolichospermum. The sequence goes on along the minus strand of JANMEE010000334.1, from coordinate 7,860 downwards.
CTGTTTGCGAATCTTTAGGAACTGAATAATGATAAGGAGATTTATTTTTTTGAAATAGAATAACCTCTAATCTATCCTTCAAAAGAATTGGATAAATAACTGCTGCTTTTTTATCAATATTTTCAATTTGTACTAACTTTTCTATTGGTGGTAAACAAGGATCTTGGAGGAAGTTATCTAACTCTGCTAATTGCAGCGATTCCATAACTAAACGAGCTATGTTGAAGGGAATATTTTTTTCAGTTTTTTCTTCCTGAGAACTATATACTGTGGTGATATTATTGATTAATACCAAGTTTAATTTTTTGAAATCAATGTTTTTTACCTCAGCTTGCAATAGTAAATCAATAAATTCTCGATACACAGGTTCGACATTTTGACGAAAAGAAAACTGATTATCAGCACTATTGACTAAATCTGCTCGCAGTGACTGAAGTATATTCCATGCTTCAGCATAAGATGTTAATGCTCCTTCAAGATTTTCTGAATCTCTTAAAATGCGTCCTAATTGGTGTCTATTACGATATAGAATTTGCCGATTATCAAAATTCAGATTATTTAACAGCTTTAGAGCTTGTTCTGTGAACATTTTCGCTTGAGAAAGGTTATCAACTCTGTCTTCTTTTGAGAGATTTTCTTTCTGTGATTGTAGTTCGTATAACTTAGCAAGATGACTTAAAGCAAGTGCTTCAGCTTGCTGATCTTTAAATTTACGAGCTTGTTGAATAGCTGTGGATAGGAGTTGAGCAATTTCTTGTTCTTGTGGAAGTTTATCGTTTTGAGTATTTTTTCTCCAACGAGTTAGATTTTCTGCAAAATTAATCTTGGCGTATACTAACTCACGAATTATTTCATGACTTTCAGGTAATTTAACTAAATGAGAATTAATAGATTTCCATAAACCTTTGATTTGATTATTCAGATTATCTTTTAATTCAGGCCAATCATAGTGTTGATATCTTTGACTTTTATTAAATTGTTCATTCCACCATTCTTGTATATCTAATAATAAACTGATTTGATTTATTTCTGCCTGAATTTCTGTTATGGAGTTACTGTGATTATTTGCTGTTTGTTGATATAATTTTCTAGCTTGATTATAATGTCCAAATGCTTCATAATATGATTTTATATCTATATATTTATTATTAGTACATTTTTCTTTATCTTCATGAAGATTTAAATGTGGATTAAATTCATTATTACACTTCTCACCAAGAATAAACGCAATTTGCGAAGCGTAATTTAACTTATCTCGTTCTCTATTACCAATAGCTCTTTCTATATTTCCTAAACTAATAAATATTGCACTTTGCTGATCTGGATATTGTTCTGCTGCTATTTTGCTAATTCTTAAAAGCTTTTGAGAAAGTTCTAATTGTCCAAATTTTTGGAATGTTTCACCTAAAAGCCGCAAACCAATCACCTTATTTAGAGAATTTGGTTGTGATTCTAGATTTTTGATAATTTTATCATCAATACTTTTATCACTACTCTTGAATTGCTCACATTTTAAGTCAACAATATTAAACACTTGTAATAATTGACTACAAGTTTCACGATACAAACCCAAGGATTGCAAAGCTTTGGTTTTATTAATGAGATTTCTATTTTTACCTTCTTCTTCGTCTTTACCATAAGTATCTGCTGCTTGTTGCCAGATTTTGGCTGCTTCAGAAAAGCGTCCAATATCATAGTATTCTTTTCCTTGCTGTTCTAAATTCAAGGTATTAGATCCTTGAGAAATCAGAACCGAAGTTGGTTTTATTTCTACTTCAGTTCCTGTTACTTTGTTAGCAAAAAAAACAGGAACAATCAAGGTTGTAATTAGCGTTAATAATGCTAAAAAAAATGTTGTTAATTTGCGACGATATTTCCACATAAATATTGGTTTTAGAAGAGGTTGTACTGCATGGAAAAATAAACACCGTTGTCTTGCAATGTTCTATCTATTGAATTAATATTAACTAAAGGAATGCCATAATCTAAACGAGCTTTTAATTTTTCGCCCATTTGCCACTGTAAACCTAAACCTAAAGAAGCTAGGGTATTAGTATTAGGATTTGGTTTACCAGAGCTATTCCAAGTAGTTCCAACATCAATGAATGGAATTAATTGTAAAATATTTTCTCCATTATTGGTATTGTAAATCGGTAATTGTAAATCCGCAGAGGCAAAAAATCCATTATCACTAAAAATAGCATCTTGACGATAACCCCGCACGTTGGAAACACCACCTAATGTAAATTGCTCTAAAGGTAAAAGTGATCTAGTTGCTAATTGTAAATCAGAACGAAGTAAAATTTTTGGTGTCAGTTTGGGATTATCAGTTTGAGAACCAAGTGAGTGTAACCATAGTAATTGTCCTCTCCAGGCAAAAGAGCGACTATCAGGTGCTTGATTATTAATTGTCGCACCAAATGTTCCCACTCCTAAACTAAATTGAGAACGAGCAACAAAGACTTGCTGCAAACTTTTCCGGTTCCATTCTTGAAAGAATCGCAACGTAGAAATTCGGGTGCTTCCTTGTGTGTCTGCTCCTACAGATATAGGAAAGTTTACTCCTAACAGAGAACTATTACTTTCCTTTCTATTGAGTGTAAACCCAAGTGCTAATTCTTCAGTGAATTTCTCGTTAGCTTTCTCAATTATTGGTTGACGTAAGCTAAATTCAAAATTGTGGGAATTTGACTTAATATCTAATTCATCAAATGGCTGTTCAATGATGTTGCTTTCGGTGTTGCTATAACTAAAACCAATAGTTCCATTGCGGGGATTAATTGGTATGGTGTAATTGGCATTTATGGCGTTGCTACCATCGGTATTATTATAAGCTAGATTCAGACTATCTCCTAATCCAGTTAAGTTAGATTCTTCTATTTCTAACCCGCGCCGAAAACTGCCAATACTAGGATTTCTACTATTATCAGCAATGATTCTAATACTGTCAGTATTTGCTTCTTCTATTTTAATTTTCAGTAAATTAGTGCCAGGAATTGTCCCCGCAGATAATTCAGCAGAAAGACTTTTAATTAAAGGATTTAATTGTAGAAGTTGTAAAGCTTGTTTTAAATTGCGGATATTTAGAGGTTTTCCGGTGGCTAAATTTAAACGCGATCGCACATAACCATCATGCAAAATATTTTTACTTTTTTCTTCTCTACTAATACGAGTTTCTTCTAAACTTCCTTCAACAATCTGGATTGTGATATCACAACTGTGAGAAGTTTGTTCTGGTTTCACTAAACAACCTGTTAAGGTTTGTGCTGGAATATAAGCACCGGAAGTAATATATCCTTCTTTGGTGTAAAGATTAGTAATTTTAGCAGCGGCTTGTAATAATTCCGTAAAAGTAATCTTCTTATTAGTAAATTCCTCCAACTCTTTAGCTAATCTGTCATCACTGAAGATTGATTTCGTATTACCAACAAACTCAAATTTATTAACCTGAATACTTCCAGAAACATCGAAATTTTGTTCTGGTTTATTGGCATCTGAGGGTAGAATTTTCTGGAGTTCTTCTGGAGAAAGTAACGGTTTAGGTTTAGATGGGAGTTCAGGGATAGTAGGATTAACTGGAATTTGAGTAGGAGGAATATTTTGCGATCGCACTGAGAAAAATATCCCATCCATAGCCAAAAATCCCAAATTTAGCACTAACAATTCAGACAAAAAAGCAAGGCTACGATATTTAATGGACATGACAATTAGCGGTGGGTATTTGAGAACTCTGACCTGGTAAATTTGCTGTATTAGCAATTAAAATCAGTTCACCTTTGTGATTAACTCCCCACCCCGTCGCCGGTTGCGGTAGCTGTACTGAAGTTGTAGAATTATGATCTGATGGCAATTTTGATGAACTTACCCTCACCGTTTCACTACTGAGTGGTTCTGTGGGATCAGGTGGTAGTCCACCACGTCCAGTAATAATAAATTGACTGCGGTTTTCTCCTTTTTCCGAAGCACAAGCTGAAGCTACCTGATTTTCAGGACTAAGAAAGTTTTCTGGGGGAACAATTAACCCTTGACTCGGTTGAACATCAGGAGTATTTATTAACACATTCCCACTAAATTGCGCTCCCTGTGCAGAACTCGCAGTAATCGTATTTGGAAGGGAGAAAATTCCTTGGGTAGTAATTTGCACATTACCACCTTGTTTACCAGCATCGGCGCTAATGCTACTATTTTCGAGAATAGCCAGGGTATCTGCGGTGATTTTGATGTTTCCTCCATCCCCATTTTCACCAGCAGTCGTCGAGATTTGAGAGTTACCCCTTAGTTGCAAAGAATCCCGAACTTCTAAGGTAATGTTAGCGCCGCTACCCTGCACCGTTGCACCAATAATTGAGCCATCTTGCAATCTAATTCCATTGGCTTTTGTAACTAAGTTTCCTGCTATTCCTGCACCTTTGGCAGTTACTGATACTTCTGCACCATCTCGCACTGTTAACAAGTCAGTGTTAATTTCTAAGTTACCACCTGCACCCGTAGCTTCATTGTCTGCAATATTTGGTCTTATCTCTCCAGATAACGCAAACAATCCACTAGTAAATGTGCGTGTTTCGGTCTGACCATTGCGGAGCAGTTGCACCTTACCTATACCACTCAGTTCAATTTCTTTGGCATTAACAATCAAGTTACCTCCCTTGCCTCCAGGGATGCCGTTTTCACCCTTACCACGAGTGGATACGGAAATTCTTGCCCCATCTCGTATCTGCAACAAAGGGGTATTAATCGTTAAGCTACCTCCTCTTCCAGTTCCTTCTGTAGGGGCAAACAAACCGCTACGACTGAAGTTTTTACTGTTGATAATAGATACAGCCCCAATTAGTTCTATTGACTCAGAAGCATTTACTGTAAGTATGCCACCCTTCCCTGAGTTAATAGTCTTTACTGAGACATCACCTCCATCTCTAGCAATTAACCTCTTGGTTGTAATATCTATGTTCCCAGAATTTCCACCTCCACCTGATATAACTGAATCCGATGTCGCAGCAATTGTACTAAAAACCTGATTATCTGCTGGTGCAGTGCTACTTGATACTCCTGTTACTTCGATAACATCAGCTTTGATATTAATATTTCCAGCATTACCTGTATTCGCTGTAGCTACGGATACTCGCGCTCCATTGCTAATATTTAACTGACCAGTTTCAATCTTGATATTTCCCCCATTACCTGTGGCTTCATTCTCTTTAATATTGGGTCTTTCTTCTCCAGATAAAGCAAACAAACCACTGATAAATCTACCATCAGCACTCGTACCACTGAGGTCTATCACTTCTGCATTTACAGTTAAGAGACCTCCCTTACCTCCTCTGATATTGTCTTTTCCTGCACCGCGAGTAGAAACTGATACCCTTGCACCATCTCGCACCTGTAACAAAGGAGTATTAATTGTGATATTGCCACCATCTCCAATGCCTTCAGTAGCAGCAAACAAACCACTGCGACTGAAGTTGATACTTTTAGGAATAGATACAGCCCCAATCAGTTCTATGGACTCAGAAGCATTGACGGTGAGGTTTCCTCCCTTCCCTGAGTCAACTGTCTTCACCGACACATCACCACCCTCTTTGGTAATTAATCTCTTGGTTGTAATTTCTATGTTTCCAGAATTGCCACTTCCTGTTGATGTCGCAGCAATTGTACTGAAGATTTGACCGTTTGCCGATGCACCAATAACTTCGACTTTGTTAGCTTGGATAGTAACTTGACCACCATTTGCTGTAGTAGAAGTATTTGCTGAGATTGCAGAGCCATTTGTCACTGTTAAATCGTTGGCTCGAATAGAAATATCCCCACCATTATCAGCACTTACCTTAGACTCAGTTAGTAGTTGAATGTTACCAAAATTATTTATACCGTCATATCCTAAAGACCAACCATTGATTGTGGGATGCAAACTCACTAGACTTTCACCACCAACACTACCTAGTTCAACTCGTCCCTGTGGTGCAGCCAATTTACCACTTTCTAAGCTAATATCCCCACCAACTAAAGCGATGGTTTTTCCAGATAATACTTGCAGATTAGCAGAGCTATTAATAATGCTTGCAGGCATTCCGGGAAATTGCAATCCCAAAGGCATGGTTATGCTCAATAGAGATGTACTTTGAGGATTAATAGCACTAAATTCACCACCGTCAGTAAATTTGAGGCTATTAGCTGTACTTGCTACAAAAGAACCGCCTATATCTAGAGTAGAATTACTACCAAAAATAATTCCGTTAGGATTGAGTAGAAATAAATTGGCATTACCATCAGCCTTGAGTAAACCATCAATATTAGAAATTGATTTACCTGTCACTCTTGTGATGATATTTTGAATATTTAAAGAATTATTAAAATATGCGCTTTCACCAGTACCAACCGAAAATTCCTGAAAACTGTGGAATAAATTACTGCCAGCGACAGTTCCCCCATTAATGATTTTTGTATTTCCTTGAGATGTAACCGCTGAATTAACTGATAGGGTTTGATCGGGAATTATTTGCGCTCTAGTGGGGTTTGTGACAATGAGCAAGCACAAAGGGAGACAGCTAATAACCCAGTATGTTAAATAATTTAGTCTCATTTAATACGATGTAATCAAAGGATAGCGATAACAAAACTAGTATTGATATTTACTACAAATAGTAGACAATAGTCAAATAATTCGCTATATTTCTTATAAATACCAATTTAGTTACACTACATAAGCTATATGACACTTAAAAAATCATTGTTCATGGGTTTGACGATGGTAGTGATGCCTACAGCACTTACAGCGATCGCACTTACAGCTACCCCAACCTTTAGTCAGTCGAGTCCGAAGAGTAAAGACTTATTTCAATGTGGCAAAATTGAAGGTAAACGAACCACTTTTGCCTATAATTCCAAAACAACGGAAAAAACACCGCTAATTCACTGGGATAGCGAGTATATCGAATCAAATAATCTTGAAAAAGATTGTCATAATGCAGCTAAAAAATTCAACGAATATTACAATAAAAATCTAGAGTTTAATATAGTAGTTGATGGCAATCAATCCAATAGTCCAATATCAATTTGCTTGGCTAAAGCTGTGGACGGTAATTGCGGTTCAGGAGAAGAATTGTTTTCGGTCAAATCAGAAGCTAAGGAAAATTTAGACAAAAATTTAGCTCAAATTGTAGATGCTAAGTTAGCTGAATTTAAGTCACAGGATTCAATCGACTTTGTTAAAGGATTCAGACAAATGTATTACCCCGAAATTCAACCAAGAACATGGTGGCAGAAAATATTTTCTTAGAGTTTGGTTAAAAAGTCTAATTTATTACTCAGTGACTAGCAATCACAGTTACACAGACAAAACCCACCTTCGTAGGTTAATCTCGTTCCCAGTCTCTGACTGGGAATGCTATCACAGAGGCTCTGCCTTTGCTATCATGGAAGGCAGAGCCTTCTAGAATTCATTCCCATACTCTGTATGGGAACGAGAAAGAGAAAATACAGAGTATGGAACGAGAAAAACCTATATTTTTAGCGGATTTTCTGACCTAGATAGATAAGTTTTATTATATTTGTTCAAAAGTGCTATACTTGCACTGGAATTTTTGTATTATTTCTAATGGGTATTTTTTATCAAAACTGATACATATTCTATCGTATTGTATTTTCTATCTATTGTCAATAGTCATGAATCTATAATTAAAAGTGTACTGAATTAGAGAACTCCATAGAATGATTGATCCTGTTTTCATGTCATTCCCCCTGAAGCTTGTCCCCGTGAAAACGGGGAAGGGGAATCCAGAAATTATTTATGTTCCATAAGACAATCTGGATTCCCGCTTTTGCGGGAATGACATTGAAAATGGTTTGTGGAAATTTTCACGCTTA
>JANMEE010000296.1:0-2830 GCA_031376645.1 Dolichospermum sp. OTE_75_concoct_329_sub | reverse complement strand
TAAATCTACTGCTGGATTAAAGTCAGTAATTGTGTTGGGATTTTGCGGATATGCGGCATTAGCCAACGTAAAGGTATCTTTACCATCATTACCTGTTAAGGTATTACCACCAAGACCAGGGAAGATGGAATCATCACCAGCCCCACCCAATACTATGTCATTGCTCTTAGGTAAAATTGTATCATTACCATCTCCACCATCAAGGGTATTGTTACCTTGACCATCAGAGTATAAAACATCATCTCCTGAACGACCTAGAGCCGTATCATTTGTTTTAGCAAATATCTCATCATTACCAGCACCACCATCTAGGACATTGTTACCTGTTCCTGTTAAACCATTAATAGAGTCATCACCTGCTAAACCGTTTAAAGTATAATCAGAACCATTGTTAGGCACTGATAATGAATCTTTTTGTGAAGTACCATTGATAGTAGGCATAATTTTTACACTTGTAATTAGAGGTTTGTTGTTACTTAGGTTGGAGTGAGAATTTTAGTCCTGTTGGGAGTTAAAAAATTGGTAAAGGTTTAACTATAATGAAAATATATACCGAATCATTTAAGGAATAAATAAGTGAAGGTTAAGAAAAATTAAAAAAAACTCCTCCTCCTCCTTCCGCTTTTGCACCTCTGCATCAGACAAAAATTATACTATTCCCAATATGGATAATATCTGAATGTGGGTCACTCTGTAGGAATCGCTAAAAATCCCAGCAGATCAGTATTAATACTTAATTGCGTAAACTGTTATTTGTAATTTTTTTAAAATACTAATGTACGGTATTTTACAATGCGGAATGTGAGATTAATAATATATACTGTGTGAAAATCGTCCTTAAAATTACCATGCAAGTCTGGACACGTAATACCCAACTACAAAACGGACAGTATATTATTCAAAAAGTCATCGGTGGTGGTGGCTTTGGTGAAACCTATCGAGCTGAAGATACGGAAGAAAATAGACTGGTAGTGATTAAAACCCTCAACCGTGAACAACAACAAAAAACAGACTTTTCAGAAAGACAAAAGAAGTTTCGTAGAGAAGCATTAGATCTAGCAAAATGCTATCATCCCCATATTGTCCAAGTCTATGACACTTTTTTAGAAGATGGTCTTCAGGCGATTGTCATGGAACATATTGACGGAGATAATTTAGAACTATATGTTGAGAACTATTTTAGTGAAAATGGCTTCTTATCAGAAGCAGAAGCCTTGCGCTACATTGATCAAATCGGACAAGCATTAGAATGTGTCCATGAACGACGACTTTTACATCGGGATGTCAAACCTAGTAATATTATTTTACGACAGAAAACCAAAGAAGCTGTATTAATTGATTTTGGGTTAGCGCGGGAATTTCAACTAGGTAAAATCAGAACCATGACTGCGAGTAAAACTGAAGGTTATGCACCTATAGAACAGTACGAACGGCGCGGAGATTTTGGTTATTGTACAGATGTTTATGCTTTAGCCGCAACCTTGTACACCTTACTAACTGTGAGAGTACCCATTCCTTCCCATTATCGGGCTGAGGATGATGTGACTTTGTCACAACCACAAAAATATAATCAGAATATTAGTAATAGGATCAATGCTGCTATTCTTAAAGGTATGGAGTTAGAGCCAGTGAACCGTCCCCAAACAATCCGAGAATTTCGAGAAATGTTAGGTTTAGTTGTTCCAGCTTTTGTCAATACACCATTGGTTAAAAATACTCGTACTACTTCCCAGGAAACACAGAATAAAAGTAGTTCAATGCCTCCATTTATCAATCCAGAAGTACAATTAAAATCATCGAAAGGAATAGACTACAAAAAACTGTATAACTTACTCGCAACCAGAAAATGGAAAGAAGCAGATGAAGAAACAGCGCGGATAATGTTAGCGATTACAAAGCGAGAAAAAGAAGGTTATTTAGATACTAGGAGTATTAATATTTTCCCCTGTGAAGACTTGTGTACTATTGATAATTTATGGATAAAATACAGTAACGGACGATTTGGTTTTTCAGTTCAGAAAAAGATTTATCAAAGTTTGGGGGGAACGAAAAAGTACGATGACAAAATTTGGCAGTCCTTTGGTGACACAGTAGGATGGAGGAAAGAAGAAAAGTGGTTATATTACAAAAATATTACTTTTGACAAGACAACAACTAAAGAGCATCCCACAGGACACCTCCCTGTAGCGTTTGGGTATGAGGGGGGGTGGTTTCTCTTAGGTTTAGGAGGTTTGGGCGGTGGACAGGGGTGGGTGGAAGTCTTCTGTCGCCTCCATGCTTGCACATTGTCAGCGCATTAAGGAAAATTTTCCCAGGCTTGAGCAACCAACTGACTTAACCAGCGTCTTTGTTGTCTATCTAACATTTGGTCATCCGCTAACACCTGGGTAGTTAATTGATCTAGAGACTGACCCTGAGCGCGAACAACTTTAACTACACCAGCAATTACCGCAGCCACCAATTCTTCATCAACTGGCTGTTTTCTTAGTGCAGATATTTCTTGGGGACTGTCTGGGATAGGATAATTCATGGCACAGGTTTATGAAATTTACAACATGAACAATAAACTTAATAAATCATTAAAATTCTTTATAGAATCTTTATGAAGCTAATTAGCGCAGAGTTTAACCTAATTTCTGCTTTTTTTTAATCTGTCTGAGTGAGTAGATTCATCAAAGAAGGGAATAGGTGACAGGTGACAGGGAATAGGGAATAGGGAATAGGTGACAGGTGACAGGTGACAGGTGACAGGGAATAGGGAACAGTTTTTCCTATTTCCTGTTACCCAACTGGGAGTAAAAGACTCCGACTTCTATAAGTGGAGTGTTTC
>JANMEE010000284.1:0-8288 GCA_031376645.1 Dolichospermum sp. OTE_75_concoct_329_sub | reverse complement strand
GGTGAGCGAACAGGTTTCCATTCAATTAATATCCCCAGCGAGTGGGAATTAAATCAGTGGGGAGGCATCAGGTCATAACTAACCACTCTAGTTTCCATTCAATTAATATCCCCAGCGAGTGGGAATAAGAAATATACAACTCATCACTATCAACCTCTAACCTGGTTTCCATTCAATTAATATCCCCAGCGAGTGGGAATTAGACCGGCTTCAATGATATTGTCTCCTAGATCAACAGACAAGTTTCCATTCAATTAATATCCCCAGCGAGTGGGAATATAAGATAAACGCCAACACCACGCCCCAAGAAGACGGCACAGTTTCCATTCAATTAATATCCCCAGCGAGTGGGAATTGACTTTAACCTGCTATTCACTGGTCAAACATTTTGTTGTTTCCATTCAATTAATATCCCCAGCGAGTGGGAATAGTTATAGATTGTTTAATCAGGTTGTTACCTTTAAGATGTTTCCATTCAATTAATATCCCCAGCGAGTGGGAATAAAATTGCTGTAATATGCTGTCTCTGCTTATCACTGACTTGTTTCCATTCAATTAATATCCCCAGCGAGTGGGAATCCTGTGCTAATTAAGATTGCGGTTGCACCACCAAAGGTTTCCATTCAATTAATATCCCCAGCGAGTGGGAATCTGCTGGTAAAGCTGAACCTGCGCTGTGATGGCTTCTAAGTTTCCATTCAATTAATATCCCCAGCGAGTGGGAATGAGTGGGTGGTTTGGTATAGCTACCTGTACTATCATAACTATGAAGTTTCCATTCAATTAATATCCCCAGCGAGTGGGAATTTCTAGGCTTAGTCCTGCTTCTTTAAAAGGTTTATGTTGTTTCCATTCAATTAATATCCCCAGCGAGTGGGAATTTTGTCTACTGGCTTCCTGCCAACAACTTATTATAGTTTCCATTCAATTAATATCCCCAGCGAGTGGGAATTTCGGAGGCTTCTGGAGTCGCTACAACTCTTTGGGGAGAAACGTTTCCATTCAATTAATATCCCCAGCGAGTGGGAATTCTTTAGCAAACTCTATAAAACTAGAATATATACAGTTTCCATTCAATTAATATCCCCAGCGAGTGGGAATCCCTGCATTGTAGACCCTGATGGTGTAAGGAGTCCAGAGACAGTTTCCGAAGGTCAGGAAAAAAAGTGGTAAAACAGCATCTAAGCAACAGATCAAAATGCCTAAAACCTTTACCCAGCAAGCGACCGAAGTTCGTAACCCAAAAATAAACATTTCAGCCATTTTACCTGACCTTCGGACAACGCCACAATTTACCATCAAAAAAAACTAAACAATAATCGAATTAGGCGGTTCAATCACAGGTATTCCCACCCCCCATGCTTCCACCTGAGACAGAGTATGTCGAGACAAAGGATAAAATCTGACATTATCCTCTTCTAACTTCAAAACCTTCCTTAACCGCCGACGTAAATCATCATATTTTTCCGTATTTAATTTACATTCAAACACAGAATACTGTACACGTTGACCATACCCTTCTAACAAATCGGCGACTTTTTTACGGCGTTTATTATCAGGAATATCATAAGCAATCACATACAAAAACATACCATAAATATGAGAAAAAATCAATCAATTCGATAAGGCTGATATTGATGACTAGGATTATAAACAAACTGTTTAAAAGCCCTGACCTGTTGAGTTAATAAATCCCACTTTGGTTGTTTTCCATCATTAGTTTGTATTTCCTCAGTCATTCGTTGTAAAAATGCCCTTAAAAACTTTTTCCTTCCTGAATTATTCAAATAACACCCACCATTTTTAAATTCAAAATCCTCACCAGCACTAACGATTTTGCGGTTAATTAGCCACATGACCAAAGAATCTATTAACGGTGCGCGAAACTCCTCAATTAAATCAGAAGCCAAAGCTGCATGACCATCATTTGCCTGATGTAAACAAGCATAATAAGGATCTAATCCCTGAATTTCAATCAATGATAATAAATGATTCCAAAGAACTTGATAACCAAAACTCAACATGGCATTCACAGGATTGCCTGGAGGACGACGACTCCGCCCAGAAAACACAAAATCAGGATTAGTCAGACATTCACTAAAAGCTGAGAAATATTGAGCCGCACCCGCACCTTCAAAGCCCATTAATCTTTCACAAGTATCAGCCTGTTCTGCTTGTTCAGCTAAATAATCTAAACTTTGTAAAACTTTTTCTAAAAGTTCTGACTCCCTTTTTTTCTTCTGTCTTCGTAATAATACCCTACTATTTTTTAACTTGCCTTTGATAATAGCCCTAGCAGTAATTAACTTCTCTACAGGGGATAACTGTTGTTGATAACGTGATAATTGTCTATATCCCCTAGAAATCGGTAAAATCCTGCCATAGCAGTAGCCCATGCGTGATAAATAGGCAATGGGAATATCACGCCATAAACAAGCACGAATTACTTGGGTGGTTACTTGCGATCGCCCAAAAATCAGAATTTGCTCTAATAAAGGTAACTGTACTTCAACGCATACAGAATCACCTTGTTTAACTAATAAACTCTCTTTTTGTAGGCAAACATAACAGTTTTGTTCAGAAACATAAAGAGTCTGCATTAACGCCACCAACGTTGTAAATTGGATTTTTGAGAACGATGTTCACTTTCAGAAGCACTTAATTCTGCCTTTTGTTCGGGTTCCAACCATAACATTACCCTGTCTGCCGCAATAGAAAGTATATAAGTAGAAAAGGTTACTAATAAAGTATTGATAATTACTGCGGCTAAACCCAAAGGAGCAATTAACAAAATTACTAAAGTAATACCACCATTAACAGTAGATACAGAAACATTTCTGACAGTAGCAGAACGTCGAGAAATATACATATTGAAAAAGCTAGGTTAAATGATACTCATTACCATAGCTTCAGAATTAATGAAAAGCTAGGAAAAGACTATAAACTAAAGATTGATAATTACTTACACAAAGATAATCCTGACAAGAGTTATAGCCAATAGTTACTAAAAACTTAAATATTTTCTTTTATTATGCCTAAAAAACCTAGTCATTCCTATACAGAACGTTTAGCTTTTGAACGATTACTGCTATTAATTGCTACCTTGTTAAAATATCCAGGTATAGGTAGCCCTGATTTTCTGGACTCCAATAGTAATCAACACCATGATGCAATTAGTTCTGTCAGAGAATATCTCCAAAAATTAGCCACAGAATTAAATATAGAATTACCAGCAGGATATCCAGCAGTTTCTACCCTACGAAAAGATTTAGAAACCCTGAGAAATTACGGTATTCTTGATCGTCGAATGTATCGTTGGGGATATTATCTTGGGACTGGTGCGCTTTCTAGCACAGAATTAAAAGTAGCATTTAACGCTTTAGTATCCCAAGCACAATATCAAGGTGATCCCCAAATTAGGCGGATTTGTGAAACTCTCAGTAAAAGACTACGAGGGTTAGATATGGAACTCAATGGTGAATTTTTTTACCCAATTCGTCAGCATCTTAATCGGGCTATCGTGCATACTGATCCCCAAGAAATGGCAGCAAAAGGTGAAAATCGAGATACATTATTTCATCAATTGCCATTATTAGAAAAAGCTATTAATCATGGACAAGCCATTGAAATATCTCGTTCTCAAGATTTATATGATTCTAATCGTACAGGACGTTTTCAGGTTTTTCCTTTACAATTAATTTATTATGATATTGCTTGGTATTTACTATATGAATATTGTGAAACACAGCACTTAGCAATAGGGCGTTTAAATCGTTTCAACAATTATTGTGAGTTTATTAAAATAACACCTCGTAAATTAGATAAACAGAAAAAAAGTCTGGATAAAGCATATAAGTTAATAGAAAATGGTTGGGGTTTATATTTAGGTGAAGTCAAAGAACAAGAATTAGAATTAACTGGTCATTTGGATTTTATTGAGGTTAAAGTCCGCTTTTTTCCTCCAGTTACAAGATTTATTTTAGAAGGTGAACTTCGTCATCTTAACCAACAAATTATCCTAGGACAAATAGATAAAACCATAGGAGAATACCAATTTATAGACTATATTATAAAATTACCACCACGTTCTTTAAATGAGTTTAGTCTATGGGTTTATCGTTACATGGATAAAGCAGTAGTTTTATCTCCGTCTGAATTAGTAGAAAAACATTGTCAGGCTGCACAGGCTTTATTTTATCGGTATTTTCGCACTTATACCATCCCTCAATAATGAAGCAATGAGATAAACATTCTGCTAAATTACGAGCTAAGGCAAAAATCACTCCTTTTGCCGCTATTTGTGTAAGCATTGGTGGTAAGGCTATGATTTCATTACTTTTACAATTTACTGAACTTGTATATACAACGAGATTATTCGCAAATTATCATCTTACTATGTCGCAACAAAAAAAAGAACCAAATGGATGTGGATGTGCAAACGTTCCATTTTCTCTAGTTATAGTTATTTTCGCAGGTGGTTATTGGTGGTTTAGTCAGCCTGGAAATTTAAATATCAGCAAATTTCTACCTCAGATACAATCAATGACTATTCCAATTTTAAACCCTACCCCGATTGCTTCTACAAGTCCTACTTCTTCTACATCAAAAATTGTCAATATTCCTTCTCGTCCTCAGCCAATTTCTATTCCTGCTCTATCAAATCCTGATATTTCCAAGAATCAGCAAGTTATAAGCAAAACAATTATCCCCAAAACTCCTTGGCAAAAAAAAGTAATTAGAGGCATTTATTTAAGTCGTTATCAAGTTACTAATAATGCTGATGAAAAAACAATTCGTGAGCGGGTTCGTTACTATCACTCTCAAGGTTTTAATACTATTATTCATGGTGTTTGGGGTAATGCTTGTACAATGTATAATAGTAGGGTTATGCAGCAAACTTTAGGTTATAAAAGTTGTCCAAATCTATTTCAAGATCAATGGCTAGATTGGCTAATTGATGAGGCACATAAACAGGGTATGCAGGTTCATGCTTATTTTGAGAAAGGGATTAAAATAGATAAAAATAGCCCAATTTTTAATTTGGCTATTGCTAAAAAATGGATTGTTCCTGGTGTAGATAAAACTTATTCTGGCATTGATCATTATGTTCTTGATGTAGAAATTCCTGAAGTTGCTAATTTCTTTAAAAATATCTTAGTGGAATTCGTCCAAAGGTATCCCAAAATTGATGCTGTACAATGGGATGATTATCTTGGTTATCATGCTGAATTACCAGGAAAGGTAGATCGCACTGCTAAGTTAACTACTTTTGTTCAACAAATGATTAAGGGGATGAAACAAGCTAATCCAACCGTTAGTTTTGATATTTGTCATCATAACCCCTATTGGGCTAAACGCTATTTCGCGGCTGATTGGCAAAAATGGAATGTAGATAGAGTGTTTATTCAAGTTTATAATGATGCTAATTTTAAAGAAGAACTAAATTATGTGAAAAATTCAGCGGGAATTGCGATTAGTGAGCAACAATTCCATCGTTTAAAAGAATTAGTAAATAACCCTACTGTTAAAAGTGTTTTAGTTTTTCCCTCATCTGGAAAACCAGAGGAAACAGCTTCTAACTTAAACAGCTTCATGATGAAATCAGGTGGCTTTCAGTAAGTACAAATTAATCTGGTAGAAATTCAGAATTGAGGGTTTGTTCGCTAGTATAAGGACATATTTCGGGAAATACCTGTTGACCTAATTGAGTTTCTCGCATTGCTAATGCTAAACCTAATTCATAAGCTGTGAGAAAAACTTCCTCTAAATACGGTTTTAAACTGGGACTATCTTGTAAAAGTAGTTTGATTTGAATCCGTTGTTCTCGAATTGTACTCAACCAACTACTACTGCGTTTTTCTGCTTGAAATTGCCATTTTAATAAATGTCCTAGCAACACAGCTAATCTATTTCTAAATTCTTGTCTTTCTTTTCTTCCCAAGGTTTCCAGTTCTTCAATCAGGTTAACAGTGTCTAATGTATCCCATTGTTGAGTTTTGAGTAAATTAACCTGTTCTTGAGTCCACCCGTGGAAGTCATTTGTATAGAGTGGAAAAGTGTTCATTTTGCACCTGTTATTAAGTTTATATATTCTTCGTTCAATTGTATTCTGGATCTTATCAATAAAGTCCTGAAAAGATAAAGTATTAGTTACATTTGATGTGTTTACAAATTATAGCCTGGTAGTTTAGTGATGTTGAACTTCAGTCTGACTACTAACCCAGCCAGCAATAGATTAAACTAGTTATTTGTAGCGTCAGTTTGTACAACGTCGTTTTTGACTTATTTTCCTATGGTGACAAGAATTGCAGATATGTACAGTATGGCTTCAGCACCAACTGTGACACCTGACCGAGTTAATCAAGTGACTCGGAAAACCTATCCTAATTATAAGGTGATTGTATTGAATGATGATTTCAATACTTTTCAACACGTGTCTGAGTGTTTGATGAAGTATATTCCGGGGATGTCGGGCGATCGCGCTTGGGATCTCACAAATCAGGTACACTATGAAGGACAAGCTATTGTCTGGACTGGACCCCAAGAACAAGCAGAATTATACCATCAACAACTGCGTCGGGCTGGGTTGACAATGGCTCCTCTGGAAGCTGCTTAACCATTATGTCTAAACCCACTGATGGTAGGCTAGTTTGGAATCATTCTACCCATATTCCTGGTCTAATTCCCATTTTAGAACGTTTGTGCAGACAGGATGGGATTGGGACTGTCACACCTGCGGTGATTGGTAGAGCCAGAGGTCATGCACCAAAAATGCAGTTGCGTGTGTCCGTACCCATTCGCGGTGGTTATAAAATCATTGCTCGTCAAGGTAAGACGGTGCAAGAAGTGTTTATCCTCACAACTTTACTACAGGATGAACTCGAAGGTGCGATCGCTATTGCTATGAGAATTGCCTAAATTATGAATTCACAAATAGCAAGGTTGGAGCTAAAATCAGTTCTAACCTTGACTTTTGATTACTGCTATTTTTTCAACTTTACCACCATTTCAATCCCTAATAGGGAGTAATAGAAATTGCAATGAAATCGCCATCAGTATCTCTACCGAGCTTCATTGTTTCAATCCCTAATAGGGAGTAATAGAAATTGCAATGTTACCAAAGAGGTCGTCAGAAATTTCTTTGGTGTTTCAATCCCTAATAGGGAGTAATAGAAATTGCAATTATCTGTTGCATATTACAAAGCTATTATTATCCAGTTTCAATCCCTAATAGGGAGTAATAGAAATTGCAATGGAATCACTGATGAACGCGATCGCAATTTGCATGTTTCAATCCCTAATAGGGAGTAATAGAAATTGCAATCCAATCTTCGGGGTTAAATTTTAGATAATAATTTGTTTCAATCCCTAATAGGGAGTAATAGAAATTGCAATTGGGGAGAGAAAGGTACTCCATCATGGAGTTTTGTTTCAATCCCTAATAGGGAGTAATAGAAATTGCAATCTGGGAAATGCCTTGAGTACCTACGGCATGGCGGTGAGTTTCAATCCCTAATAGGGAGTAATAGAAATTGCAATAATACTCTTCCAAGAACGCTACAAGCAATTTTTGGCGTTTCAATCCCTAATAGGGAGTAATAGAAATTGCAATCGATCGCTAAATCGCTCTATTTGCTAGAGTTGTAGTTTCAATCCCTAATAGGGAGTAATAGAAATTGCAATGACTATACCCGCACAAGTGAAACAGGATATTAAGTTTCAATCCCTAATAGGGAGTAATAGAAATTGCAATTGCAGACTAATTTTTCTGATTTAACTTGATTTTTGTTTCAATCCCTAATAGGGAGTAATAGAAATTGCAATATCGGGTATAGGTGGTGGTGGTACTGGAAATTCTGGTTTCAATCCCTAATAGGGAGTAATAGAAATTGCAATATGCAGGTTGATCAACGGATACCATGTATTTATCGGTTTCAATCCCTAATAGGGAGTAATAGAAATTGCAATATTGCCGCTTTTGTAATCCCCAGGATTGAGACTTCTGTTTCAATCCCTAATAGGGAGTAATAGAAATTGCAATGGCTTTGCAGATGCCGTTGGTAATTTCATTGATGTTTCAATCCCTAATAGGGAGTAATAGAAATTGCAATTGCAATTATTAGCTTTATTCCCTTACTCCGTCCCGTTTCAATCCCTAATAGGGAGTAATAGAAATTGCAATTAGATTTTTTCTACCATGGCATATTACCGCTACGATGTTTCAATCCCTAATAGGGAGTAATAGAAATTGCAATATCCAAATTACCTTAAACCATCAAAAGCACCAC
>JANMEE010000277.1:0-78463 GCA_031376645.1 Dolichospermum sp. OTE_75_concoct_329_sub | reverse complement strand
AGCTCTCTGAGATGAACTCTGAGATTAAACTACTTAGGCAGGAGGTAGCAGGGACCAACCAGATTCAGGATTACAGGCTAGATAAACTAGAAACTGCTAGGAAATAATTACTGGGGATTTCGATATACTAATACCAATTCTATATTAGGTTGCGCCAAATTTTTATAGAGACCTTTTATGAAAGGTCTCTACAACTAAGGAAGCTTTTTATTACTGATAACTACCAGTACCGACAGTAACACAGTAAAGAGCCGCATGACGTTCCCCGTCAATACCCAAAATAGTGTTCAAACCCATATCATTAAATCCACCAATACAAAGACTATCCAGCCCCAATTGCACAGCCATTAAACATACATTTTCTGCTTGATGACCAGCTTCCAAAAGCGCAAAGCGATAACCCCGCGCACCATATTTACACATAGATCGCATAAAAATAGATGTGAACACAAATAGAGCATTGGCATTCACAATGTAATCTTGCTGTAACAATGGTTCTACAAAATCTGCTGGTACTGCCTCATTAACCCAATGTAGCCCATGTCCGCGAGGTTCATAGTGATATAACCCAGCACCTAAACCTGCTACCGCTTGTGTAGAAACGAACATCTCCAGCGGATAAAGTCCTCCCGCAGAAGGTGAGTTGCGAGCTTCATAAAATTGACCATCTACTTCACGCAGCCCGTGAAGTCCACATCCTGCGTCGAGCAATTGAGCCAAGCAGACGAGTGGCATTACATGACTCTCAAATGATCGCACAGAAGAACGCGCCCCCAAAAGCTCATTTAGTGGGCTATTGCGTGGTGCTTTTGGCAATTCCAGAAAAGGATCTTCTGGCAGATACCGCAGTTCCGTAGCCGGAACCCGCTTAACATAACTTTTAGGGACAGGAGAATTCAAATGATACAGGAGAGCTAACTCCAGAGGTTCATTAACTTTGTGCATGACTACTAATTTCCTGATTTTAAGCCATAGGATGGGGGCAGCGATTGAGATCATTTGTTGTCCGTCGGCCACCATAACCCAACCTTTCTGGGACTTCAAACAAACGCCGAGTTCCTAGTGGCTCTTGTCCATAACCAAAATATATAGGAACGATTTCACTGGCTAAAGTCCGCACTACGCGGAACCCAAGGGAGGCAATATCAGGGGTTGTAATATCCACTAAATAGGGTTCAGCACCCACTGAATGCAACCTAGTAACTACTGACTGTAATTTCTCTGCTTCTATTTGAGACTCATAAATTGGTAGATATTCAACTTGGCAAGATTTGTTATGGTGAAATAAGAAATCCAACTCACTTAGGCGAGAGGTTGTGTAAAAGAAAGCGTTGTGATCATCCAAATTCTTAACATCGCTATATTGATGGAGATTAGCCCCAGCCCCGGTAGTCATCCGTTCTATGTCACCAAAACGGGCTTGACAAACTTCAAAAATCGCCTTATTAAAAGCCGTTGCCCCATCCAGATGACATCCCATACCAGTGGCCACAGCCGGACTTTTGCCCGAGCGGTCAATTAACATAGCCAGGATCACTGGGACTTGAATATCAGTAGTCAAATCAAAGGCAACTAGCTCAATCCCAAATCTGGCGTAGTGACGGGCAATTTCCGTCTCAATTCCTGGTAGGTGGTCAAAATAGATCCGCGGAACAGGGAGGCGATTTAACCAGGTAATGATAAAAGCATCACGTTCAATCAACTCGCACAAGCCCCGGTAGGCAGCAAACTCCAGATCAGGACCACTAGCCATACCATTAGAAGTAACAGGTAAAATATGATCTCCTTGTTGGTCGCCGTCCCAGTCCAAATAAACCAAGAAAGCTGGGACTAAAACCTGTTGGTTGCTGGACAGAGATAGGGCAGTCATCCAGGAAGTCTGCATTGCTGGATCAAAAGCTGGGAAAGGGAAATTTGGGTTGGAGTATTGTTGGTCAGAAAAAGGGGAAAAAACTGAAGGAGGAACGGCACGACTACCTAATTCTTCATAACTACCAAAAGTCAGTTGCCGATAATCAACAATACCGCCGCAATATCTTTCTATAGCTTCACCCACAGCCCCAAAAATAGCCTGCTCATCAGTCATGCCCCTACCGACACCGTAGCGTAAATCATCCTGCTGTTTGCGAAGCTGGAAACTTGCTAATTCAGCTTGCCACAAAACCGGGAAATCAAATTCCGTATAAGGCTTGTTAAATCTATCTAAAGCTCGGATAATCCCAGTATGAGGGCTTACCAAATCACGCCAGCGGGGACTTGCGATTGTTGTATTCACTTTCTACTTTCCTAATCTTGAGGACTTACGCAAAAACTCTTTGAAACTCTTTATTCCTTCGTGTCCTTCGTCCCTTCGCGGTTGATTCCTCCATATTTCCTATTCCCTATCCTTGTTGAACAATGGGGACAACCTGGTTTCTTCAGGACAACGTTATGAGTGAGATTTGTACCAAGCAAGTCCAGATGCAATAATTTTCCGTCAGTAGCCATAGGTAGACCAAGAATCATTTTCACAGACTCCAGAGCTAGATAACTACCAACCAACATCTGGGCTATGGGCAAATTTTCGCGCAGTCGTGGTTGAGAAAGGCGTTCTCGGTTTAGCAACTGCTCAATCGCCAATTCGGCATCTGGCAGCTTAGAACAGGCCATAGACCGCATCCGATAGCATAGATAGCAAGGGCCGTCCTGGGAAAAAACCAACGGCCCCACAGTTCCCTCAATACCAGCCGCCCCACCTGGTAACAATGGGCGCTCCATCTTCAGGCATAGTCTATTGAGACGATATGCTAAATTGACTGATACGGCATCAGTGGCGACAATCACGAGGTCAACGTCATCCAGCAAAGGATTGATTGTTGTGTCGTCAGTTAAAGCATCGGTGATAATCTCAGTTTGGGTGACTCCACCAATGGACTCAATTTGTCGAGCTGCTTCTACACCCCGAAAAGAACCGATTTTATTTAATACCGAACCTGACATGATCAGAGAATCGGATGGAACTGTGTAGGCATCATCGCATAAACGGAGAAAGCCGATACCAGCAGTAGCTAAATTAATTGCTGCTATCAGTCCCGAACCTCCCAGTCCAAAAACAGCAATCCTCGCATTGGTTAAATGTTTCTCAACATCCTTTTTGTCAAATCCTAACTCATGATAAAGGCTGACTTGAGGAAGTAAATAAGCACGACTATCTAAATCAACAGTATCTTCTAGAGATTCCTCCACCAAGCGATTATCCATCAAAAACTCTAAACATTGATTTAGTGAAGAAGCTGTCAACTTTTCACCAATCGCATCTCGGATTTCTCCTATGGTTCGGGAGCCGTCTAGTAAAGGTAAAACAATGTTTTCCACATTATGCAGCGCTTGACCCTTAACTCTTAGAGTTCGCCTCGTCGTATTAAAGATCATACTTTCTTCGCCACTACAATCTGACGGCATCACATTAATGACAACGTGTTCTAATAGCCGTAGTCGCTTACCATCATTTAATTTCATAAACTTTGTTTTAGGAATTGAATGCTTGTTAGTGCGTTTTTTAAATGTAGAGACGTTCCATGGAACGTCTCTACATTCTGTTCTCTCTCCGGGTTTAGTTAGTATCCAAATCCAATTTCATCAGTGTCATTCAACACACTTGATACTGTTCCGTTATCGCTAAATTTACATCCCCCACAGCCACCGCCGCCACAGCCACGACAGCCACAGCCACGACAGCCACAACCACGACAGCCACCTCCACCGCAGCCACCACAATTAGCAAACCATCTTTGGGTGGTTTCAGAGTCAAATACTCCCGACATTGCTAGTTTTTCTAAAGCTGCTATTTCCTCCTCCGATAACAAAAGTCTTTCGAGTCTATCTGCTTGGTCTACTAAACGCATTTCTACAGTTGGTTGGTCCAGTGTTTTTTCTGCAAGCATTGTCATCTACTCCTTTTAATTTAAACTCAATAACCTGTTGGCAAATCTATATTCGAGTTCAATCAACAATTAAGAATCCTTCAAGAAGCTGGTTTAATTTGCTTTTTGAATTTTTAATTGTTAATTATGCCATGGGATAATAGCCGACAAAATGTCAAAATCACTTTCTGATTAGTGCAGGTAAGTATCAGATATAATTTGTATTTCCCCGTCATCTTTCTAGCCAAATCTTGTTCTTGTCAGCATTGCAAATTATATCTTCTTTGCTTACCCAACTTCTATAAGAATATCTTTTCCTGTCAGATTTGCTTCATTCTTAAGTAGTATTAGTTTTACTATTGATAGTGAAGAAAGCAATTCATTAAATTGGGTTGATGATGCGTAAAGTTCTGGAAATAGAAAGTAATCTGATGGTTTAGCTCGATTTTAAATAATTTATAGGTAAGTTAAAAACGTAGTTCTATTTCTTTATGGTTACTACTTGAGGAAGGTAGTCATCCTTTTTGATTTTTCAGCATTTTATTTAAAGAAACCAAATGAGGCATTTAATAATCCTTTAATTATCAAGCCTCTATAGATTCTAGGCAGTTTTGATATCCGTAAAAATCCTGAATTAACTATATATTTAAATATTTCTTATATATTCATCCCTAAGAAGTGGAGAACAAAAATTTTGACAATTAGAATAGAAAAATAATATAGGAATCATCAATGATATTTGAAAAATTTTCATTTTTAGTGGGTATTACCCCGCAAAACCTGTACTAACATGGCATCAATTTTTTAGAATCAGAGAATTATCTAATATCTTATCAAAAATCAGGTTTAATTAATGCGCGATTTTAGAGTTTGGTTTGGAGACTGCACTAGAACTTTATTTCTTTCTTTGCCTTTGTTATGGACAGCAGCACCTCAAGAAATGATCTTTTTGATTGCTGTGACTTTATTGCAAGGGTTTCTTCCGGGAATTAGTGTTTGGATTACCAAGCTAGTAGTAGATGCTGTAGCCACAGCCTTAACATCTGGAAGAGCATTAGACAGTTCAATTCTCTGGCCTTTGGTAGCAGCATGGGTGGGAGCTTTGCTACTAGAAACACTTTTATATCCTTGGATATTTGCACTTCAGGGGAATCTCAATGACAAGTTATCAGCTCACATTAGTTTATTATTAATGCGGAAAGCTGATAGTTTTGCCGACCTCAGCCGTTTTGAAGATGCTGAATTTTATGATGAGCTACAACTGCTCCAACAACAAGTTAGCTATAAACCGTTAAATTTAGTCGAAAATTTGGTGGAATTAAGTCGCTCTTTGGTGACTTTAATTGTAGTAGTCGGGTTACTAATTCCCCTCGCTATTTGGATACCATTGGTGATTGCGATCGCTACTATACCCCAAATAGTAGTTTCTTCCCAATACGGCAGAGCGATTTGGCTAACTTTATTTGAAAACAGTCCCCAAGCTCGGAGAATGCAGTATTACACCACAGTAATGCTGAGTGATACCTATGCCAAAGAAATCAGATTGTTTCAGCTAGGCTCATTTTTTATGGAGCTTTACGGACAAGCTTTTCAATCTTTACATCAATCCATGCGTCATTTGCGGGGTAAACAAGCATTTTGGTCATCTAGTTTAGCTATTCTGAGTACATTAGGAAATGGATTTGCTTTCTATTGGGTAGTACAAAAAGCTTTTCAAGGAGCATTTAGTCCGGGTAGTGTCCTGCTGTTTGTCCAGTCATTAACTTACTTTCAAAATAATTTAGAAAGATTCGTCAGTCATTGGTTGGATCTGTTTGAGAATATTATTTATATGCAGCAGTTTTTCAATTTTCTTGATAGTCCTACTCCCATGGTATTAAACATACCTGGAGAAAAAATCCCCACTCCGATTCGTGCAGGTATTACTTTTGAGCAAGTTGATTTCCACTATCCAGATGGTAGATTAGCACTCAAGGATATTTCTTTTACTCTTTATCCAGGGGAAACAGTAGCCATAGTTGGAGAAAATGGTGCAGGAAAAACTACTTTAGTCAAACTATTAACTAGGCTCTATGATCCTACAACCGGACGGATTATTGTTGACGGTATAGACCTGAGAGATTTAAATTTACAACAGTGGCGACAACAAATTGCTGGAGTTTTTCAAGACTTTGGCCACTACTCCCTGACAATAGGGGAAAATATCGCATTAGGAAATTTAGCGGCTTTAGAAAATCGAGAGATTCTTAAATATGCGGTAGAAAAAGCCGATATCGTCAAACTAGTTGCTGATTTTCCCAGCGGGGAAGATACACAATTGGGTAAACAGTTTGGCGGTACAGAACTTTCTGGAGGACAGTGGCAAAAGTTAGCCCTAGCTCGGGCTTTTGTCCGTAAAGAAGCCCAACTACTACTTCTGGATGAGCCTACCGCAGCCCTTGACCCCCGCAGCGAGTGTGATTTTTACCTGCGTTTTGTTGAACTAGCTGAAGGCAAAACTACTATTCTCATTACCCACAGATTAGCCTCAGTCCGAATGGCTGACCGGATTTTAGTCCTTAAAGATGGTCATTTAATTGAGGATGGTACTCATCAGGAACTGTTACAAAGTGGAGGCGAATATACTGCCCTATGGAATATGCAGGTAAAACAGTACGGGGTGTCGTGAAACCCAAAAATCTGATTCCTTGGCTAATTGGGCTGACTGTATTTAGTCTATCGGGAGTTGGTATTGCTTATTTCAGCCATTGGTATCAACCTACTAAGGATGATATTACAGATTTAACCGTCCCTGTCACTACCAGCAACTTAAAAATTAAAATCAAAACCAATGGAGTTGTCCAACCAGTCCGCAAAATAAATATTGGACCAAGAGAAGCAGGTAAAATTGCTAAACTCTATGTAGATGAAGGTAGTTCTGTTTACAAAGGCCAATTAGTGGCAGAAATGGAGCGTCAAGCTTTTCAAGCCCAAGTGAATCAGTATCGGGCAATGTTATTGAAAGCAAAAGCCGATTTGCAAGAAAAGCGCAAGGGTTACAGACCAGAAGAAATTGCGATCGCTCAAGCTGATGTGCATAAATATACAGCACAAGTGCGGGAAGCCCAATCTCGTTTGGTATTAGCCACTCAACGAGTCCAGCGTAGACAATATCCTGTATCTCAAGGAGCAATATCCCGTGATGATTTGGATACAGCTTTGAACGAAGAAAAAAGCACCAGGGATAATTTACAACAAGCTAAATTTAGTCTGATATCTGCTCAACAGCAACTAAAAAAACTACTTTCCGGCTATCAGTCTGAGGAAATTACTAAAGCTGCTGCTGAAGTAGCCCAGGCAACTGCACAGTTACAATTTTACGAAACCCAGTTAGAAAATACTTACATTCGCGCCCCTTTCTCTGGCTTAATTACCCGACGTTTTGCTCAAGCGGGTGACTTCGTAACGCCAAATACTTCTGTTTCTACCAATGAAGGAGGAACTAGCGCCTCAATTGCCGAATTAGCCAGTGGTTTGGAGATAGAAGCTAAAGTTCCTGAAGTGAATATGGCGAAAATTAAGCAAAATCAGCCTGTAGAAATTCGGCTTGATGCTTTTCCTGAACAAGTTTTTCGAGGACAAGTTCGTTTGATTGCTCCTAGAGGTGTCAAGGAAGAAAATGTGACATTTATGCGAGTTAAGGTAGCTTTAGCAACAGGTCAAGATCAACTCAAGGTAGGGCTAAATGTCAAGTTAACTTTTCTCGTGAATGACATTCCCAATGCTTTGGTAATTCCTTCGGCTGCGGTGATATCTGGGAAGGAAGGCCAAGTGGGTGTACTTTTACCAGACAAGGATAATCAGGCAAAATTTCATCCTGTTCAAGTCGGAATTACATCTGGAGATAAAACTCAGATTTTGAGTGGACTTTCTAAGGGTGAACGGGTTTTTATTCAACCACCACCTAATCAATTAATTAATGGTATTGACAATCAGATGGGATCGTAATCTACTCTCAGAAAAATATAGATTAAATGAACCACGTTCGCGGAGCGTCCCGGAGGGATATAGAAGCGAAGGACACGAAGGAAGAAGAAAGGAAGAAGAAGGAAGAAGAAGGAAGAAATTTTATGCTAGGGAAAACAAGATGAATTTGCTGGAAAGTGTGAATATGGCTTTTGCAACTATCTCTGCTAATAAACTCCGTAGCGGACTGACGATGCTGGGGATAATTATTGGCAATGCTTCTGTTATTAGTATGATTGGTATTGGACAGGGCGCACAGAATCTTGTGTTGGGCAAACTTGAGGCGTTTGGCGCAAATCAACTGACAGTATATACCAATTTTGAAGATGACGAAGGAATGAAATTTCCTGATGCTCAATTGGTGTTATCAGACGCAGAAGCAATTAAGGCACAAGTTCCCAGTGTTGTTCAAGTTGCCCCTGTAGATGAACAGAAAATGTCAATCAGTTTTAATAATAAGTTAATATCAACAACTGTTAAAGGAACTACATCTGATTTACTCGCTGTCCAGAATCTTATTCTTGTTTCTGGCAGAATGTTTAATCAAACACAACAGCAACAACAGGCTCAAGTTACTGTTTTGGGTGCGGAAACTAGCCGGAAGCTATTCGGTGATAAAAATCCTGTTGGGAAAGAGGTGATGATTAATAATATATCTTTTCAGGTTATTGGTTTGTTGCAATCAAAGGGTGCATTTGCTGGGGAGAATTTGGACCAAACTGCTATTGTCCCCCTCACAACTTATGCTAATAGGTTAGTGGGAAGGAGATCAATATCTGATATTCCTATTAGTTACATTTTGGTAACGGCAAAAAATAAAGATAGTGTTCGTACCGCAGGTTTTCAAATTACTAATGTCCTATCTCGACTACATGGTAAAAAAGATATAGCTGTTTACGCTAATAAAAAGTTTCAAGAATTAGTATTACAGGTAACTGGTATTTTGTCATTATTATTAGCTTTGATTGCTGCTATTTCTTTGTTAGTCGGTGGGATTGGCATTATGAATATTATGTTAGTATCTGTGACGGAACGCACTCAAGAAATTGGGTTACGGAAGGCTGTTGGTGCAACTCAAACAGACATTTTAATGCAGTTTTTAGTTGAGGCAATTATTCTCTCTCTTTCTGGATGTTTACTAGGAATAATTTTAGGAGTTGGGGGAACTTTGCCATTAGCATTTTTCACACCTTTGATTCCTCAATTTCCTCTATACGCGATTGTTGTAGCAGTGGGAATATCTGGGAGTATAGGCTTGATTTTTGGTGTATTTCCAGCCCGACAAGCTGCTATGCTAGACCCAATTGTTGCTCTTAGAAGTGGCTAATTATTGAGATTTTTTTATTGTTGGTTAAGTAGGGCTGGCAAAAAAGAAAGTAAAAGCATTGATAGATAAAGGTTTACAGGGTTTTACACGCAAAAAAGTGCAAGATTATTAACAATAGATGTTTAAAACCCTGGCATTTTAACTAAAAATAACCGCGTAAATTCGAGGGTTAATTGCCCAACTCTTCTCTTCCTTCTTCCTTCTTCCTTCTTCCTTCTTCCTTCGTGTCCTTCGCTCCTTCGTGGTTCATTAACTCCTGAATTCTTACGGTTTGCTGAAAAAGTGGGAAAAGATGCTCATTTTGAAAATTTAAATTGGTGGTAATTCTAAGGGGATACTACCCAAAAGTCCTTTCCGAAAATCAGTAATCATTTGTCTGGCTGTGCGTTCTACATCACCCTTGTAACGATGTTCTGCTAAGGCTTGTAAATAGTCTTCTCCTGTGTGCATGATGGAATCGAGATCATACCGTTTAAGAAATGGGTTTGGTGGTAATAAATGAGAATGTGTTTTCTGAAGTTCATTAACTATATCTATGAATGCCGCAGCTATGAGTTGCTTATCATAAGCCGCTTCACCGATATCATCACAAATAGCTAATTTGATGGCTGCGGCTTGGCTGTCAAGTCTGGCTGGAATGACACCAGGAGCATCTAGTAATTGTAGTTCATCAGAAATTCTTACCCACCGCAGTTGACGGGTAACACCGGGACGGGCTGCACTTTCTACGACTCGCTTTCCTATTAACCGATTAATTAAAGCTGATTTACCGACATTGGGAAAACCAATAACAACAGCGCGGACAGGACGGGGTAACATTCCCCTATCTGTGCGACGTTGGTTAAGTTCTATACCTGCTGCTTGGGCAGCTTTGATAATGGCAGTGACACCTTGACCATGTTGGGCGTTGGTAACATAAGGAAATTCACCTCGATTTTTAAACCACTCTATCCATTGCGATCGCACTTGTGGTAAAACCATATCTACTCGGTTGAGTACCAATATTCGGGCTTTTGTCCCTACCCATTCATTCATTTGTGGGTGATTTGTGGATATGGGAATACGAATATCTCGCACTTCTAAAACCACATCAACCCGTTTTAGCTGTTCTTTGAGATTTTTCTCGGCTTTGGCGATGTGTCCGGGATACCATTGAATCAGATTTAATTTGTAATTTTGTGTAATTGACATTAGTTATTAGTCATTAGTTATTAGTCATTGGTAATATTTCCCCCTGTTCCCTATTACTTAGATTGATGTAAAATTAAACGGTTGCCGTCGGGGTCATAAGCGTAAATTTCTGCACCGTGGGAAGCTGTGGAAATTATTCCAGGTGGGGGATAGCCTAAAGATGTTAGGTGAGATATGGCAGTTTCTAAATTATTTACTTCTAAACACAAACTTAGGGGACTTTGGGCATTAGTGACAAATTCCGGTTCATTTGCTGATTTAGGTTTAAAAATACCTAATTTTAACCCAGCAAGTTGAAACTCAGCATAAATATGGGGAATTAATTTATTCGGTTTTTGTTCTAGCAATTGAGTATAGAAACTGACTATATTGTCAAAATTAACTGTGGCTATGGTGACGATTACACTATTATATTGCATTTAGGAGAATTCAGAAGTATTGCTAACGCTACGCTGCGCTATCAGAAGAAATTTGTTTCTATTACCAATTACCTGTTACTTATTAAGCATAATATTGTGACATAAACTTATCAGTCACCTGCCAAAGTTGCTCGTCTAATTTTGACAATGCCCATTCAGCAATTTCTTGGGGTACACCACCATAAAAG
Source organism: Dolichospermum sp. OTE_75_concoct_329_sub (assembly GCA_031376645.1). GTDB lineage: Bacteria > Cyanobacteriota > Cyanobacteriia > Cyanobacteriales > Nostocaceae > Dolichospermum. The sequence goes on along the minus strand of JANMEE010000277.1, from coordinate 67,431 downwards.
GCTTCAGCAATACTACCCGTAATACAAGCTATGGTGTTACTATCACCACCAATAGAAATAGCATTACGAATTGCATCTTCAAAATCTGTAGATTCTAAAAAGGCGATAATGGCTTGAGGAACGGATTCTAGGCAAGATTCATTGAATTGGTATGTTGGTCTAATTTCGGCTAAAGTAGGTTTTAAGTTGTAGCCAAAGGAATTTTGCACATAAGACCTAATACTAGATTTATCATACCCTGTGCGTGCTAAAAAAATGGCGGCTGCGGTTGCTTGTGCGCCCTTAATGCCTTCAGGATGGTTGTGGGTAACTTCAGCACTGCTTTGAGCTTCTTGTAATACAGTATTAAGATCATCAAAGACAGATCCTATGGAACTAACCCGCATGGCTGAACTGTTACCCCAACTATTGTAGGCTTCGGTGCTGTCGGATTTTGCCCATTCTCGAAATTTATCACTATAACCAAGTTCTGGATATTCAGCGTAGTATAATTTGAAAGTTTGAATATACTGGAATTGGTCAATGTATTTAGTATTGTCAGGAAATGTACCAGCATTGAGAATGACTTCTGCAACGGCTATTGTTAGCACCGTGCTGTCTGTGAAAGTGCATTCTTCAGCAAACAGAGGAAAATCCTTTGTTTTGATATTGTCAAACTTGTAGATAGAACCAATGATATCACCAGCGATCGCACCCAGCATAATTAGATTATGAGATTAAACCAGTCTTATAAGTATATTACTGTCTTACTAGTCTGGCACAATTGTGAGCGATCGTTGACTTTTTTCTCAGAAAACATCATCTTCCGAGTAATGCCCAAGAGCTTCTATGTATTTATTTACACATTCTATTCAAAGTAACAAAGATCCATAATCTCCAATTTTCGCCACTACTTTACCGTTGATATTGCTAATAAAAATATTATTCGGTTTTAAATCTCGATGTACTTTGTATGGGATTTTGGCAAAAAAGATTTTTATCAATAAACAGGGGTCTATTCTCATGATTATTGAGAATGTTGTCAATAATTTAACGAGTTTTGGTGATTTCAGTCAGGGGGCTTGACAGTGTTTCGAGTTTCGGGTATGCTAGTAGTATTAGTGGGAAAGTGTGCGCCCATATATAGAGTTTTTATTCATCAAAATCATAATTTCCCAAATAAATCCCAGAAGCAGGGAAATAAGAAAATAGTATTTGTCTTCATAACCAAAATACCAAAACATTATCTTGTGTCTCATAATGAAGATGCAATTACAGTAGATGTAAAACTAGGAAAGATCGTTAAAATGACCAAATAAACAAGTAATATAAGAAATTTCAAAATCAGGAATAATGCACACAGACACGATATTTTACCAAATCTTTCTCACTTTCCACACCCTATTATTTGAAATTCTGGGTGAACCTATGGAAAATGCCACAGATTACAAATTTACTTCTGTGGAAGTGAAAGAAAAAGCATTTCGATTCGATGGGATTTTTATGGCAGATAGTCTAGAAAAACCCATCTATTTTGTAGAAGTGCAATTTCAACCAAAACCAGATTTTTACTGGGAATTAATCGCCGAAATAAATATTTATCTCAATCAATTTAAACCTGTACAAGATTGGCAAGCAGTAGCTTTATTTGCGAAACGGAGTCTAGATATCAGGGAATTAACTGCTTATCAACAAGAATTGATTAATAGTGGGAGAATTAAACGAATTTATTTAGATGAATTACCACCGGGTTCAATTGGTATGGGGTTAATTGAGTTAATTGTGAGTAAGGAAGCACAAGCACCGGAATTAGTTAAAACCCTCATGGCAAGAACTAAGGCAGAAGTTGAGAATGACAGAGAAAAACAAGGTATTATAAAATTATTGGAGACTGTTTTGTTATCCAAGTTTTCACAATTAAGCCGTCAGGAGATAGAAGCAATGTTTTTAGTGAGTGATATTAAGCAAACAAGAGTCTATCAAGAAGCAAAGCAGGAAGGTAGAGAGGAAGGTAGAGAGGAAGGTAAAAAAGATGAAGCAACAAACTTGCTAATAAGGATACTATCTAAACGGTTTGGAAAGTTGGGAGATAGTTATACTCAAAATATCAACAGTCTGAACATAGAACAACTAGAAAAGCTAGGAGAAGCATTATTAGATTTTACAGATGTTAATGATTTGGAAACATGGTTAAAATCTGAGATAGACAAGTAGACTTATTTTATTGTCTGATAGCGAAGCGTGGCGTAGCCATATCAGGATATCCAGGATTTGAGGATTTTCAGGATGTTATTGGATGATTTTTAGTGGGGAGTTGGTGATTTTTATTTGTCTGAATCAGGATATCCAGGATTTGAGGATTTTCATGATTTTGGTTTGCGTTGAGGATTTTTGAGAGGTGAGGATTTTTTAGATATGGGGATTTTTTAGATATTAATCTAATTATGTAAGTTAATAATTGTTGGATAATTCTATTTAAACTCTCACATTTTCAAACCAAAATGCTGTACATCCTTGAACCTTCAATTATGGTAACATCTCTAAAATAGTTGCCATTGGTAAATAAAGTTTTAGGGGTTGACTAGAAAAGGGGATAAACTGATGATATTCGTAAAATGCCTTAGCTTGATCATTTTTAGCATCCACTACAACTGCCATAGAAGCTACTTCATTGTTTTTACTTCGTTGTAAAGCATCAAATAGTAGAAAAGTACCTAATCCCTGATTTTGATAATTTTGATCAATTGCTAATCTTCCTAATAATATGGCTGGAAGTAAGGGATATTTAGGCAATTTTCGGATGAGAAAATCAGGTAAATCAGTTAATTGAATAGCAGTTGCAGCTAATGTATAATAACCAGCAATATGCTGTTTTTCCAAATCTTGTAAAACAAATACTGCTGTCAAAAATCGGCGCACATCTTGTTTAGCTTGCTTTTTCAAATAATAGTCGAGTGCTTCTATACCACAGTGAAAATTATCTCGGTTGTGTTGAGAGGAAATAGGTTCAATGATGTAATTAAAGTTAGGAATAGTCATTCTAATCCTATTGCTTTTTTATACTCAGCCGCAGCTTTCATCATCCGTTCATTAGGTGCTGGAGGATTCAGAAGTGATTCTACAAAGGATTGAGAATCTTCTAAACTTAATTTTATCTGATTATGTTCTAAAATTACTCGACTGGCATGGGATTGTGCGCTTCTAATTACAAAATCGGTTAAGGTTGTTCCTTCAATTTCCGCAGCAATTTGTAATAGTTCTTTTTGTTCAGAAGTTAGGCGTGCTTCCAAACGTTCTTTTTTAGATAATTGGGATTTTCGAGTATTCAACATGAATTTTATTGATCTCAATTTCTTTTTATTGTACGTCTATTTTCCGTACTTTTATATTTTTTTTGATAAATCACTTTTAATAGGATGTTATTGGATGATTTTTGGTGGGGAGTTGGTGATTTTTAATTGTCTGATAGCGTGGCGTAGCCATATCAGGATATGCAGGATTTGAGGATTTTCAGGATGTTATTGGATGATTTTTGGTGGGGAGTTGAAGATTTTAATTGTCTGAATCAGGATATGCAGGATTTGAGGATTTTCAGGATGTTATTGGATGATTTTTGGTGGGGAGTTGAAGATTTTAATTGTCTGAATCAGGATTTCCAGGATTTGAGGATTTTCAGGATGTTATTGGATGATTTTTAGTGGGGAGTTGGGGATTTTTCAGGATGTTTTTGAATGATTGTTTATTGAATAATTTAAACCATCTATAAATTACCATCCTGTTAATCCTTTAATCCTGGATATCCTGATTCAGACAAATACAAATTTCATCACCAACAAACCATCTAAAAATTACCATCGGTGTAAATCCTAAAATCCTGTAAATCCTGATTCAGACAATCCAAAAAATTACTATATATGCGCGGACAAATTTCTACTCTTAACATAAGTGTAAACCAAATTTCTCGTCTTGTCAAGTCTTGAACTAAATTAAATTGTCTGCACTTGGGTGAGAAAAGAATTTAGAAAGGGCAAATATCCCATAGGATTCTGATATATCCTTAGATAGAGATTAAATAGAAATTCGCTAAATAAACTAGAATGAAGCTGGCAGCAAGAGTAAGTCAGGTAACACCCTCCATCACCTTAGCCATCGCCGCTAAAGCTAAGGCCATGAAAGCCGAGGGGATAGATGTTTGTAGTTTTAGCGCTGGAGAACCGGATTTTGACACCCCAGCGCATATCAAAGCCGCAGCTACAAAAGCTTTGGATGAAGGTAAAACCAAGTATGGTCCAGCCGCTGGAGAACCAAAGTTACGGGAAACGATCGCTCACAAGCTAAAACATGATAATGGTCTTGATTATAAGTCAGAGAATGTCCTTGTCACCAATGGCGGTAAACATTCTCTTTATAACTTGATTGTGGCATTGATTGACCCCGGTGACGAGGTAATTATTCCTTCACCCTACTGGCTAAGTTATCCCGAAATGGTAACTTTAGTTGGTGGAAAATCGGTGATTGTGGAAACAGATGCTTCCACTGGCTACAAAATCACTCCAGAACAACTCAAAAAGGCAATTACCCCAAAAACTAAGTTATTTGTCCTCAACTCCCCTTCAAACCCCACAGGGATGGTATACACACCAGGGGAAATCAAAGCCTTGGCAAAGGTGATAGTTGATGCAGGTATTTATGTTGTTTCTGACGAGATTTACGAAAAGATTCTCTATGACGGTGCAGAACATATCAGTATTGGTTCTCTAGGAAAGGATATTTTTGACCTGACCTTGATTAGTAACGGTTTTGCTAAAGGTTATTCTATGACCGGTTGGCGACTTGGTTACTTAGCTGGACCATTGGAAATTATCAAAGCCGCCAGTACCATTCAAGGACATAGTACATCCAATGTGTGTACTTTTGCTCAATATGGGGCGATCGCTGCTTTGGAGAGTTCCCAAGACTGTGTAGAGGAAATGCGTCAAGCTTTCGCTAAACGTCGTCAGGTAATGTTTGCAAGACTCAACGCTATTCCTGGTTTAAGTACCGCTAAACCAGATGGTGCTTTTTACCTATTTCCTGATATCAGCAAAACCGGCTTGAAATCCCTGGAATTTTGTGATGCTTTATTAGCAGAACATCAAGTTGCACTAATTCCTGGTGTGGCTTTCGGTGCTGATAAAAACATTCGTCTTTCCTACGCTACGGATATGGCGACAATTGAAAAGGGAATGGATAGATTAGAGAAATTCGTGCGTTCTCGAATTTAGCATCATTCGTAATTGCGAATTACAAACAAGCAAGTTGAAAACCCCGAAACTCAAGACTCAAAAGTTTTGAGTTTTGAGTTTTAAGTATCAGTTAATATTTGTTCACTAAATATGAGTAATATTTATTTGATTTTAATAATTGCGATCGCTTTAATACTTAGACTATATAATCTTCCTAATAATCCTATTGCCTTAAATCAAGATGAAGCAATAAATGGTTATGACGCATACTCCCTAATTGCTACAATGCGTGATCATCATGGAAATTTTATGCCAATCATGCTGGAATCTTTTGGTGATTGGGTATCACCTGTTATCACTTATATCACAATTCCTTTTGTACAATTATTAGGATTATCAGAATTTTCTATCCGCTTACCAGTTGCCTTATTAGGAGTGGGTACAGTAATCTTGATATACTTATTTAGTCTCCAAGTTTTTCATGACAAAAAATTAGCTTTAATAGCGGCTTTCTTTCTGGCAATTATGCCGTGGCATATCACTCTTTCCAGATGGGCTATTCCTCCCGGTATTGTCCCCTTTTTCATGCTATTGTTTATGATAGTGTTTTTATGGGCTGTTGAAAAAGAATCAAAACAACCTTATAAATTAATTTTAGCATCTTTTTGTGCAGGAATATTAACCTATTCTTACCCAACTCAAAAGTTATTTGTTCCTCTATTATTAATAGCATTAAGTATAATTTTCTTCCGAAAAAGTATTATCAAAATAATAATATTTTTATCAAGTTATATCATTTTTGTATCTCCCATATATTTAATAACTCTTGCAGATCCTAGTAAATACAACGGTAGGTTTAAGTTTGTTTCAATTTTTCGTCCAGAAGATAATATATTTATTATTTTTGGGAAATTTCTATTAAGATATTTGAGTTATTTTTCACCTGAGTTTAACTTTGGCATTAGTGATTCTAACATTATGCAGAGAGTTCCCGGCTTTGGTGCTAATTATGATTTTCTATCAGTGTTTTTTTATATAGGAATTTTAGGATGTTTAACTGTAATTTTTAAAAAAGATAATTCGACTTATCCTCGTCGTCAGATCATCCTCTTATTACTTGCATGGCTACTTATTGCTCCAATTCCTGCCAGTTTGACAGAAACATACTACCATACATTAAGAATGATTCATGGGTTACCTCTAACTATTATATTTGTGGTTTTCGGCTTAAAAATAATAGTTAATTCCCTAAAAGATATACAAATTAAAAATAGATTAGTTTGGACTATCATTTTTATAGGTGTGATGAATATCCCTAGTTTTAGTTATGTTTATTTTCACAAATACCCTCAACAAACTCTGACTAAAGAAATGTTCCAATATGGAATCAAAGATTTCATGAATTATGTAATTACCAATGAAGATAGATTTGCAAAAATAGTCATTGATAATCAAATAAATCAGCCATATATTTATTATTTATTTTATTCAAAGTATGATCCAAAATTAATTAATTATTTAGAAATTCAGCCAGATAAAGAAATCAAGAAAATTGGTAAATATGAATTTAGAAACATTGACAATCAAGAGATTGTCAATACTCAAGAAATATATCAAGTTAATGACAAAGATAGAATCTGGTATAGAATCTATGCAAGAAATGATCAAGTTCTATTTGTTAAAAAAGTAACCTAAAATCAAAATAAACCCATTTCCTTCAAACCCTGATGAAGTCTTTGTGCTTCTTCAGGGTTGTTTAATTCATGGAGAGCTATAGCATATTCAAAAGCTTCTAAACTTCTGGGAACATCACCAATTTTCAACAATACAACTCCTAAATTTTGATAAGCTTCTGCATAATCAGGATTTAAATTAATGGCGTTATTATAGGAATTAATTGCCTCAGCAAATAACCCCATTGCTTTACATACCATTCCTAAATTATAATAACCAGTTACAAAATTAGGATCAATTTTTATGGCTGTTTCATAAGCAATTTTTGCTCCTTGTAAATCTCTCACATTTTTTAATAAATTCCCTAAATTATTATATCCTCCTAATTTTAAAAGCGGATAAATAGGTAATTTCACCGCATTTTGATAATGAGAAATAGCTATTGGTAAATTTTGTAAATGTGTATGAGCAATCCCTAAATGATAATGTAATTCATATAAGATATCATAATTTATATCTTCATTAAGAGAAATTTCAACTTTTTGTGATTGTAACTGTTTTAATTTAGTTAACGGTTTTTTATTTTCATTGACTTGATTCCCAATGATTTGATTTAATCCCCGATTTAATAACTCCATACCCGCATCAATTTTTCCCATTTGCATATATAAAGCCCCCAACTTACTACAAACATAAGCATCATGGGGATGATTTGCAAAAAACTCTTCCATTGCGGCTGCGGCCTTAGCATATTTATTTTGCTCATTAATTACAGCTTTTTGATAACCAGTATGCAGAATCGCTACCCCTGGTAAATAACCAATTTCCCAATCTGGTTCTTTAGTTAAAATTGTGGTTACACTATCATCAATTAAAGCATGATAAGGGCGATCAAAATATATATCTGGATGATTACGAAATAGTCGAGAAACAAGAGAATAAGGTGATTGTGTTGAACCGACTTCTTGACGAACTAGATTAATTACTAGATATTCTTCTTTATTCAAAACAACTTCGAGTAAAGGAATAATTTCTGGAGTTAAAGTTTCATCAGCATCTAAAACTAAAATCCAATCACCTGTAACATATTTTAAAGCCTCATTTCGAGCCGTACTAAAATTATTATTCCAGGTAAAATAATAAACTTTTGCTCCAAATTGGGCAGCTATTTGCGGAGTTTTATCAGTTGAACCCGTATCAAGAACTATAATTTCATCAACAAAATTTTTAACACTTCCTAAGCATTTTGGCAAAGAAGTTTCTTCATTTTTGACAATCATGCACAGACTAATTTTCATCTGGTAACACTATGGTATTTACAACTTTAGTTAATAATACAATATTGGTGTTGCTGATTTTTGGGATGACAACAATTTTGCATACATTCAAAACCCTTGTAGAGACGTTCCATGGAACGTCTCTACACTCAAAAAATATCCCGCACTTATGCAACGCCTACAATATTGGTGTTGGGTAACATCCGTCAACCCAACCTACTTTAATTCCTCTCTGTATCCTCTGTTTTTTGTATTTCTTAACAAAGATATATTAAACAGGATGGAAATAATCATAAATATCTTGCGCTAACCGGGAACCAATTCCGGGAACTTCCGTTAATTGTATAGGTGTGGCTTGACGAATATAATCAACAGAGCGAAAATGAGCTAATAGCAACTTTTGCCGATTTTGTCCTAAACCGGGAATTTCATCCAAATGCGACCTTTTCAACTTATCACTTCTTTGCTGACGATGAAAACTCACAGCAAATCTATGTGCTTCATCTCGCAAACGTCGTAATAACTGTACTCCCGGTTGTTCTGCGTCTGTTTCTAAAGGTTGAGATGAATTTGGTAAAAAGATTTCTTCGCGCTTTTTAGCTAAACTAATAACTCGCAAATCTGCTAATAAATTCATTTCTGCTAAAATACCCATAACAGCAGATAATTGACCTTTACCACCATCAATCATAATTAAATCAGGCCAGTCAGAATTACCCAATCTTGCTAATTTGGGATCTTCAATATATTTTCTAAATCGTCTATTAATAACTTCCGCTAAACTAGCAAAATCATCTGAATGTCCAATGGTAATATCAGGATTCTTAATTTTGTAATGTCGGTAATGTTGTTTTGCGGGTAAACCATCAATAAATACGACTTGGGAAGCTACCGCATTAGTACCTTGAATATGGGAAATATCATAACCTTCAATCCGTTTTGGTAAATCTGGTAAATCCAGAATAGCAGCTAAATCTTGAGTTGCTTGTAAATTACTATCTCCCAATTTTTGCATTCTTTGTAATTCATATTGGGCATTTTTTTCCACCATTTCTATTAATTCTGCTTTACTTTGTCGCAAAGGATTTAAAATTGCTACTTTTCTGCCTTTGCGTTCTGTCAAAACAGCGGACAAAATTTCACTATCTGGTAAATCATGTTGCACTAAAATCTCGCTAGGAATTTCTACACTTTCCGCAGTTTGATAATGTTCCTCTAAAACTCTTTGTAAAATTGCTCCCGGTTCTGCGTGGGAATTAGCGACAAAAGCCAAACGTCCAACTAATTGACCTGCGCGAATTTGGAATAATTGAATATAGGCGTGTTGATCATCTGCGGCTAAAGCGATCGCATCTCGTGATACTGTATCATCAGGTAAGGATACTTTTTGGGCTGCATTTAGGGATTTTAAAGCCACAATTTGATCACGGATTTTGGATGCAGTTTCAAAATTTAATTCTTCTGCAGCCACTTCCATTTGTGCTGTTAAAATATGAATCAGTTCCTGGGTTCTTCCTTGAAAAACCATTGCTATTTTTTGAATAATTTTATGATATTCTTCTACAGAAATTAACTGTTGACAAACTCCAGGACAACGACCAATATCATAATTCAAACAAGGACGATCTTTAAACAAAGGTTGTGGTCTTTGTCTGACGGGAAAAATCCGGTTACATAGGTGTAATATTTCTCTCAACAAACTAGAATCTGTATAAGGTCCATAGTATTTATCTTTGGCTTTTCCTAATTGACGTTTGCGGGTAATGAAAATACGCGGATATGCTTCTGAATAAGTAATACAAAGATATGGATATTTTTTATCATCTTTGAGTAAAACGTTAAAATATGGTTGATGCTGCTTAATTAAATTGGCTTCTAGTGCTAATGCTTCTGCTTCGGTATCAGTGACAATAAATTCAATTTCTGTCACTAATTTAACCATTGTATTAATGCGTTCAGTCTTGTTGGTAGAGTCACGGAAATAGGAACGGACACGAGAACGCAATTTACGAGATTTACCTATATATATTAAGCGATCGCTGCCATCTCGCATTAAATAAACTCCTGGTTCTGCGGGAATCTCCCCCAGACGGGTTTCTAAGCGTTCTGGGTTCTTATACAGTGGTAATATTTTCTCAGATATAGTCACAGGAGTATTTTATATAATTTGATAAGTTACCTGTATCCATTTTAAACCCAGATTCCCGACTTCTCAAAGAAGTCGGGAATCTATAAGCTTAATTTAATAATGATGGGTTCTTGCTTTCAATAGAATCCTTTGTAGCTTTGTATGCTTCAATGAAAGTTCGGAACGATTCTTGAGAAATATTTTCTAAGACTAAATCACTCACTACTTGTTCCAGAATAATATCTAACTTTTGTTGAATAATTATATTCTGATTCTCTTGACGATGTCTTAGTAATTTAACCACTATTTTAATATATTTAGCTGCATTATCTCTTTGAATTTTTTCAATAGCTTGTTGAGCAACTTGTTTATCTCTTTCTATTGCTTCTCTAGTATTTTTATAGGCTTCATTAAAAGTCCGAAATGACTCTTGGGAAATTTTTTCATCAACTAATGCTTTTGCAGCTTTATTAAAAGTTTCATCCAAAAGCTTTTGTCTTTCTTCAAGTTGATATTTTCCTTCTTTCATTAAGCTAATAGCTGATTTCAGATATTCATCAGCTTCATCTTTTTTACTTTGTGCAATCCATAATTTAAGTTGATGAATCCATTGTAATATTAATAAAAATACCGTTAATAATAACCCTATATAATCAGCGTATTCTTGAATAAAAGATGGTTTATCTTTTTCATAAAAAGCCACAGCACCAGGATGTAAGAAAATATCAACACCACTATTTTCTTTAGGACGACTGATACTTGAAATTAATGGTTTAACTTCAGAATAATCTAGAGGAATTTCATTAGCTATCTCTTGCCGATTTTCATAGATAGCTTGAATAAATTTTCTAATAATACTAGCATCTACTTGATCATTTGCTAATAGCAATCTTGATATTGCTACTGTAGGTAAATTAATAGAAGGAACAGGGTAATTACCTCTATATGCACCTTGAGGAATTATTGCAGCTTCAAAAGCAGGTTGCTTAATTTTCATCGCTTCTGCTTGAGGAATTGATATTAATTTTCCCTGATAATTATTGACAAGATTAGCAATAGATTTATTACCTATAGCCCGAACACGAAATACAGCATCAGCTTTATTTTCCCGAAAATCTTTATCTGCAAACTGATCATTATAGCCAAGAATAGGTTTACCACTACTATCTAAACCTGTAATCTTAAAGTCTTTTTCACTTAAACCAAAATGCTTTGCTACTGTGAGAAAAGATTGGTATTGTCCACCACTAGCAGGTAAAGCGATAGTCTTACCTTTCAGTTGCACAAATTGATTGATTTGCGGATTTTTTACAACTAGCTGAAAAGTATCTTTATACAATAAAGATACCGTTCTCACATTTGCTTTTGACAGAGAATTTAAATTACCAATTTCCTCAGCAGCAACATCTACTTGAGCTGTTGCTAACTGAGCTTTTCCTGTTGATAACAGTTCTATATTTTGGGTTGTTCCTTTAGTTTCTTCTACTTGCAGTTTGATATTAGTTCTTCGTTCAATTACCTTTTTGATAGCTTCACTGATAATATAACTTTCTCCTGTTTTATCTCCAGCAGCTATTGTCAGATGAGGTGGTGTGAGATAATTGACAATATTCCCCACAACAATGATAAAGGTACTCAGACTAGCAAACCCAAGTCCTAAAAAAATCAGCCTAGAGAAAGGATCTAGAGCTAAAAAAAATCCTACAAATTTAGATTGATGATTATTTTTAGATGTTGACATATCTGGAAAATAGTGTATTTACTAATGAATAGATACATATTTTTATACAATACCAGAAATTGTATTCCAGATTTGATCGGATTTTTTTAACCATACAGGGGTTAAACTGCTGAAAATAATATTTTTAGGAGTCAGGAGTCAGGAGTCATTTGATGACTGAATATCCTGAAAATCTTTGGTCTACTTTAGTAGACTTTGGTTAAAAGCCTGTGAAATTCATTTCTGGGCAGGCATTTTTAACTTAAGTTGACACCTATGAGCTTGATACTAAACCTTTTTCTATTTCAAAAAAATATTTGATTATTTGGCGTTACTGAAACCAAGTATGAATTTAAATGTAGAGACGTTCCATGGAACGTCTCTACAAGGGTTTGGATAGCATCAAAAATTATTTTCATACATCAAATCAGCAACGCCGATTATTTCTTTGTTAGCAATCTATAACAGCTTTCATAATTGATACACATACCATAGATAGATGAATTTCAGCATCAGTTCATGTAAATTAACCAACTATGGTAAACACTTGGTATATATAGGCTTGGTAAATTGCCAAGCTTTTTTTATCACGGACAAGACAGTTAGGACATGAACAAACACTACAACCTAGACACTAAAAGACTTTTAAAACTGTCACCTGTCACCTGTTCCCTGTCACCTGCTATAATTCATACTTAGTTCCATTAAACTATCAGCCATATCAAAATTAGCTGTTACATTTTGGACATCATCTAACCCTTCTAGAGTATCAATTAATTTAAGTAGAATTTTAGCCTGATTTGCATCAGTAACTTCTACCTGATTACTAGGAATCCAACGCAATTCTATATTTGTAATTTTAAAAGCTTTTGTTTGTAATGTTTGACTGAGTTTCTCTAAATTCGCTATTTCTGTAAATACCTCAGCGGTTTCCTCTGCAATCATTTCATAAGACTCAGCATTACCTTCTAAGGAAGCTTCTAAAAGCTGTTCTTCATTAATGACACCTTCAACTACACAAACTCCCTTTTGGGAAAACATCCAACTTACACACCCTATTTCTCCTAAATTTCCGCCATTTTTACTAAAAGAAACTCGCAAATCCGCAGCAGTGCGATTACGGTTGTCTGTGAGGGCTTCAATTAAAATTGCTACTCCACCGGGACCATAACCTTCATAGCGAATTGCTTCCAGGATACTGTTATCACTGAAAGTACCTGCACCTTTAGCGATCGCTCTATCAATATTATCATTGGGAATCCCTGCCGCTTTGGCTTTATCAATGGCTGTACGTAGTTGAAAGTTACCTGCTGGATCTGGTACACCGTTTCTTGCAGCTACAATTATTGCCCGTGATAGTTGGGTAAAAATATTTCCCCTTCTAGCATCTACTACGGCTTTCTGACGTTTAATATTCGCCCATTTACTATGTCCTGCCATAATCACCAATATTATTAATTATCTACTCACAAATAGAATATATCTAGTATTTGTAGGGTGCATTAGGCATAGCCGTAACGCACCTTCGGATCGATTAACGGTGCGTTAGTGCCAGCGTAACGCACCCTACGGACTTCAATTGCCAATCAAGGTTTGACAACTAAGCTAAAGGAATTTAAATAGCCTGTAATAGTTTTATCTAAACTATCATGCTGTTTTTTAGAAACTATAGCTATGACTTTATACAATCTATTATGAGCTATAAACATTCTCGTTTTAGTAACTTTTCCGATAGCATTGACATATTCAATTTCTTTACCAGGATGAAAGTTAGAACTGCGGATATTGCGCTGATTTAGTAATCTACTTTTGGTGGCTGTTAGTTCTACATATTGGGCTTGATCCAGAATTTTTTGTGGGTTTGTCATCTGTACATAGCTATCAGGAAATTCATTGTATGTAACTAGATATGCAGCTTCTTGTTGCGGTGGTTGGATTAAAAATATTTCTAATTTTATTTTCCCCATGTAGGTTTTTTGAACTTGGTTTTTCCGCTTGGGCATTCCGGGCATTAATACGGTAAAAGATCCATCTGGGGCGGTAAATGTCCGCCATTTAGGTTGTACTATTTGAGGAACAATGGGTTTCTTGGGGAAAATTGTCGGTTGAGGTGAATTTACCGCAGCTACACTATAACCGCTAAATAAAAAAGCGGCAGCAAGCAGCGATAATAAAATTTTGCTATTCATAAGTTATAAAATTTGTAGATGCAGATTTCACTATTGTTGCTAGTTATAACCTAGAGGCAGATAAAGCCGCACCAATTAAGCCAACTTGTTGATTAAGAATTATATGCACGGGTATTTCTTCGAGTAAAGAACTCATTCTCCCTTTTTGGGTAAAATTCCCCAGGAAATTCCCATTTTGCATTAACGGGAGGATTTTGGGAGTGATACCACCAGCAATATATAATCCTCCATAGGGTAGGAGTTTTAGCGCCAGATTCCCAGCTTCTGCACCGTAGGCTTCTATAAATAATTGCATAGTTTTTTCAGAAAGGCGATCGCTTTTTTCTAAGGCAGCCTGACCAATAAATGCACCAGGATCAACGGTTTTTTCGGTTGTCTGTGCTTCTTGTTCCCAAGTTCTCACTGCTTGGGCAATTTCTGGTGATTCGGGGGCTATTTTGCGATCGCGTAAAAATTGGTAAATAGAAGTAATTCCTAACCCGGAAACCACTCTTTCTACAGAAACCCGTTGAATATCATGTTTATCTACCAGATATTTCAACAGTTGAAATTCTAACTCATTTCGCGGGGCAAAATCAGCGTGTCCACCCTCGGAAGGAAAGACTTGATATTGATTGTCTTGTTTAATCAAAAATCCCTGACCTAACCCAGTTCCTGCACCAATTACAGCTATTGGCGCTGCTGATTGATATTTACCAACTTGTAAAGTTAGTAAATCCTGTTTGGTTAAACCAAAAATTCCATAACCAACAGCCGCAAAATCATTAATTAGGGAAATTGAAAGAATACCCAAATCTTGACTTAAACGATCTGTATCGAGAAACCAGGATAGATTAGTTAGTTTAGCAGTATTTGCCACTACAGGTCCAGCGATCGCAAAACAGGCTTTTTCTGGTGTAGAAGAATTAGCTGTAGTCAAAAACTTTTGAACTATGGGAACTAAATCGGGAAAATCTCCACTGCGAAAACTCTCTTCATATAAGGTTTTTAAACCTAATGTTTCTGAGAATTCCACCAAACGCAAAATCGTTTTTGTGCCGCCGATGTCTCCTGCTAGTAGCAATGTCATAAAATTTATCAGTTAGTTAAGTTACTTTTGCTTAGTTAGTGCCAGTTGTGATTTAGAGAAAATCTCTCTTAAATATTTACACAAATCGCACCAATTCCTCAATTTTCGTCAAATGGGAAGTATCTCCCTTTAGTTCTAGCAACCATTCTGAATCTTGACGCACAACTTTTACTAAAGAACATAAAGAAGCTTTAACTTCTGTTTTAGCGATATCTCCCACCAATCCCATAGCTGCACCCAAGACAGAAGCACCATGTGCCACCAATAGGATATCATGAGGGAAAAATTCAGCAGATAGACATCTAGCAGTTTGTGCCGAACGTTCCCGCACTTTTTCATGAGTTTCAGGGTATTGTGCAGCTATGCGTGATGTATAACTAGTATCAATTCTGGGAAATAACTTGACTAAAGCTGAAGTTGAGAGTTTTTCTGGTTCTTCAGTCATCCATTCAGGATTAAGCCATTCACTCAAACCTATTTCTAGTTTAATCTGTAAATCCAAAACTTCAGCGATCGCATTGGCAGTTTGGATAGTTCGCAAAAATGGAGAAGCAAAAATATGGGTGATTTTTTTCCCCTTGAGTCGTTTTGCTAACTGCTGTGCCTGAATTATACCATCATCAGATAAAGGTGGATCATATCGTCTTTGGGCAGTCAGAAACCACTCAGGGTATACAAAATCAAGGCGGTTAGCGTGTCTTGCTATCCAAACTATTTGACTCATGGAAATTATGAATGTTAATTTTTGTGATGTGATTATAATACGATAGTTTGCAAACCTTTGACTAATCTTTCTATACCTGCTTTGGCTGTATCTGCTGGTAATGCCCCATAAGCAACCCGCAAATAACAACCATCTTCCATGCCAAAGGTTGTGCCGGGAATCACAGCTATTTTATATTCTTGAATCAGTTTTTTCACCAATTCTAGATCACTTATTTTCGTATGCACTTTTAAGAAAAAGTAAAATGCCCCATTTGCAGGTGTAATAGTGCATAAATCTGGCAGTGATTGTAGTGCATTTATCACTATTTCTCGAACTTGAGCAATTGTGGCAATATGATCTTTTAAATAATTATCTTTTGCTTGTAATGCACCCAAAGCTGCATATTGAGAAACCACAGGTGGACAAATTAAAATTGTATCTTGGACTTTTTTCACAGCAGTTAATAAATGTTGGGGAATTACCATATAACCAATTCGCCAACTGGCAAAACCATAAGCTTTTGATAAACTAAAAAGAGAAATTGTATGTTGGTTACTCCCTGTAAATGCCCCAGGAGAAATATGTTTTACACCATCATAAGTAAAATATTCATAAGCCTCATCACTAATATGATAAATTCCCCTTTCTCGACAAATTTCATTAATTTGACGTAAAGCTATTTCTGAATAAATAACACCTGTGGGATTATTTGGAGAAATTGTCACTACGGCGCGAGTTTTATCTGTGATTGCTGCGGCTATAGCTTGAGGAATTAATTGATAATTATTATCTGTTGCTACTAATACTGGATGACAACCCGTCATTTTAATCGCCATTTCATGATTAAAATAGTAAGGAGTATTCAAAATAATCTCATCATCGGGAGAAGTAATTGCTAAAATAGCATTTACAAACCCCATATTGCTACCAGCAGTCACCACAATAGCATTTTCATCATTAATATCAATACCATTAAATATTGATAATTTTGCCGCCAATGCTGTTAATAATTCAGGAATACCGACAACAGGTTGATAAAGATGATTTTTTGGTTCAGAAAGAAATTTTGATAATAGTTCTATGGCTGTTGCAGGTGGTTGATAATAAACTACACCTTGTCCTAGAGAAATTGTCCCTGGAGAGTTTTTAATTAATTCTCCCACAACCGAAATAATAGGCGATTGAATCGCCTCCATGCGTGATAATTTATCATTCATAATTTGTAAAAAGACACAATATATAAATAGGTGAGCAATGCCCACCCTACGGATATTTCAAAAATCAAATAGGATTGATAAATTATGAATCTATTGATAATTTTTAGGAATACCAACTTGTGATAAAACAGCAATTGCTTTCAAATTTTGACAGCGAATTAATTCACTAAAATTTAAACCAGAACGCCCTTCTATCGTTCCTGCTGTTTCAATAGCAGTTAACAAATGTTGGGCGGCTTCAGTTTCTGAATAACCCCGTCTTTGGGCAATACGAATAGCTGCTATATCAGCATTTAATTCTGCTTCTTGGGATTTATTCATGCGCCAAATTCGCATAGCTGCTAAAGTAGTTAATCCCCCAGCTATGACCACACCTACTACATCAGATTGAACTGCTTCCAGGATTCCCCCCACAAACCCCGCTAAGACTACACCTTGATAAATATTCGGTTGTAACCATTTCACACCGATTAACCAGGATACTCTCTGCAATAGGAGTAAATCCCGTTGGGGTTTTGTCAACCGTCGCCACAAATCGAAATTAATATATATTGGTCTAGCTTGACTTAAAGGCAGGGGAAAAGGGGCATCTATTACCTGTTTTTGTTCTGGTTTACTGACGATTTTAGTCATCATGCGCCCAGAAGCGGGCATTACATCTAATAAACGACGAATTTCAATATTTGGTTCCATAGCATCCATTATTAGTCATAATTATGTATATTCAATGACTACTAAAATTACACTTTATTCCACTTTATATTTATATGGACGCTTTTGATCCCAATCCCCCAGAATGGACTAATCAAGCAGTACACGCCTATCAGTTTCATTGTCCCAAATGCCACGCTAGTAGTCGAGAAGCTATTAATGTGTGGTTAAATAGGCGATCGCCCGTAACCACCCAAGATCGTCGTCGTAAGTGGCAAGAATTCTATCATTGTCAATGCAGTTATGTCTGGTGGGCTTGGAGTAATGATCGACCACTCACAGATTTATCTAAGCAAAACTAGAAGTTGGAAATAATTAAATTAGATTTTTTTCACCTTCCAGACCTAGGGTAGTGTTGGGTTTGGTCTTCGTTCTACCCAACCTTGTATATTAGAGGTTTTACAAATTGAGTAAAAAACCCGCCAGAATGTTAATAGCAATAGCGGGTCTTTTGATAAAATTTAATGCAGTGCTACTACCACAAATCTTAGAGGATGTTTTAAAAGTTTTCAAGGTATAAATTAACCCCTCTTTTAAACCTCACCCCGATGCGGGGAGAGGATTTTAAACCCCCCTTCCCCCCTCGGTAAGGGGGGGGAGGGGGGTTAGGTTTTTGAAGATTACTGGTTTTATTTAATACTTTTTAAGCAACCTCTTATAAGTAGGTAGACACAATAAAAACTGCCAATTTTTCGGTTTTCATGGTCAATTTATCCCATTATCTTTTAGCTTGTGTTTCGGGAAGATAATCCTGGCTCTGGCATTGTTAATCTTAAGGAACTTACTGTCGTGGTTTTCGATATGTTCGTGAAATGTTAAAAATGCTTCCGGAACAACAAGAGCCTATTTTCAACGCCCAGATTTTTGCCAAGATTACCTCTTTTGGTCGTGTTCACAATGCTTCTGCATCCGTTGAATCCTCGTATTTTAGCTACAGTATTGATTTATTAGAACATATTAATGGTAAGTTTACTGTTACTCTTGTTTCTACTTCTGGTTAATTTTTCATTTCTATTTGAGTACATTTTTCTTGGTAGTTAAAAATAATTTCGTTGCCATTTTTGGTGATTTATACGAGAAAAAGGTTGAGAATTATCGCAAATTGTTAGTCAACATCAAGCATAGGTAGTAATTCCCATTACCAATTACTTTTTTCCTTGCCTAAATTTATATATACCTAAAAAGTGCAAAAAATCGTCTGATTAGATACAATTTATGAACAATAGGAAAAGTTTTGGAGAATAAAGTGGTCTTATCAAAAGGCTTTGAGATTGAGATGTACACTGGTACGCCTCAAGGTGAAATTGTGGGACTCTCGGACAAAATTATTGCGAATTTAGATGGGTTTATGCGTGAACCGGATAGTCGTAATGTGGAGTACATAACTCAACCATTGATAAATTATGACAATATATTGTGCGCTTTGCTACGTCCAAGAAAAGAGTTGCGGAATTACCTGCACAGCTTGGATAATTATACTTTAATACCGGGTAGTACATTATCTTTACAGGGAAGCAATCACTTTTTGCGTTCTGATCCTACCAATCCCTATCATGACTACATTGAACAAACTTATGGGACAAAGGTAGTTACTGCCAGCGTGCATATCAATATCGGCATCAGTGACCCAGAAATATTAATGCGTGCCTGTCGGATCATCAGGATGGAAGCACCTTTATTCCTGGCCATGAGTGCCTCATCTCCTTTCTTAGATGGTAAAACTACTGATTATCATTCCACACGCTGGGGAATATTCCCCCAAACCCCTGATCATGTCCCCTTGTTTGCTAGTCATGCCCATCATATTCAATGGGTAAATGAACAATTAGCTGCTGGAACAATGCAAAATGTCCGGCATTTGTGGGTATCAGTGCGCCCAAATGGCGATCGCCGTCCTTATGATCTAAATCGTCTAGAATTGAGAATTTGTGATTTAGTGACAGATCCTATTGCTTTGTTAGCGATTACTGCTTTATTAGAAGCGCGGTTAATCCAAATTATTGACAACCCGACTATTGATCCTTTAATTCAAAGCCCGTTTTCTCCCGAAGAACTGATTACCTTAACCATGAAAAATGAAATAGCTGCTGCAACTGACAGTCTTGATGCTAAATTACAGAAATGGCAAGATGGTAGCAGTATTCTTGCTAGAGATTGGATAGCAGAAATCTATCAAGACGTTTGGAGTATTGCCAAACAACAGGGCTTTAGTTGTTTCCTGTCCCCCTTGCAAAAAATCCTGCGGGAAGGAAATGAAGCTCAACAGTGGTTGCAACTACATAAAGTTGGCGTTGATATTCAACGTGTGATGGCTCAAGCGATTCTGGCTACCCAAGAACGGGAAACTGAACTAGAAAGCAAACTATGCTCATCTATTTCCTTCCCCGGATAAGATTATCTATTTTCTTCCTTCTTTCTTCGTGTTCTTCGTGCCTATATCCCTCCGGTTCCGTCAGGGATACGTGGTTCATTTAATCTATATTTTCCTAGTGGGAAGGGAGTATCCAGGAGTAGTCAGGGACAAGAGGGAATAGGCAAGAGTCAAAATCCTTATTTCCTCTTTCTGAATTAATTAAAAAAAATAATCCATAGGAAATATTTCGTACATATTAAAAAAAACTATATATCACCTCTACATTTTGGTAGATTTTTAGAGAGCAAGAATTTCCCTAATATACAATTTAGATTTGCAAAAGATGCCCCAGATAGTTTTAGTCAACCCACAAATTCCTCCTAATACTGGCAATATTGCCCGGACTTGTGCCGCTACAGGCACGGAATTACATTTGGTAGGTCCGTTAGGATTTGAAATTAGCGATCGCTATCTGAAACGAGCCGGGTTAGATTATTGGCCTTACGTTAAATTCCATTATCATGAATCCATAGAAGCATTTCAAAATGTACATAAACAACGTGGGGGTAGACGCTTAGGCTTTAGTGTTCGTGGTAATTTTAACTACATTAATTTTCAGTTTCAAGCGGATGATTGGCTGTACTTTGGCAGTGAAACAGAAGGTTTACCAGATTCTGTTCTTTCCACTTGTGAGTCTACTTTGTATATTCCCATGTATGAACCTGGTGTGAGGAGCTTGAACCTATCAGTCAGCGTGGCCGTAGGTTTATTTGAATGTCGTCGGCAGTTAGGATATTTACAATAATTCATATTCACCAATCAAAATCTGGGATTAAGTGTGATAGAAACATATTTACCAGATCAATCACGCCAAAACCTGTTAGAATAATGTTGCATAACATACTGCAAGCAAGAGGTGTATAATGGTAAATACTGATAAGCCCCTTTAAAGTAACATAAGAAATTTGTATAGATATTTTCAGGGTGATCTAACGACCAAAGATAGACTTTAGTTAATTCTAGGCTAATGATTTCAAAAAGATAAAATTACCCAAAACCTTTACTCTCAATGATTTGGATAACTTTGTATTCAGAAACACAACAAAAACAAGAAAAAAATTGCAGGTATTGTATACGGTTGTGTTTTAGGGAAGAATAAACGTAAAGTCTGCTATTGATAAAACGGATTTAGTCAAAAAATCTTGAAAATGTCTATAGCGGGATCATTGCTTTTGCATAAATCGTAGAAGCTCATGAACTAATAGAGACAACAGACCTAGCCAAGTTATGATATTTGTTTAGTTCTGTGCCTTGGCAGCGAAATAAGCGAAGAGTGAAAATTTTGGGGTTGTGAGGAGTGACTTAGACAAGAAAACACAAAAACTTTAGGGTTTACTAAGGTGTAGAACTTGTTTAAATCAGAGAAGCACGTTAATCTTGCGTAGGTGTCTCTGGTGAATGTGATCTTGATATGTGGTTTGATGTCAGATCAATCATGAATTAATATCCAACTTAAAAATCAAGATCAGTTGAACGCTAGTGATCATTAGGAGGTCGTCTTTGAAACGAGCATTAAAAAAAAGAGAGAAGGCTGTGTTGAACAATACCCCCAGCAACGATGATGCCCCGGTAGAGCAAACAAATTATGAGATCAATCCCAAAATGACCCGCCGGGCGCGGACTCATCGGGCAGCGATGATTGGCTTGGCAATATCAATGGGAGCAACCAGCCTTTTGGTGACTCGACAAAGCGATCAAGCCCAAGCAGCAGCTCCTGTTGGCAGTCAAAAAGCAGTTTCCACAATGTCGGCTGCTTCCGAGACTGAGATGAAATTTGCCACCACCAAACTGGAATCCCCAACCCTCACACCAGCAGGCGCGTTGGCCAATCCTGTTGTGGAACCAACAGTAGTTTCACAAGTACCTGGGCTTGAAGCTAAATGGCAAATTGCAACCAACAGCATAGCCGTCGAAGGCACTGCATCCAACGTAATTTCCCCAGCCAAAACGGCTGACAAAAATTCTTCACACTCACAATTAACACAGGAAGTGAGCGATCGCCCAGTTCAGGCGACATTACCAACGGGTAACCAACTACCTGAGACAGCGCTACAGTTGTCTAGAGTGGAAGAGGTTACTGGCAGTACCCAAAATTTGCCAGCAGGGGAGTTAGCCAGCGGTAGTGTTGATGCCCAACTAAAAGCACAGCAAGAATTCGCTCTTAATCGCCTACAGGAGAAGTCAAGCCGATTAAGAAATAGTTTGGCTCATTTGCGTTCTGAACAAACCCAAGATTTATTAAAAACTGGTATTAAGGAAGCACAGCCAACCACTGTAGCGAATAAATCTGTACCAGAACAATCAGAGAATTTGACTGATTCCCACCAATCGGAACTTATTTCTCGGTTGAAACAGAACAAAGAAACAAGTGCAACGATACAGCAAATACCCATACCTGCATCAGCTTCAACAAAAGTTGTTGCCCAATTGTCTCCCTCAACATATCAAGTTAAGCCCGGAGACACCTTAGCAGAAATCGCTAACAATTACGGTACTTCAGTTTCTGAGCTAGTTAAAGCCAATAATCTGAGTGATCCTAATCAACTGCAAATTAATCAAAGGTTAATTATTCCTCCGGATAAGGTATTGGAAACCTCTAGCAGGGCAGATAATTCTTCTTTAAATACTCCTAGTTTTAACCCTAGATCATTTATCGCTAACAATACTAGTGTTTCAGTTCCTTATCCAAGGGTAACCCAGCAGGAAGAACGGATTGAAACTCCTGTTATTGATAGTGTAACTATCCCAGTGCCAGTGGTGACAGGGGCGGAAGAACGGAATAATAATCCTAGTATCGCTAACCGGATTAATGTTCCTGCACCCATAGCGACGGATAATCAAGGACAGACTACTGTTCCTATTGTTATTCCCAAAGCCTTACCTACTCCCAGTGACTCTTATGGCTTAGGTGGTGATGCTCCATTACCAAGAAGGTTTTCCCAAAAGCAAGGGTCACAGAAACCCGTGCAAAAGGTATCTAAAGCCAAAGGCAATGAACGTATCCGCAGTTTGCAAGCAGAAATTGAGAGATTGCGTTATAAATACCGCGCTCAACAAGCTGGTGTAACTGTTACAGGTTCTGAAAACAATAGTGAGTCTGTTGCTGTTGAATCATCTAGTAATTCCGTAGTGTCTCAAGCGAATGCCATCCAGATTGCCGTACCTCAAGCAATATTGCCAAGTTACAGCAATCAACCGCCTAAGACTATAGTAACAGCATCTGCTCCTACCAACGAGCCAATTAACCCAGAATTCCTGCCTGGTAAAACTGGTGCTAGATGGAATGCTCCCCGCAATTCCTCTGGGATTAAGCTGACAGTGCCTCCCGCTCGTGCTAATGCGTCTGACTCTTTAGGAAAATTGCGAGGAACTTCTGTTTCTCCCGCTTTACCACCTATAGCAGCAGTGGATATACACTTGCCTCAAAGCACTGAAGATAATCCTAGTTTCCCATCTAATTCAACTACAGGCTACATTTGGCCAGCTAAGGGAGTCCTTACCTCTGGTTATGGCTGGCGCTGGGGCAGAATGCACAGAGGGATTGATATTGCTAACTCAACTGGCACACCCATTTATGCTTCATCTGCTGGTGTAGTCGAAAAGGCTGGCTGGAATAGCGGTGGTTACGGTAACGTTGTGGATATCCGCCATGATGATGGCAGCTTGACTCGCTATGGACACAACAGCCGAGTTTTGGTGCAACCTGGTCAACGAGTGACACAAGGTCAGACAATTGCGGCTATGGGCAGCACTGGTTTCAGCACTGGACCTCACAGCCATTTTGAGGTTCATCCATCTGGGAAGAGTGCTGTTAACCCTATCGCTTTCTTACCCGCTCGTCTGTAATTCTTAATTGTCTGGTTAATTGAGGGAGTTTATCTCCCTCTTTTTATGTGTGTGGCAAAAATTTGGAAATTGATGGTTGTCAGATGCAAATTTGTATGCTATCTTGATATAAGTTGATAAAACAACGTGGCTTAGTAGCTCAGTTGGTTAGAGTACGGGACTCATAAGCCTGGGGTCGTCAGTTCAAATCTGACCTGAGCCATTTTCAAATTTATAACATTTCAATGCTAACAGCGGGGTCATAGCCCGCTTTTTTAGTAATTTAGCGCAATAGTTTTGCATATCTGCTTTTTTGTGGATCATTTTTGAATTTATTTTTTGTGAGCCAACACATAGCACATATTAGCGCAATAAAAAATAACAACAAAAGACTTTAAGCGAAATCATGCCTACAGGTGCAGAGTATATATTTATTTTTGATAGACTAGATTTAAGCAATACTTACTTAAATAATTATAATGGTTCAAAAGATTGCCTTATTTAATCACAAAGGTGGTGTTAGCAAAACCACCACTACTTTTAACTTAGGTTGGATGCTTGCAGAAAAGGGGAAGAGAGTAATTCTTGTAGATACAGATCCACAATGTAATCTTACAGGGATGGCTCTAAAAGAAGAAACAGAAGACGATGAAGCAAGAATAGAAACCATTTACAACAGACATTCTAATATTAAAACTGGGTTGGCTCCTGCTTTTGAGTCACAACCACGGGCTATAGAAGCTGTAGATTGCATTCAGATCGAAGGACAAGAAGGTCTATTTTTGTTACCTGGTCATGTGGGCTTTGGTGAATACGAAGTAACATTAGGTATTGCTCAAGAACTAAGTGGTTCAATTCACACACTCAAAAATTTGCCGGGTGCAATTTCTGATCTTTTGGAAAAGACTGCTAATAAATTTAATGCCGACTACATTTTAATTGATATGAGTCCAAGTTTAGGATCTATCAATCAAAACTTACTGGTGACAAGTGACTTTTTCTTAGTACCTACGACTGCTGATTTCTTTTCTGTGATGGCAATTGATTCTCTATCTAGAATATTACCCAAATGGTGTGCTTGGGCAAGAATGGCCAGCGCAAACCCCATATTAAAGGAAGCTACTTATCCATTTCCTGAATTTAAATTGAAATTTTTAGGTACTATAGTTCAAAACTATAGAATTAGGAATGGTAAAGAAACAAAAGCATTTCAAACATGGATAGAAAAAGTAGAGAATACAGTTACGAATAAGTTAAAACCGGTTTTGGAGAAAAATAATTTATTATTACCTAATCAAGTTTATACTGAACAGGGTATAAATTGTAGTTTTACCATAACCAAAATTCCTAGCTCCAACAGTTTAATTGCTCTATCACAAGAACACGCTACACCAGTTTATGCGCTTACGCCGGAACAATTAAACCAGCAAGGCATAGTAAAAGTAAATAATGAAAAAAAGCAAGAAGAATTTAAAACAACTTTTTCCGATTTAGCAGATAAAATTATTTCACTATCATCGAGTTATGCAGTCAGCCCTTGATCAATTTCGCATTAGTATTCAGCGTGTTCGGGATTTAATTTCTCTGCATAACTCAATTAAAGCTCAAGAGACTACTGCTTTGGATTTATCGGATATTCTTAGGGCAGCTTTAGTTCTGACTGTAAGTGCCTTAGATTACTATATTCATGAAGTTGTAACTTTGGGTATGCTGGAAATTCATCGAGGAACAAGATCAGAACCATCATTTAAGGGTAATGCGACTCAATCAGCTTTTGCAAAGTTTGAAGTTTCTCTAGGTAGTGCTAGTGAAGATAGAAAATCTGCTATAGATATTGCTTCTTGGATAGAGAGTGAAATACAACAGAGTTACGGAGATGATTTTTTAGATCAGGCTCATAATATTTCCAGTTTAATTCCTATTATTTCCACTAGTATTTTAGATAAACTAAATAGCAATTCATGGTTAGAAAATGAAATTAGAAAAAAGTTTAGTACAGAAAGTTTTCAAACACCAGATAAGATTGCTGATGCAATTAGGTACATATCCAATGAAAAATTATGGGAGCAGGTTACTAATAAAATAAGTGGAAATACTACACAGAAGGCTCAAAAGAATATCAAACAAAAACTAATGGAAATTGTTAGACGGAGAAATAAAATTGCTCATGAAGCAGATATAGATCCTTCTTTTGGTTTAGGTAGTCGCTGGAATATAAATGAATCAATGGTTAACGATACAGTAGATTTTATTGAGCAAGTGGTTGAGAGTATTCATCAAATTTTGTAGCTGCGTTATTTCCCCACCAACAGTAAACCAATTTAGATACAATCTATAAACTGACATAACCATGACTTAACCAAAATGACAAGCATCTCCACCCCTACCATGAAACTCCCCGAACTCCTAGCACCTGCGGGTAACTGGGAATGCGCTCAAGCCGCAGTAGAAAACGGTGCAGATGCGATTTATTTTGGTTTAGAAAAGTTTAACGCGAGAATGCGGGCTGAGAATTTCACAGAAGCAGATTTACCGGAATTAATGGAATTTCTGCACCTGCGGGGAGTTAAAGGTTATATCACTCTAAATACCCTGATTTTCCCCCAGGAACTAACGGAAGCACAGCAATATCTCAAAACCATCATTTGTGCGGGTGTTGATGCTGTCATCGTTCAAGATGTGGGGATTTGTCGGCTGATTCGGCATCTTTCCCCTGACTTTCCTATTCACGCTTCCACTCAAATGACTATTACCAGCGCTGCGGGGGTAGAATTCGCCAAATCGTTGGGATGTCAATTAGTAGTTTTAGCGCGGGAATGTTCAATTTCTGAAATTAATAAAATTCAGCAACAAATATCTCAAAAAAATACTTCCTTACCTTTGGAAGTTTTTGTTCACGGTGCTTTGTGCGTCGCATATTCTGGACAATGTTTAACCAGCGAAGCATTAGGAGGACGTTCTGCAAATCGGGGAGAATGCGCTCAAGCTTGCAGAATGCCTTATGATTTAATTGCAGATGGAGAAATTGTCAATTTAGGCGATCGCAAATATTTATTAAGTCCTCAAGATTTAGCAGGTTTAGAAGTTTTACCAGAGTTAGTAAAATCTGGAGTTACTTCTTTAAAAATAGAAGGACGTTTGAAAGCACCAGAATATGTTGCTAACGTAACTCAAGTTTATCGAAAAGCATTAGATAGAATAGAAAACAATAACGTAGAAACGTTTCAGGAAACATCTCTACAAAGGGTATCTCGTGGAAATAAAGATCAATACAATTTAGAAATGGCATTTTCTCGCGGACTATATACTGGTTGGTTTGAGGGAATTAATAATCAAGAATTAGTTCATGCCCGATTTGGCAAAAAACGTGGTGTTTATTTAGGAGAAGTTACCAGGATTAACAATGGAGAAATAACAATAAAATTAGTAGCACCTGTTAAACCAGGAGACGGGATTGTTTTTGATTGTGGACATCCGGAAACGAAGGAAGAAGGGGGAAGAATATATGCAGTTATTCCTAATGGTAAAGAGACAATATTAACTTTTGGCAGAAATGATTTAAATTTCCATAGTATCTATATAGGTGATAAAGTTTGGAAAACTAATGATCCAGAACTTGATAAACAAATTCGTCAAAGTTACACGGGAGAACATCCCCAATTTACTCGACCTATTAATATAGAAGTGCATGGAGAAATTGGCGGAAAATTAATAGCTATATCCCGTGATGAATCTTGGAATATAGTTCAAGTAGAATCAGAACTATTAATAGCCCAAGCACATACAAAACCTCTCTCTACAGAAAGACTAAAAGAACAATTTGGACGGTTAGGAAATACACCTTTCTATTTAGACACTTTCATAAATAATCTCAACGGTAATATTATGTTACCCGTGAG
This sequence comes from Dolichospermum sp. OTE_75_concoct_329_sub, assembly GCA_031376645.1. Lineage (GTDB taxonomy): Bacteria > Cyanobacteriota > Cyanobacteriia > Cyanobacteriales > Nostocaceae > Dolichospermum. The sequence continues at coordinate 39,399 of JANMEE010000277.1, read as the reverse complement.
TGAACTAAATCGAATGCGTCGGGAAATAGTCACCCAATTAGAAGAATTAAGAAGCAGACCCAAACTTTGGGAATTAAATCATCATGGAAAATGGCAAGATTTAATTACTTCTAAATTTACACCAATTCCCACTTCTCCTTCTTTGATTGTTTTAGTCAGAAATATTGCACAATTAAAAGCAGTATTAACAGCAGATATCAAAACAATATATTGCGAATTTGAAGATCCTCGCAAGTATAAAGAAGCAGTAAAAATGGTGCGGGAATCTGGACAGGAAATCACTATTTTTGTCGCACCACCACGAATAACAAAACCCGGAGAAACTTGGATTTTAAAACAAGTTAAAGATTCTCAAGCTGATGGTTATTTAATTAGAAATTATGACCAATTAGAATATTTTGCTACAGAAAGATGTGTTGGTGATTTTTCTTTAAATGTCGCTAATCCTTTAACCGCAGATTATTTTAAAAACCGTTTTAATTTAGAACGATTAACAGCATCTTACGACTTAAATATTAACCAACTGGAAGCTTTAATTACAAATTATCCAGCGCAAAATTTTGAAGTCACAATTCATCAACATATACCAATGTTCCACATGGAACACTGCGTATTTTGCGCTTTCCTATCTCAAGGAACAGATTACACTAATTGCGGTAGACCTTGCGACACACAATCCGTCACAATCAGAGACAGGGTAGGTAGTGAACATATTCTCAAAGCTGACGCAGGATGTAGAAATACAGTATATAACAGCACGGCACAAACTGGGGCTGAATATGTGCAAAGATTAATTAGTTTGGGTTTACAGCACTTGCGAATTGAATTTGTGAATGAAACACCGGAACAAGTGCAAAAAACAATACATAGTTACCAGAAATTACTTCAAGGAGAAATTATCGGTTCTCAACTTTGGAGAGAATTGAAACTACAAAATCAATTAGGTGTAACTCGTGGCGCGTTGGGGATGATGTAGCTAAATATAGGGGGTTTCATTTGAAATACAAGAACTCCACCCCCCAACCCCCTCCCCGCAAGCGAGGAGGGGGCTATGATGTATCCTATGCAAGTGAATATTGCTATGGCAACAAGTAGTATTACAATATTTATGCACTTTGTTTACTACTTTATATGTCAAGTTTAATGCCCCAGTGTCAGCAATTACAAGCACAAGTTGAGACAATTCTCCAACTTTTACACCAAGAAGCGGCTTTGCGTTCTCAGGATATTACATCTGTGCAAATGTCTTTGGATAAAGCCATTTCTCCCAAGTTTGAAATTGTCTTTGCTGGTGCTTTTAGTGCGGGTAAATCAATGTTGATTAATGCACTTTTAGAGAGAGAATTGTTATATAGTGCTGAAGGACACGCGACTGGGACAGAATGTAAAATTGAATATGCACCGGTAGATGCTGAAAGAGTTGTTTTAACCTTTTTGAGTGAAGTAGAAATTCGAGAACAAGCGGTTTTTTTGTGTCAACAATTGGGATTTAATTCTGTTGAAAATATCAATAAACAAGATGTAATTGATTTATTACATCAAGGTTGTACAGCAATTATTGAACAAGAAGGGGGAGAAAGTAAATCAGAACGTGCAAAACAAGCAAAAGCGTTGATTTTATTGTTAGATGGATATGTAGGAAATAGAGATCGCATTAATACTATTAATAATGCGACATATTCAATGGAACAATTTAATTTTACAAACCTCAAAGAAGCCGCAGGATATGCACGAAGAGGTAGTAATAGCGCAGTTTTGAAACGAATTGAATATTATTGTTATCATCCACTTTTAGAAGATGGTAACGTGATTATAGACACACCAGGAATTGATGCACCAATAGAAAAAGATGCACAATTAACTTATGCAAAAATTCAACATTCAGATACGTCAGCAGTAGTCTGTGTTCTCAAACCTGCGTCAGCAGGAGATATGACAAAGGAAGAAACAGAACTATTAGAAACTATGCGGGAAAATGCAGGGATTAGAGATAGGGTTTTTTATATCTTTAATCGCATAGATGAAACTTGGTACAATAACCAACTCAGACAACGTTTAGAGAACTTAATTAGTAGTCAATTTCGAGATACTAGCAGAGTTTATAAAACAAGTGGGTTGCTAGGTTTTTACGGAAGTCAATTAAAACAAACAACGAGATTAGATAGATTTGGTTTGGATTCGATTTTCACCGAAAGTGTTAAAAGTTTAGATGGTAGAGAAGAAACACCGCAATTTATTAATGAGTTTAACCGTTATTGTGCTAACTCCGGGAAATTATCACAATTCCGCATTTCTGTTAATAGCTTTGAAACTCCTAATGAAAACTATGTGAGAATTTTAAGCGAACAAGGAACACCATTAATTAACCAACTGATTCAAGATAGTGGAATTGAAGATTTTCGTACTTCAATTACTCGCTATCTCACAGAAGAAAAACGTCCCCAATTATTTAAAAATCTCGCTGATGATTTAGAATATATTTGCATCAAAATAAAAAAACACTATCAAAGTGTGCAAATTGACTTAGATAGTCAACCGCGAGAAATTGAGAGTATGAAAGAATATGAGTTGCAAAAATTAAATCAGCAACTTCAACAAATTGGGAGAGATTTTAGTCAACATATTCATGAAGAAATCAATAGATTAATCAATAATAACTGTGAAGAATTTGAAAATGATTTTCGACTATTACAATCAAAAATGATTCGTCGTCTTGATGAATTACTCGATACATTTTCTGTAGCTGATGCTTATAAACGTGCAACTTTAAGTCATCCTCGTAACTCAACAGCACCTTTATTAGCTATTTTAGTAGAGGCTTTTTATTACCTATCAAATCAGTTGGAAGACATTTTAATAGAGTCTTGTAAACAAGTGACTGATAATCTATTCCAACAGATAATGGAAAAGATCAGAAAGTCAGAATATTACCGTCAATTATATCGTTTGTTAGGGAATGATGGTGGAATTGAAGCAGAGATAAAAATGATAGAAAAACAAGTTTCTCAAGCTTTGGTAAGTGCTGCTAGTGTAGAATGCGATCGCTTTGTTAGAGAAAGTCCCAGATTTTACAATGAAGGCACATTTTCTATCTATCAATTTCGACAAGTATTAGAACAAACATCTGAAGCTTATGGTGCAGATAGTATAGTCGAAGCTGAACCTGCAATTAGACAATTATTGAAGTTAGATTTTGAACCGAAAGTTTCCAATACAATTCGTAAATCTTTCCGTCAAACTATCAACCAAACTATCAAAACTCAGTTGTTACCAATGGGAGAAAAACAAGCTGATGAGATTTTACAACAATATCCTCATGCGCGGGCTTATTTAGAAAAAACATTACAACAAGAAGCTGAGGAAAAGATTGCTAATAATCAACGTTTGTTGAGTCAGGTTGGGGAGAAAATTCAGGAATATAATTCAGCAGTTGCGGGAATTAATAGTTGTTTACAAGGGATGCAGTTATATGAACATTTATTGCCTGTAATTGGGGAGGAAGAGGTATAATATAATCTTTGGGGTGAATACGGGGTTTTTCTGTGTTCACCTAATTTTATGGTTTTTTAAACTGGATTTTATTCAAAGTTAATTTATGTTGAAATTAATATTTTGTCTGAATCAGGATTTCCAGGATTTAAGGATTTACAGGATTATTAATTGTGAGAGTCAGGATTTTATTCAAAGTTAATTTATGTTAAAAATAATATTTTGTCTGAATCAGGATTTCCAGGATTTAAGGATTTACAGGATTATTAATTATGAGAGTCAGGATTTTATTCAAAGTTAATTTATGTTGAAATTAATATTTTGTCTGAATCAGGATTTCCAGGATTTAATGATTTTCAGGATTATTAATTATGAGAGTCAGGATTTTATCAGAAGTTAATTTATGTTAAAAATAATATTTTGTCTGAATCAGGATTTTCAGGATTTAAGGATTTTCAGGATTATTAATTATGAGAGTCGCGATTTTATTCAAAGTTCCTTTATGTTAAAACTAATATTTTGTCTGAATCAGGATTTCCAGGATTTAAGGATTTTCAGGATTATTAATTGTGAGAGTCGCGATTTTATTCAAAGTTCCTTTATGTTAAAACTAATATTTTGTCTGAATCAGGATGTCCAGGATTTAAGGATTTTCAGGATTATTAATTGTGAGAGGCAGGATTTTATTACAGGTTGAAAATTAATTTATGTTAAAAATGATAGTTAATGAGAAAAATATTAGTATAATTGTTGAAAATCATAAAAAGTATCCTAAAATCAACAAATATAAAAATCAGAAAAACAACATTAATCTACATCCTGTAAATCCTTTAATCCTGGACATCCTGATTCAGACAAAGTAATTCTCTTCCAAAACCAACATTTAATCAAGCTGCATAAACCGAAGAATATCCTGATTCAAACAATATTAATTTATGTCAAACAACATCAAAGCTAGAATTGAAAAATTCAACCACGGACGCAACCCCGAATTATTACAATTAAAATATGATAAAATGGCTAACGATCAGTTTTCCTTTTTTCGGGGAACTTGTCATTTATTTTATGAAGACTTTCCTGCAAATTTATTCATAAATTCAGCACCTCTAACTTGGATTTGTGGAGATTTACATCTAGAAAACTTCGGTAGTCATAAAGGTGACAATCGGTTAGTTTATTTTGATATTAATGATTTTGATGAATCACTTCTTGCACCTTGTACTTGGGATTTAGTGAGATTCCTTACAAGTATTATTGTTGGTTCTCGGACTATAGGAATAAGTGAAGAAGAATCTCTACATTTAAGTAATATTTATCTCAATACTTATTCACAAACTCTCGCGCAGGGAAAAGCTAGAACTATAGAAAAGGAAACTGCGAAGGGTTTAGTTAAAGATTTATTGGAAAGTCTGAAAAAACGAGATCGTGCTAAGTTTTTAGATAAACGTTCTCAGAATAAAAAAGGTATTCGGCGATTAATTATTGATAATAAACGCCTTGCTGAAGCTACAGAAATGGAACAAGAAAATGTTAAAGAATTAATTAAAGATTGGCATAAATCTACAGATCAAAATGCTGATTTTTATCGAGTTATAGATGTTCAAAAACGCATAGCGGGTACAGGTAGTTTAGGTTTAGAACGTTATATTATTTTAGTGGAAGGTAAGGGTTCTCCGGATGGAAATTATTTACTAGATTTTAAAGAAATTCAACCCAGTGCTTTAGAACCTTATATAACAGTTCCTCAGCCAAAATGGGAAACTCCAGCTAAAAGAGTTGTGACTATTCAACAATGGTTACAAGGAACTTCTCCAGCCTTATTAGAAGCAATAAGTGATGGTGATAAATCTTATGTTTTACGGGAATTACAACCAGAACAAGATGCAGTAAGTTTGCAAGCTTGGGATGGAAAATTAGGACGTTTGGAAAAGCTAATTCAAACAATGGCTGAAGTGACAGCGTGGGATCAATTACTCAGTAGCGGTAGACAAGGTTCTGCAATTGCTGATGAATTAATTGATTTTGGTCAATCTTCCCAATGGCATAATTCTATTTTAGAATATGCAAATCACTACTCTCGAAAAGTTAACGAAGATTTTCAGGAATTTCGTCAATCAATATGAATAAAACCCCACGAATTCCTATCCCTCCAGAAGTCAGAAACTACGTTTTTCAAAGAGACAAATATCAATGTCAAAGCTGCGGTAAAATCTCCCAAGAAACTCAACTCACCATTGATCATATTATCCCCTTATCTCGTGGTGGCAAAAACGATATTAGTAACTTACAAACTCTCTGTTTAACCTGCAACCAACAGAAAACAAATAAAATTGACAATCGTTTTCACCGACATTTTGACACTTAACCAAAAATCTTAGATCCCCGACTTCTCCAAGAAGTCGGGGATCTTTAAACTACTATTTCACCATTTTAAACCACTCAGTTATCCCGTCAGCCAACGTATTAGCCATTTTCTTCTGTTCTTGAGGATTAACTACCTCCTCAAACTCATTAGGATTACTCATAAAACCCAACTCTAATAATACCGCAGGTGCAGCACTAGGACGAGTGACTGCTAAATTATCCCAAAACACACCAGCAGAAGGTTTACGGAGGTTTTTGACCACGTAATTATGTAAGAATATTGCCACGCTGTGTGCTTGAGGATGATACCAATAACTAGAAAATCCTTTGGTTTTTTCGGCATCACCATTATCTGGTAAAGAGTTATGATGGATGGAAAGAGCGATCGCAGGTTCTTCTTTACCAATGATTATCTGACGTTCGCCTAAGGACACATCTCGATCATCTTCTCTTGTCATTACTACCTTAGCGCCGCGCTTGGCCAACTCATCTCGTAGTAATTTAGAAATTATCAAATTTGCATCTTTTTCCAAATACCCAGTTGGACCAGTAGCGCCAGATTCTTTTCCACCATGCCCTGGATCAAGTAAAATCTTGATGCCAGATAAAGGTAGGCGTTTGTTATTTTCAAGATTGGGTGGATGACGTAAAGTTAAAACCAAAGTTGTATTATCATACCTCAGCTTATAACCCCACTGTTGGAGCTTTTTGAGGTTAAAAGTATATTTTACCTGTGTAGGACTTACCTGTTGCCAATCTAGGCGAGAAATCAGAGGGTTATCATCTAGACGAATTATGTCTGTTTGGGCAATGGTATTGTAGAGGGTGAGAATAAAGGAATTATTTCCCTGTTCCACACTCACTGGCACAGCCGCTTCTAAAGGAAAACGAATCTCTGTCGCTTCAGGCAATTGCCGATAACCTACACTATGAATGACTGTCTGTGGAGCAACCGCACCTGATATAATTTTGGTTTCTTTGCTATTAATCCAAGCTCCATAGTCTAAGCGCAACCATTCAGCTTCTTTCCCCGTCACACTTGCCCTAGTTCCTTTTGGCAATGGTGTCAGTCGTGAATAATCGGTACTGGGACCCGTGCGAGCAACGCCTGATTCTGATGTGATTTCTGCAACTGCTAACTGTGTCGGCGCGAGAATTTCGATTTTGCCTAAACCAGTTTGAGTTATTCTTTGATTATTCAGTTGTAAATTAAATTGAGGTTTTCCTAAATCAGCAGCATTTGTGACTGTTGTACAACCTTGGTATTTGGTAAGACTAGATAGATTAGGTTGATTTAACCCCGTCAAAATACTCGAATTGGGAGGTAATTGTGCTTGTGGAGGTTGGGGTAAAAGGGCAATATTTTGATTCACTAGGTTAACCGAGACAGTTGCTTGAGGTGGTGCAACTGCACTAAAACAAATTAGTTCTCCTGGTAATCTGGCAATATCAGCAGCAGGAGTCAAGGAATCTTTCGCAAAGCCCAAGCCCTGGGGTAACTGCGGTTGAGTAGACACCCTAATGATCTTAATCTCTCGTTCTTGATTTTGGTACCGGACTTTAAATATATTTTCGCCTAACTGCAAGGGAAAACTCGGGGAGAAATGCCCAGCCTTGCTACGGTTAACGAGTTTACCATTAATTAAAACTTGCCCGTCTGGTGGCGCTGTACCGATAAAAAATATTTTTTCTGTGCTGGTTTGGTAGTTTGTCGGGGGAAAAACTACTAAAAGAGGTTCTTGTGCTAATGCAACTGAGGAGGTAAATAAAAAATTAAATAATACTAATCCTAAGAGTTTTTTCATGGACAAACAAAGAAGATTTCAGGATAGGGACTGTGGCACAATGGCCAAGATGGCATCAAGCATGAATGTAAAAGTCGCAATACATTGGCCGCAAATAAGGGAATTTAGTCATGGGAGAAAATTCATCCTTCATACAAGCCTACAAAATTGTCTACACAAATTCTCCTCTTTGGAGACGCAATCTATATTTAGAAGTTGCTAGAAATTGAAAATACTATGACTAAGTTTATCTTTGTTACTGGGGGCGTTGTTTCCAGTATTGGTAAGGGTATTGTAGCAGCAAGTCTGGGACGTTTGCTGAAATCACGAGATTATTCGGTTTCCATTCTCAAACTTGATCCTTATATTAACGTTGACCCCGGCACAATGAGTCCTTTTCAACATGGGGAAGTTTTTGTAACTCAAGATGGTGCAGAAACAGATTTGGATTTGGGACATTATGAGCGCTTTACTGATACTTCAATGTCTCGTCTCAACAGTGTTACTACTGGCTTAATTTATCAGTCAGTTATTAATAAGGAACGCCGAGGAGACTACAATGGCGGCACTGTTCAGGTAATTCCTCACATTACCAATGAGATTAAAGAGAGAATTCTTCGAGTCGCTAAAGAAACAAATCCTTCCGCTGTGATTACGGAAATTGGCGGGACTGTGGGTGATATTGAATCATTACCATTTTTAGAAGCAATTCGGCAATTGCGGAAGGAAGTAGGACGGCGCAATGTTTTATATTTGCACGTTACTTTATTGCCTTGGATTGCTGCTGCGGGGGAGATGAAAACTAAGCCGACTCAACATTCTGTTAAGGAATTGAGATCAATTGGCATTCAACCAGATATCTTAGTATGTCGCAGCGATCGCCCCATTCCTGTCGGCTTAAAACAAAAGTTATCAGAGTTTTGTGATGTCCCTGTAGAATGTGTCATTACTAGCCCAGATGCTCGCAGTATCTATGAAGTTCCAGTTCTTTTAGAACGGGAAGGACTAGCAGAACAGGTTCTCAACTTACTGCAAATGGAACAGCGTCAACCCAATATGACGCAATGGGAAATGATGGTAGACCGGATGTATAATCCTAAATATACTGTCGAAATTGCCATTGTTGGTAAATATGTGCGGTTAAGTGATGCCTATCTTTCTGTGGTAGAATCCTTACGTCATGCGGCCATTGCAACTCATGGTGATTTGCGGTTACGGTGGGTAAACTCGGAAGTTTTGGAAAATGAACCCCCGGAAAACTATCTCTCAGGTATTGATGGTATCATTGTTCCTGGTGGTTTTGGGAATCGGGGCATAGATGGGAAAATTGCGGCTATTAAATATGCACGCGATCGCCAAATTCCCTTTTTAGGTTTATGCTTAGGTATGCAGTGTTCTGTGATTGAATGGGCGAGAAATGTCGAGGGCCTATCTAATGCTAATAGTGCAGAATTTGACCAATACACCGAAGATCCTGTTATTAACCTGTTGCCAGAACAGCAGGATGTAGTAGATTTAGGCGGAACAATGCGCCTAGGACTTTATCCTTGTCGGGTACTTCCCAATACTCTAGCTTTCCAACTTTATCAGGAAGAAGTCATTTATGAACGCCACCGTCACCGTTATGAATTTAACAACGTTTATCGAAGTCAGTTGTTAGATTCGGGTTATTTGGTGAGTGGTACATCTCCTGACGGTAGATTAGTAGAAATCATCGAATATCCCAAACATCCCTTCTTTATCGCTTGTCAATTTCACCCTGAATTTCAATCTCGCCCTAACGCACCTCATCCTTTATTTAAAGGATTTATGACTGCTGCTCTCTCTCAATCTCATTCTACAACTAGTATACCCAAGCCAGTAGAAGTTTCTTAATAGGCATCTGGTGGGAATGAATGTAGAGACGTTCCATGGAACGTCTCTACAAGGGTATCAGGTTACGCATATTTAATTTTTACCAGATGTCTATTGTTAATGCTAATTTAGCAGCACCTACCATTCCCGCTGCATTTCCTAATTCTGCTGGGAGAATTTGTAACCCTGCGCGGGAAGTTGGTAAAACTCGTTTTTCGATTTCTGCTTTCAGTGACGGTAAGAAAAACTCAAAACTCGCGCTCACACCACCACCAATAATAATTGCTTGGGGTGTGAGGACATAGAGTAAACTGGTTAAACCAATTCCTAAATCTTCACCATATTCTTGCCAAAAAGTTAAGGCTTCTACATCTCCAGCTTGGGCAAGTGCGCCTAATTCTGCGGGTTCTTTGCCTGTACGCCGACGGATAGCAGAAATTGAAGTATGTTGTTCTAATGAACCTTGATTACCACTATTACACATTGGTCCATCAGGATATAAGGTAATTAAACCTAATTCTGCTGCTGCACCTTGGTGTCCCACAAATAATTTACTATTTAGAATAATTGCCCCACCGACTCCAGTTCCCAAAGTCAGTAAAATCAAATCGGGGAAATTTCGGCCTGCACCTAGCCAAGCTTCTCCTAAACCAGCACAATTAGCATCATTAGCTAAAATTGTCGGTTTACCAGTTTTAGCTTCTAACCAATCTGCCAAGGGGACATCATGCCATCCTACTAGATTAATCGCAACTTTAGCAATTCTTCCTGTAGCATCAGCAGGCCCAGGAGTACCTAATCCAATAGCGATACTTTCATTATGAGGGTCAATTTGGGCGATCGCATCTACCATTGTAGATAATACAGCCTCTGGTGTTGCTGGTTGGGGGGTATTCACAGTTATAGATTGCAAACAATTACCATCTGCTGTGAATCGTCCCAGCTTGATTGCAGTTCCCCCTAAATCAATTCCAATTACTTGCTGCATAATTTTAATTTATTTTATAAAAAATATATAAGAGATAAATATATCATTTTAAGAGTAGGGGTAGCGCCCCCGTGCCTACCCCGATATCGTGCCTACCCCGATATTTGGGGCAACCACAGGGGGTTTGCCCCCAATTATGTTTATCATTGTTATTGGAGGATTAGTAATTTAATAGGTTTAGATTACTATTATTTACTTGGTGAAACTCTTCCTGGTTGGCATTTTCATCATCTCATTTATCCTCAAAATTTCTCAGAAGATATAGTGATAAATGTTGGGGATTTATGCAAGCTGCTGCAAATAGCAGATATTACATAAACCCACCCCCAAACCTCTCCCCGTTTGCGAGGAGGGGGCTATAATCAGTTATTTGTATTGATAATTCGCACATTCGCAATTGGGTATGAAGTTTTGTGTACCTGTTGCCAATCAGTGATTGGTGCGCCTTTTAAAATAGCAGATAAAGCGACAGAAAGCATTAACCCACCTGTAGCAGCCGCAATTAAAGTAATATTATCGTTCACACAACTCTCTCAGTAATAATTACATTTTTGTTAATTGACCAATGACTAATAACCACTGACCAATGACTATTGCCTATTTTCTCTTCTCAGACGAGGATTGACAAATTCATTCAACCCTTCACCAAGTAGTGATAACCCTACCACCAAAGTTGTCATTGCTAAACCAGGAAATAAGGTAGTCCACCAAATACCTGTAGGTAGGGCTTCTAGAGCTTGTTTTAAATCATATCCCCATTCTGGTACTTCTTCGGGTAATCCTAACCCTAAAAATCCTAAACCGCCTAAAACTAATATGGCATCTGCGGCATTGAGGGTAAAGAGAACGGGGACGCTTTGAATGACGTTGAAAAATAGATATCTGGATAAGACAACCCATGTAGAAGCACCCATTGCTTGTGCTGCTTCGATGTATACTTCGGTTTTGACGCTGACGGTGTGGTTACGGACTACGCGATAATATTGGGGAATATAGGCTATACTAATGGCGATCGCAGCATTTAAGATTCCTCTCCCTACGACAAAAGCCAAGGTTACTGACAGTAGCAATCCGGGTAAAGTGTAAATACTATCCATGAGGAATAATAGAGCTTTATCTAATTTTCCCCCTAAATAACCGCTAACCATGCCCAAAGGCACACCGATAATCATACTCAAGGATGTCGCTAAAGTTACTACTTGCAACGCGGCTTGTACACCAAACACACTGCGGGAAAATACATCATAACCTAAACGACTTGTGCCAAACCAATGTTTAGCCGAAGGAGCTTCATGAATGGGGTTAGAAAGAAACTCTTTCGGGTTTTGCAACCACCCCCAACTTTGGAAAATGGGGGCAAAAAAGGCTAAAAAGATAAAAAATAGGGTCATACCGATCCCAATCTGCATTAATCGCTGGGATAGTGTGGGATTTTTCGTCAATTTAAGGAAACTTGGTAATTGCTTTTTTGTAATCGTCATCTAAACACCGGCTTTAAAAATTTGATTAGCAGTTAAACTCAACTCTGGCCAACTTGGTGATACTATCAGATCATCATCTTTAAATTGACTAACTTGATATTCTTCATCTATCAGGTGATAAATAGAGATAGTTGGTTGTTTAGGGTTACCAATAAATGCCCTCCCACCTAAAGCCGCATAATCAACAATCCAATATTCAACAATCCCCATTTGTTCATAATCAGCCAGTTTTTTGTGGTAATCATCACGCCAATTTGTACTGACAATTTCCACCACAAGAGGAACAGACGCAGATTCACTAATAGTAGACTGTTTTTTCCATAAAGGTTCATTGACGAGATTAGACCGATTTAATAGCAGTATATCCGGTGAGTATGCTGATTTGCTGTTTGGTGGTTTGATAAAAGCTGTTTTGGGAATAAAATAGGGAAGTTTTAGCCGTTTATATTCTGTAACTACTTCTTCCACCAAAAATCCTACAATTTCTTCATGATCTCCTACAGGTGGTGTCATTTCTATAATTACTCCGTCATGTAGTTCATAGCGTATTCCTGTGTTGGGATACCACTCTATAAACTCTTCAAAGCCGACTAACTTAGTTTGAGGTAAAGCTTGAACCATAATTTACCCGCCTATAAAATTGTAGAGTGAGTTAGGTATAGTCTAACCTCCCTGGCGATAAAAAATTATTATTATTTTGTCAATCTACATTAGGCTTCCTAACTAGAAAAACTACATCAAATTCATATTCCCAATTAAAATGTCTATAGCAAATAAAGTCAGGAAATAGATCAAAAACATCTTGTAACTTAAAATCGTGAAAATGAAACTTATTATAATGCGTTGTCTTTTTGGATGGATAGGTCAAAATTATATGATTAATAGAATTACGCTCCACAAAATCGGGTAAAATTGATGTATCTTTTAGATGTTCGATTGTTTCCACGGAAAATAACATATCAATCGGACGATTAGATACCCAATTATCTAAATTAGCTGCATGAAATTCTGTCTTTTCACTTGTGTATTCTTGTCGGGCATAATCAATAGTTGGTTCGTCCCCATCTAATCCTATGACAAGATCAACATCAGGATTAGTTGATAGTAAAAAACTGCCATATCCGCAACCGCAAGCAGCATCACAGACTACTCCTTGAGCAAACTGCCGTAAAAGCGCATATCTTTCAATATGTCGTTGTAAACGCACCTGTCTTTCTATTTCCAGAAGTTCTTGACGATTTATATATAGTCGCTGGTCAGCTTGAATTTGATGAAATGATTTTGGTACTTCCATTTTTTTAGTAATTAGTATACCCCAGACTAATTGCGATTGCGCTTTTCAATGTCCATTGAGATTTCATCCCAAATCTTATCATAGATATTTTGCCAATTATGCTCTTTTTCAATGTATTCTCGGATTAAATGACTGCGGTTCATTAATTCTAACTCTGGCAAATTTAAAGCCCATTCAATGATTTTACGATTTTCATCAGCATCAGCAGTTAAATAAATCGCATCAGGACAAGCAAAACCACTTTCAGGAGTTACTAAAGGAATTAAACCTCTAGCTCCATTTTCTAAAATTGTCGTCGCTTGAGCATCCATAATTCCTGTATGAATATAAAAATCACAATTTTCAACTACCCATTCATTAAATTCGGAATCATTATTGTTAATTTTGCCAATATAATTAAAGAAAAATTCCTCTCCATTTATACTAGCTTCAACTAAACCTACATCACTTTTTAGATAAGGACTTGCTACATGAAGGAGAGTATCTAAACCCATAAGACTCATACAAGTAATATCAAATCCTTTATAACCAGCAAGATTACTGACATGAAGCATTTGTCGTTCACCAATTGCATTAAATTTTTCCTTTTTAACAGGCAAATTCTGGCTGGCAACTCCCATATTAGAGCGAATTAATTTATCTTTTAATTCATATTCAATTGAATTATCTTGTTTGGCAAAGGTTTTTTCTATCCAAATTTCTCCACAGAGAGCAAAAATTTTGCTAGAGAACCTTAATTGCTGTTTATAGAAAGGCATACAATCTACCCAATCTGGAGGAAATTCTGGAACCCAAGGTATTAAAATATAAGTATTAGGATGACATTTTTGCTCAAAATTAAGGGAATTATCCGTTACCCAATTTCTTAATAACTTTGGTTTAGAAACTTGAGGAAATAGATTTACTGGAGCCCACGTTGGATGACCAATTAAAATATCTTTAGGATTATCAGTTACTTTACCAGACAACCAACTAGATTGATGAAAACTTGTTTTCTGACTTAAATAATATTCTGCCCATTTAGCTATTTCCATGTTGGAATATTCATAGTTCTGATAAGAGCCTTCCGTCAAAATAAAATTACCCCAAAAAAAATGCAACATAAAGTGTCCTCTCTTGGTTGGTAAATTATATAGCCGTTGCCAATTGCATGATCATACGAAATTATAACAGTTGTGAGCCTTTATCCGTAAAAGTATCTTGATTTCTAGCTTTTTCCATGAATTAAATTTTGTATTTGATTCTAGTGGATACCGCTATATCATTGAACATTGAATATTTTATGAACCTTAGAGGGTGTCTTGACACTTTTTAGTGAATATATATAACTATTGTTTTTGTGCTGCCACGCTACACCAACGCTACTATACAGGTGAAGTCCAATTAGGTGGACTAATTAAAAATTAAGGGTTTCAAATCTTAGAGGATGTTTTAAAAGTTTTCAAGGTATAAATTAACCCCTCTTGTAAACCTCTCCCCGAAGCGAGGAGAGGCTTTGAAACCCCCCTTCCCAGCCTTCGGCACGCTGCGCTAACGTAGGGAAGGGGGGCAGGGGGGTTAGGTTTTTGGAAATTATTGGTTTTATTTAATACTTTATGGCTAACGCCACGCTATGCCTGATGCCTCCGGCTCCCGCAGGGATACGGCACACTTCGTGAACGCTATCAAACACCCTCTTACCTGAGTATAAATATTTGTTGCATAGAGATATCAAACTGGAGAAATTTGGGAAAACTGATTTTTGATTCCTATATCCGGTAGTTGGACATTGTTACCAAAATAAGTAATAATGTGTTTTAACATATTTGTATTAAACATCATAATTAGCAACCTGAAAATTTATGACAGTCAATAATCCAAACTCTGATTTATGGGATAGAATCCGCCAACAATTTGATAGTTCTCCTTTCCCTCGGACACCTCTTGAGGCTTCTCCTAAAAATGATGCTAACTTACTTTACATTCATAATTTAGTCACTGCTTATTATTTAAGAAACCAAAAAGTTATAGATACTAAAGATAAAATTATCTTAGATGCAGGATGTGGTACTGGTTATAAATCCTTAGTCTTAGCAGAAGCCAATCCTGGAGCTAAAATTGTTGGTATTGATATATCAGCAGAATCAATTAAACTATCCCAGAAAAGATTAGAATATCATGGTTTTCACAACACAGAATTTCATGTTTTATCAATATACGATTTATCAACTCTAAATTATAAATTTGATTATATTAATTGTGATGAAACTCTATATCTTTTACCTGATATTGCTCTGGCACTAGAAGCATTGAAAAACGTTTTAAAGAGTGATGGCATAATTCGCAGTAATTTACATAGTTCAACTCAGAGATTTAATTTTTATTGCGCTCAGAAACTTTTCCGACTAATGGGTTTAATTGATGAAAACCCAGGAGAATTAGAAATAGAAATTGTTGCTGAAACTATGAAAGCCTTAAAGGATAATGTCGAACTGAAAGCCATAACCTGGAATCCCCATATAAATAAGTATGAAGCAGAAGACGGACAAGAAAGAATTTTAGTTAATTACTTGCTTCAGGGAGATAAGGGTTACTCTATCACTGATATGTTCTCAGCCATAAATGGTGCTGAATTAGAGTTTATTTGTATGGTAAATTGGCGCGAATGGGACTTAATGAGTTTGTTTAAAGAACCTAACAATTTACCTGTTTTTCTGTCCATGAGTTTACCAGAAACTTCCATAGAACAACAGCTACAAATATTTGAATTATTACAACCTATTCATCGGTTACTAGATTTTTGTTGTGGTCATCCTCAACAAGCAAAAACATATATTAAACCTGGAGAATTGGATGATTCAGCTTGGGACACAGCTATAGTACATCTACATCCACAATTAAATACATCTAATTTTAAAGCAGACCTGATTAATTGTGTTACACAGTGCAAACCATTTCATATTGGTAACCATTTATTTTCAGTGAAAGAGTTTCAGGGTTTATATATAGATAGTTCCATAGCTATTGCTTTATTACCCTTGTTAGATGCACCTCAACCAATAATATCCATCATAGAAAGATGGCGACAAGTAAGACCCGTAGACCCTATTACATTAGAAGTTACAGAGGTACAACAGGCTTTTTGGATGGTCAAAGACCTGCTGTTAACTTTAGAAAATTGTGGTTATATGATGCTGGAATATTAAATAAATCGTGATTAACCAATTCAAAATTAAAGACATAAGAGGGTGTTTGATAGCGTTCACGAAGTGTGCCGAAGGCATAGCGTGGCGTTAGCCATAAAGTATTAAATAAAACCAATAATCTCCAAAAACCTAACCCCCCTACCCCCCTTCCCTACATGGGAATGGGGATTTTTAAGCCTCTCTCCTTATAGGGGAGAGTTTTTCAAGAGGGGTTAATTTATACCTTGAAAACTTTTAAAACATCCTCTAAGAAAGAAACCTTTTTTATCAACGTTTGCAGCGATTTCTGCCATACGATAAAAAATTGCGTCAGAGGTGATATGAAATTGATCAGAATTGGGTAACTTACTTGTATAAGTAAACAAACAACACTGATGCTCAAAAAAAACTACTATGAAAACTGAACTGAAAGCAAAATTCTTACAACACCTACTAGGTACAAAGAAAGATAATCAAGGTTTCACTCTGATTGAATTGTTAGTTGTTATCATCATCATCGGTATTCTGTCCGCTATTGCTCTCCCATCCTTTTTAGACCAATCTAGGAAAGCTAAACAATCAGAATCTAAAACCTATGTTGGTTCTATGAACACAGGTCAGCAAGCTTATCATTCAGAAAATGATACTTTCTTATCCTTCGGTGGAATAAACACTGCCGACAGTGCTGGTATTACAAGATTGGGGATTGGTATAAGTACTGTAACTAACTATTACAGGTACTATACGTCTGGAGATGGCTCTACAACTCCATCTACCAGTCAAATGGCAATCAGCTATTCTAATGCCAAGTCAGCACAATCTGGTCTGAATACTCATGCTGGTAAAGTATATATTATTGACCAAGGTTCGGGTGGTAATCAAGAATATACTAATACTAGTATTGTGTGCGAATCACTCGATCTAGATAATGTCAGTGGTGGTCAGACTTATGTATCTTCAACGGCGGGGTCAAATACCTGTACTGCTTCCGCTGCAAAACAAATTAAGTGATACAGTTACGATATCATAGTTTTCACAACACAGCGTTTCTTATTTTATCAATAGATATCTCCAAAAACTGTCAAATTTATGCTATTACTAATTTTTACTTAGTGATGCCTACTGTGTTGGCGCAGCGTCTCCAAGAGAGCGAAGCTTTGATTAACTGAGAATTAACTAAGAATATATATTGATATTATTATTTATACTATTAGACATTTCCAAAAATTAAATATGCATTCTCTAGCGTAGGGTGGGCATTGCCCACCAAAACCCTTACAGCACTTCTCGGTGTTATGAGGTACAAGAACCCCACCCCCAACCCCCTGACAGGTGTAGGTTTTTAATTTGGGTGTGAGTTGACACTTTCAAACAAAATTCAAACCCTATTTCAGATACATTCGTAAAAAACCTACACTTGTCAGCCCCAACCCCCTCCCCGCAAGCGATGAGGGGGCTAAGATGTACCTCATAAGAGCGAAAACCGCTGTATCCGGTGGGCAATGCCCACCCTACGTATATTATGGCTACGCCACGCAAACTATCAAAAATCAAATATTAGTCCTATATAAAGGTGGAAAAGCCACATTCATTTTAGGAGGAAAACAAAAGCTCATAGGTGTCAACTTATATCTATAGCCATCAAGATTAGGACACATAGTAGGGGTGAATTGCCGTTGGCCCCTACAGGATTCAGGAGTAACAGGCTTTTTGGATGAGAAAAGACCCGGTGTTAATTTTAAAAAAAAGCATATAGTCCTTAACTCATAGGGTTTTACAGCGATTTTTAACATATGGTAAAAAAATCTTTTTTCAGAGGTGATATGAAACTGATTTGAACTGGGTAAGTTATTGGCATAAGGAAACAAACAACACTAACCCCCCAAAGGAAAACTACTATGAAAACTGAACTGAAAGCAAAATTCTTACAACACCTCCTCGGTAAAAAGAAAGATAATCAAGGTTTCACCTTGATCGAATTGTTAGTTGTAATCATCATCATCGGTATTCTGTCCGCTATTGCTCTCCCATCCTTTTTGAACCAAGCTAAGAAAGCTAAACAATCAGAATCTAAAACCTATGTTGGTTCTATGAACAAAGGTCAGCAAGCTTTCCATGCAGAGAATGATGCTTTCTTAAGCGCGGCAGCAGGAACTTCTAACATAGGTAGTGCCACAAGTAGTACTATCACCAGATTGGGACTGGGTATACAAACTCAAACTGATTACTATACATACTTGACCTCCGGAGATGCCAATACAACTCCATCTACAAGTCAGATGGCGATCAGCTACTCTAACACCAGAACAACATCAGGTGGATTAAAAACTCATGGTGGTAAAGTGTTTGTTATCACTCAAGGTACTGGTGCTAATCAAGAATATTCTAGTGTTGGTCTCTTGTGCGAATCACTTGCGAATGATGGACAGGGTAATCAAACTTTTGTGTCTGCAACCGCTGGAGTTAATGATTGTAATACTGGCACTTCAAAACAACTTAAGTAATAGCGCTGCTTAGGCTATTAAGTCAGATTTCAGAGTATACACTTATGTACTTATATTCACCTGCTAATTTTTGGTTGGTGAATATTAGTTTTAAATTTTATCATTAGCAATAAATTAACTGAGACTTGTATGACTGAAGTCGCGTCTTACACTAATCTAAATGATTGTCAAAAGCAAGCAGAGCAATATCTAACTTCAGAAAATTATAGTGCTGCCATTAGTCTTTATGAGCAAGCAATTGAGAAAGAACCAGATATTAGATCTCATTACTGGAACTTGGGGCTAATGTTATTACTGCAAGGTCAGGAAACTGAAGCCCAAATGACTTGGTTTATGGCTTTGTCAGAAGAAGAACTTCATACAGGGGAACTCATAGATGTTTTGGCAACTGAAGTTGAACGTCGGTTAACCAAAGAAGACTATCCAGTTGCATGGGCTATTTGCCAACATATCAGAGAAATTGCTCCTGAAAATATTAATAATTTACTCCATAGTGTTGAACTACTCATTAAATTAGAAACTTTTCACGAAGATGGCGCTAATCTATTAGCAGAAATTAGAGAATTATTATCTATACAAATTGCAGATGATCAGAAAGATTTATTGGAAACCGATTTATTATTAAATACTATTACAACTCTTTTAGCCTCCATACCTTCAGAACCTTCAGTATTTAATTTTATTGAATATTGCCTCAAACATTCCCCTAAGCCTGCAATCATGGTTGATATTATCATGATCCAGACCATAAAAATTGTTGGTGGTAAACGGAATGCAGAATTAGGAATACGCTTTGCTGAGTTATGTTTACAGAAAGAACCTAAGCATTTACAAGTAACATTCCATCTAGCTCATTTTTATCAAAAAAATCAACAACATATAAAAGCCTTAGAAACAGCTAAACTCTGTTATGAAACCGCAGTTACATTAGTGGAAAAAACTTATGCTCATGCCTTAATTGTGACGGTGTTAATATCGTCTGGTAGTGATTGGGATGAGATATATTCACGATCAAAAAACCAGATATTACTAACTAAACAATTAGTAGAGGAAAAAATAGATGACTTTGATGCACCTATTGAGGGAATACTGATTAGCTCATTATTTTTTCTGCCTTATACTGATGACGATCCTAAAAACAACCGATGGCTTCATAATGGTATAGGTCGTTTATGTCAAACTACTTTCTCTAAACATAATGCAGAACTTACCGAAAGTTTTAATAATAACCTCTTATCCAGAAAAAAAAATATAAATAAAAATATAAATAAACGGAAGCAGACAATTAATATAGGTTACGTTTCTCATTGCTTTAGACAACACTCTGTAGGTTGGTTGTCTCGATGGGTTTTTCAATATCACAATCCAGAAAAATTCAAAATACATTCCTATTACTGGAATAGTAGTGATTCGGCAGAAGTCACTAACTTCACAAGAACCTATTTTGTGGACAAATCAACTATTTTTTACAAAATAGCCGATATAGACAAAATGAGAGAGCAAATTCAAAAAGATGAAATTGATATTCTCATTGATTTGGATAGTATTACCTTGGATGTGAGTTGTATTCTCCTATTGATGAAATGTGCGCCCATTCAAGTGACTTGGTTAGGTTGGGATGCTTCAGGATTGCCATTAATTGACTATTTTATCGCTGACCCTTATGTATTACCTGAAACTGCACAAAGCTATTACAGTGAAAAGATTTGGAGATTGCCACAAACTTATATAGCGGTTGATGGGTTTGAAGTAGGATTATCTAATTTACGACGAGAACACTTAGATATTCCTAGTGATGCCATTATTTATTTGATGAATCAAAAAGGATATAAAAGGAATGCGGAACATTTGCGGTTACAAATGAGAATCATCAAAGAAGTTCCTAACAGTTATCTTTTGATTAAAGGTGATGCTGATTCAGAATCAACGCAGGACTTTTTTGAACGCATTGCCGAAGAAGCGGGTGTGGACTGTTCCCGACTACGATTTTTGCCACAAGTTTTATCTGAAGTTGTTCATCGAGCTAATTTGGCAATTGCAGATGTTGTACTGGATACTTATCCCTATAATGGAGCGACAACAACTTTGGAAACTCTGTGGATGGGAATACCTTTAGTTACAAGGGTCGGACAGCAATTTTCGGCGCGGAATAGCTACACGATGATGATTAATGCAGGGATTACGGAAGGGATTGCTTGGAATGAAGATGAGTATATAGAGTGGGGTGTGCGTTTGGGTAAGGATGAAAAACTCCGACAGCAGATTTCTTGGAAGTTGCGTCAGTCAAGACATACAGCACCGCTATGGAACGCGAAGCAGTTTACTCGTGATATGGAAACAGCTTATGAGCAGATGTGGCAAAGATATCTTGATAGTTGAGATCGCTCACTTATAATACCTGAATTCGACGTAAAGGAATCCAATACTAACTCTTACATCTTTTATACTAATATACTGATGTCAATTGTTATTCACCCGTATATTATCGAGTCTATTGGCTAAAGGGAAAATAAAATGAAGATTGTAATTTTAGCTGGAGGTTTAGGAACTCGTCTAGCAGAAGAAACAGAAATTATCCCAAAACCAATGGTAGAAATTGGCGATCGCCCTATACTTTGGCATATTATGAAAATATATGCTCATTATGGGTTTAAAGATTTTTATATTGCTTTAGGTTATAAAGGCGATTATATTAAACGATATTTTTTGGAGTATTACAATCTTAATTCCAGTATGACCATTAATTTACGAGACGGTCATGTAGATGTTCATGATAATACTGCTGAGGATTGGACTATCCACCTTATGGATACAGGATTAGATACCATGACAGCAGGTAGAGTCAAAAGATTAGAGCCTTGGTTAAATAATGAAACCTTCATGGTAACTTATGGGGATGGAGTGGGTAATATAGACATTAAGGAGTTATTAGAATTTCATAAATCTCATAAATGTTTAGCAACTGTAACCGCAGTCCGCCCTCCTGCTCGTTTTGGTGGTTTAATGTTCAAAGGAGATTTAGTAGAGCAATTCACAGAAAAACCTCAAGCTGGAGAAGGTTGGATTAATGGCGGATTTTTGGTTTTGGAACCGAAAATTTTTGACTATTTAAAGGGAGATGATCAACTATTAGAAGTAGCTTTACTAGAACAACTAGCTAGTGAAGGACAATTAGCTGCTTATCGTCATTATGATTTTTGGCAATGTATGGATACTTTAAGAGATAAATACAGATTAAAAGATTTGTGGGATAGTGGTAAACCTCCGTGGAAAGTATGGAATTAAGTATGAGTTATAGCTATAATTTTTGGACAGATAGACGAGTTTTTATTACAGGTGGAACGGGATTAGTAGGTGGTTGGTTAATAAAACATTTACTAAGTGCTGGCGCGGATGTAGTTTGTCTAGTGAGAGACTGGATTCCTCAAAGTTTTTTGGTACAAAGTGGAGCATTAGATAAGGTTAAAGTTGTTAGAGGTGACATTGTTGATCAATCTCTATTGCAAAGAATTTTAGAAGAATATGAAATTAATACGGTTATTCATTTAGCCGCGCAAACTGTCGTAGGAGTAGCTAACCGCAACCCTATTTCTACTTTTGAGGCTAATATTGCTGGGACTTGGCGTTTACTCGAAGCCTGTCGTCATAGTTCTACAGTCAAACAAATTGTAGTCGCTTCTTCAGACAAAGCCTATGGGGAACAAATACAGTTACCTTATGATGAAAATACTCCCTTAAAAGGTACGCATCCCTATGATGTTAGTAAATCTTGCGCTGATTTAATTACTCAAGCCTACGCAAATACATATAATTTACCAGTGGCGATCGCTCGTTGTGGTAACTTTTACGGTGGAGGTGATTTAAACTGGAGTCGCATTGTCCCAGGAACTATTAAATCTATCTTAAAAGGAGAACCTCCTTTGATCAGATCAAATGGTTTATTTGTCAGAGATTATATATATGTAGAAGATGGTGCAACGGCTTATATGTTATTAGCCGAAGCCCTATCACATCAACCAGAATTGATTGGGGAAGCCTTTAATTTTTCTTTAGAGATAAAACTTACAGTTTTAGAACTAGTAGAAAAGATATTAAAATTAATGGGTTCAGATTTACAACCTCAAATTTTAAATCAAGCCAGTAATGAAATTACTCATCAGTATTTATGTAGTCAAAAAGCCAGAAAAATATTAAATTGGCATCCCTTATTTGACTTAGAGAGAGGATTAGAAAAAACAATTAATTGGTATCAGGAGTCATTAAAATAATAATGAAAGATAAAAAGGAACTATTGCGATCGCAAATTCTGGAATTAGTAGCAGAATATTACACAGAAGCATTTCCCAAAAAAGAATTTATCCCAGGAGAAACACCTGTACCCGTATCAGGTAAAGTGTTTGATCAAACTGAACTACAATACTTAGTAGATTCATCCCTAGATTTTTGGTTAACAACGGGACGTTTTGCTGCCGAATTTGAGGAAAAATTTGCCCAATGGTTAGGGGTTAAACACTGCTTATTAGTAAATTCAGGATCATCAGCTAATTTATTAGCATTAACGGCACTAACATCACCAGAATTAGGAGAAAAAAGATTAAAACCTGGAGATGAAATAATTACTGTAGCTGCGGGTTTTCCTACCACAGTTAATCCCATATTTCAAAATCAATTAATCCCTGTATTTTTAGATGTAGAAATCCCTTATTATAATATAGATATTACTCAATTAGAAGCAGCATTATCAGATCGTACTCGGGGGATAATGATTGCTCATACATTAGGAAATCCCTTTAATTTAAAGCCAATTATCGAATTTGCCCAAAAACATAATTTATGGTTAATAGAAGATAATTGTGATGCACTAGGAAGTTTATATCAAGGACAAAAAACAGGAACATTTGGACATATAGCCACAGCCAGTTTTTATCCTGCTCATCATATTACGATGGGAGAAGGAGGGGCAGTATTAACTAATGATACAAAACTGAAGAAAATTATCGAATCCTTGAGAGACTGGGGGAGAAGTTGTTGGTGTCACCCTGGAGTAGATAATACTTGTGGTAAAAGATTTGCATGGCAATTAGGAGAATTACCTTATGGGTATGATCATAAATATACTTATTCTCATGTAGGTTATAACTTGAAAATGACTGATATGCAAGCTGCGGTAGGATTAGCACAACTGCAAAAATTACCCCAATTTGTCCAGAAACGCCGGGAGAATTTTGATTTTCTTCATCAGCAATTAGCGGATTTACGAGATGTATTAATTTTACCAGAACCTACACCAGAATCAGAACCAAGTTGGTTTGGTTTTCTGATTTCAGTTAGGGAAAATGCGGGTTTTAATCGTTATGAATTGGTAAAATATTTAGAAGAAAATAAAATTACTACTAGATTATTATTTGGAGGTAATTTAATTAGACAACCGGCTTATAAAGATTTAAAATATAGGGTTGTGGGGGAATTAAAAAATACTGATTATGTGATGAATAATAGTTTTTGGATTGGAGCATATCCAGGACTAGATAAAGAAAAGTTAAGTTTTATGACAACCAAGATACAAAGTTTTGTTAAGTCTTATGGATGAAATATTGTAGGAAGTTTTGGCAATTACTCAGTATACAGCACTCAAAATAAATTTGTTGTACAATAAAACTATCTCAAAATAGAGGCAAAATAAATGGTGACTGAATTAAAACCAACACAAAAAACATTATATGATACCGATTATCATCTCTGGATTCTTGAAACTGTACAAAACCTAGAAAATAAGGATTTTCACTCTCTTGATTTAGAAAATTTAATTGATGAGGTTTTGGATTTGAGTAAAAGAGATAAAAGGAAATTACAAAGTTTGTTAAAAAGATTATTTGAACATTTACTTAAACTCAAATATTGGGAAGATGAAATTCCAAGAAATAAGCAACATTGGCGAGGAGAAATAGTTAACTTTCGTCAACAAATTAAATATCAATTAGAGGATAGTCCTAGTTTAAAATCTTATTTAGGAGAAATATTCAATCAATGCTATCAAGATGCAACAGTAATAGTTTACCAAAAATCTGGCTTACCTATCAATAGCCTCCCCGAAATTCCCATAGCTAGTATTGATCAAGTTTTAAACGAAAACTGGTGGCCTTAATAAAAAAATAGAAAGGTACACAATAACTAAAAGGAGGAATTAAATTCATGACCACCTTAACACAAAGCAAACTTCAAAAACTGTATGAAATTGATGATTACCTATGGATAGAAGAAACAGTTAAACTACTGAAAGCAAAAGACTTAGATAATTTAGACTTGGATAATTTAATTGAGGAACTAGAAGACTTGGGAAGAAATAATTTAAACAAAGTTAGAAGTTTACTAAGACAAATTATCATTCATATTTTGCTTTTGCAATATTGGGAAGAAGAGTATGAGAGTAATTACCGAAATTGGGAGGGAGAGATTATTGCTTTTAGAGATGATTTAAACAATAGCTTGACTACCACTTTAAAAAATAAGTTAAGTGAAGAATTAGATCATATTTATAATGTTTCTGTGAAACTTGTGAGTAAAAAAATAGAATTATCTGTAGATATATTTCTCGATAATTGTCCTTACTCCTTAGAACAATTATTAGATGATAATTGGTATCCTAAAAAATAATTGAAATTTTGCTGCTTTGATTGTCCTATTGTCAAGATTTTCATTGTACCTAATTGATATAGAGGTAAACATAAAATGACCAGTTTTTATGAAAAGGATTATGCTTATTGGGCTGAAGAAATGGCAGAAAAATTACAACAAAAAAGATTTAATGAGTTAGATATTGAAAATTTAGTGGAGGAAATTAAAGATTTGTCAAAACGAGAAAGAGATAAACTTCTTAGTAGTATTCGCTTAATCATTCATCATTTACTGAAGTGGGATTATCAACCCCAGAAACGATCAAGAAGTTGGCAAATAACAATAAAAAGAGAACGAAATAATATTGCTTTTTATTTAGAAGATAGTCCTAGCTTACAAAAATATCTTTGTGATGAATGGTTAGAAAAGATTTATCTTAATGCGAGTTTAGATGCTACAAAAGAAACTGATTTAGACTTTCCCTCGGATTGTCCTTATAAAATCACAGAAATTTTAGACCGTGTGATCGAACTTGATTAAAATCAATTATGTTATGGAGAGGTGGAATATGATCGAAAGTGTATATCTGATAGCTGGGTTAAATTATCAAACAGAAAATCTATATAAATTCTGTCGAAGGAAGAGAAGATGACAAAAATATCAACAGAAGATTTACAACATATTCTCACTCATACAGAATCATTATGGGATGAAATGAATGGAAATCGCATATTTATTACAGGAGGAACGGGTTTTTTTGGCTGTTGGTTGTTAGAGAGTTTTACTTATATAGTTAATAAATTAAATTTGTCTACTAAAGCAGTGATTTTAACAAGAAATACCGATAATTTTCAACAAAAATGTCCTCATTTATTTAATCATCCAGCGTTAGAATTTTATCAAGGTGATATCTCTAATTTTGGATTTCCTCAAGGAGAATTTTCCCATTTAATTCATGCAGGAACTTCTACAAATGCTATTTTATATCAAAATAATTCCTTGGATATGCTTAATAACATTATAGAAGGAACGAGAAGAACCTTAGAATTTGCTAGAGTATCCGGTGTAAAGAAATATTTATTTACCAGTTCAGGTGCGGTTTATGGACAACAACCTGATACAATGTCTCATATATCTGAAACCTATTCGGGTTCTCCTGATCCTTGTCATATAGGTTCTAGTTATGGAGAAGGAAAAAGGGTTTCTGAATTACTTTGTACATTATATAGTCAACAATATGGAATAGAAACAAAAATCGCCCGATGTTTTGCTTTTGTGGGTCCATATTTACCCCTTGATCTTCATTTTGCCATTGGTAATTTTATTAGGGATGCAATGGAGGGAAAAACTATTGAAGTCAAAGGAGATGGAACACCATTAAGATCCTATTTATATGCTTCTGATTTGATGATTTGGTTATGGACAATTTTATTTAAGGGTGAAAGTTGTAAACCTTATAATGTAGGATCAGATCAAGCAATTTCGATTAGAGATTTAGCAAAATTGATTGGGGAAATATTTTCACCTAAACTAGCAGTTAACTTAGGCAATGACCAGCTAGTTAATAAAAATCGTGATAGATATATTCCTTCAGTTGAACGCGCTTTTTTAGAATTGGGATTGAAACAAAAAGTTGATTTAAAAGACTCCATTGTAAGATTTATTCATTCAGAACGATCAGCAAGGTAAATAATTTATGACTAAGATAGATAACAGACCATTATTTATATTAGAAATCGCAAATAACCATAATGGTTCTATAAAACATGGATTAGAAATTATCCGACAGTTTGCTCAAGTTAAACAAGATTTTTCGGAAATATTTCAATTCGGTTTTAAATTACAATATCGAAATTTAGATACATTTATTCATCCTGAATTTAAAAATAGACTCGATTTAAAATATATCAAGCGTTTTTCTGAAACCAAACTAACAGAAGCAGAATTTAGGTTGTTAGTAGAGGAAATGGAAAAATTAGGCTTTATCAAAATTTGTACTCCTTTTGATGAAAATTCAGTTACAAAAATTGAAGAACATAATTTTGATGTAATTAAAATAGCGAGTTGCTCTTTAACTGATTGGCCTTTACTGGAAAGAATAGCCCAAACTAATAAACCCATTATTGCTTCTACTGCTGGTTCGGAATTAGAAGACATTGATAAGGTGATTAGTTTCTTTTTGCATCGAGAAAAGAATATATCGTTAATGCACTGTGTAGGTGAATATCCTACTAAAAATGAAAATCTGCAATTGAACCAAATTGACTTATTAAGAAGTCGTTATCCACAAATTAGAATAGGTTACTCTACCCATGAAAACCCTGATAATGTGGAAGCAGTTAAAATAGCAGTAGCTAAAGGAGCTACTATTTTTGAAAAGCACGTTGGTGTACCTACAGAAACAGTGTTTTTAAACAACTATTCAGCCAGTCCTAATCAAATTAAACATTGGTTGGAATCAGTACAAGAAGCTCTGAAAATGTGTGGATTCGTAGATCGAAGACAAGAATTTAGTGAAAGTGAAAAATCTAGTCTATTCTCTTTAAGAAGGGGCGTATTTGCTAAACGTCTAATCAAAAAAGGCGAAAAAATTGATTTAAGTGATACTTTTTTAGCAATTCCTACTATCGAGAATCAAATTACAGCTAATGATATGTCTAAATATACATATTTTTATGCTGAGGAAGATTTGCAAGTAAATCAGCCAATTCTGTCATTAAATACTAAGAGAGTAGAGGTTAGAGGGCAAATCTATGAAATTATTCAAAAAGTCAAAAAGATACTCAAAAAGAGCAGAGTGGTTGTACCACAACAGTTAGAATTTGAAATATCTCATCATTATGGATTGGATAACTTTGAACAAGTTGGTTGTACAATTATCAACTATATTAACCGCGAATATTGTAAAAAATTAATTGTAGTTTTGCCAGGACAAAGCCACCCAGAACAATATCATAAGGTTAAAGAAGAAACTTTCATTGTTCAGTATGGTGATGTAAAAATAACTGTTGATGGAGACGATAGAAAATGCAAAATAGGAGATATTGTAACTATAGAAAGGGGTGCAAAACACACTTTTAGTAGCGACAATGGAGCAGTATTAGAAGAAATATCTTCAACGCATCATAAAGATGATTCCTATTATACAGATCCAAATATTGCAGATAACAAACACCGTAAAACTCAACTCACTTACTGGATTAATTAGCTGTTAGTTGATTATAGGAGATATCTTTATGCTAACCATAGTTTGGGATGTAGATGATGTATTAAATGATTTAATGCTGACGTGGTGGGAAGAGTATTGGTTAGTTTCTCATCCCAGTTGTTCGATCCAATATACAGACATTAATGAAAATCCTCCTCATTTAATACTAGGAATTGAAAAAGAGGAATACTTAAACAGTCTGGATAATTACCGCTTATCAGGAGCAATATCTCGACTTAAACCAGACTCAGAAATATTAGAATGGTTTAAAAAATGGGGATGTAAATTTCGTCATATCGCTTTAACAGCAACACCAATGAAAACAGCACCTTTAATGGCAGAATGGGTAATTAAACATTTTGGTGAATGGATTCGCTTTTTTTCTTTTATTCCTTCCTACCGAGAGGGTATTTTAATTCCTGAATATGATCAAGATAAAGGCTCATTTCTAGCATGGTGGAAACAAGGAGATATCATTATTGATGATAATCTTCATCATATTCAATCAGCTAAAAAACTAGGAATGAAGACATTTTTAATGCCTCAGCCTTGGAATAATTCCACAATAACTAAAACAGAAATATTAGAATCTTTAGTAATTTTAGGTAGAGGTGAATAAATTATGATTAAATTATCTGATTATGTGATTGAATTTATTGCTAATTTGGGTGTAGAACATATTTTTTTACTCCCTGGAGGGGGATGTATGCACCTAATAGACTCAGTTGGTAGGTGTGAAAAAATAGAATATATTTGTAATCTTCATGAACAAGCTTGTGCGATAGCAGCCGAAGCCTATGGACAGTATACTAATAATTTAGGAGTAGCTTTAGTAACTACAGGACCAGGAGGTACAAATGCTTTAACTGGTGTAGCGGGAGCTTGGTTAGATTCTACACCTTGTTTGTTTTTGTCAGGTCAAGTTAAAACTGCTGATTTAGTAGGTACACGCGGTGTACGACAGATGGGGTTTCAGGAAATCAATATTGTAGAGATGGTGAAATCCATTACTAAATATGCTGTAGTAGTCACAGACCCCAAAACTATCCGCTATCACTTAGAAAAAGCTGTTTACTTAGCCAAAACTGGTAGACCAGGACCCGTATGGATTGATATTCCCTTGGATATTCAAGCTGCACAAATAGCAGAAACTGAGTTAGTTGGTTTTGATCAACAGGAAATAGAAAAGCCAGTAGATTACAGTTTATTACAACAACAAATCAGCGAAACTATTAAATTATTAAATCAGTCTCAAAGACCATGTATTTTAGTCGGTAATGGAGTCAGACTAGCTGGGGCAATAGAAGATTTTTTACAGCTAGTCAATATCCTCAAAATTCCAGTTCTTACTTCGTGGAAAGCTATTGATTTTCTCTCGCAATCTCATGAGTTATTTATCGGTAGACCTGGAGGAGTGGGACAGCGTGGAGCTAATTTTACTCAGCAGAACTCTGATTTATTAATAACTATTGGGGCTAGGCTAGATTTTGGACAAACTGGATACAATCATCAAAATTTTGCTCGTGGTGCTAAAAAAATTATTGTTGATATAGACTCTAATGAAATTAGTAAAATGATGATGCCCATTGATGTCCCTATCTGTGCTGATGCAGGTAGTTTCATACAAGAGTTTTTGGAACAAAGAAACAATATTATTTCTCAAGACCGTAATAGATGGCTTAATCGTTGCAAAGATTGGCAATCTAAATATCCTGTTATCCTTCCTGAATATTGGCAACAGTCAGAGCGAGTTAATAACTATGTTCTAATTGATGTTTTATCTGAACAAATGTCAGCAGATGATTTATTAATTCCTGGGAGTTCTGGAGCTTGTAGTGAAATTACTATGCAAGCATTTAGAGTAAAAGAGGGAATGCGGATTTTTAACACCGAAGGACTAGGAGCTATGGGTTTTGGTATTGCTGCTGCTATTGGTGGGTGTTTAGCAAGTGGGGGTAAGCGTACTATCTGTATTGATGGAGATGGCGGGTTTATTATGAATGTTCAAGAACTAGAAACTGTCAGGAGATTAAAACTACCCATTAAATTTTTTATCTTGAATAATGACGGATACGTTTCTATTCAAAATACTCAACGAAATTATTTTCAAGAGCGATATGTCGCTAGTAATCCGAATAGTGGTTTAACTTTACCTAATATTAGTAAAATTAGTGCTGCTTTTGATATTCATTATACTAAAATAGCTAACCATGAAGAAATCAAAGAAAAGGTAAGAGAGGTGTTAAATTCGCCTTCAGTCTCTATTTGTGAAGTGCTTGTATCGCTTAATCAATTTACCGCTCCTCGGATTACTTCCATGAGTAAGCCTGATGGTACAATGGTTTCTAAACCTCTCGAAGATATGTGGCCTTTTTTAGATCGAGATGAATTTTTGGCTAATATGATTATTCCTCCTCTTGAGGAATAATTTGTGTAATTATGTCGAATATTAATTTTTAGTCAGGAGTAATTAAACTATGTCATCACTAAGAATAATAGAAAGACAACCACTTGAATCTGTTATTCCTTTGTCTTCACCCTATCTGATCAGAATAGATCCATCTAATGTCTGTAATTTCCGTTGTGAATTTTGCCCTACTGGTGATGCAGAACTTTTAAAATCAGTTGGCAGACCAAAAGGAATTATGGATTATGATTTGTTCTGTAAAATAATTGATGATATATCAGAATTTGAGTACAAGTTAAAGAAACTTTATTTTTATAAAGATGGAGAACCTCTGCTAAATAAAAAACTCCCTGATATGATTCGTTATGCCAAAAGTAAAGGTGTGGCAGAAGAATACTGGATAACAACAAATGGTTCACTTTTAAATCCCCAGATTAATTATCAATTAATTGATGCCGGGTTAGATTTAATTCGTATTTCCATAGAAGCAGTTAGTAGCGAAGGTTATCAAAAAATTGCCAAAATTAAACTAGATTATGAGAAATTAAAAGAAAATATAGCCCATCTTTATGCCCAGCGGAAAAATTGCAAAATTCATGTAAAAATTGTTGATTCGGGATTGTCGGACAAGGAAAAACAAAAATTTTATGATGATTTTGCCAATATTTCTACTTCCACACATATTGATAGTTTAATGGGCTGGTCAATGTCCGAATCAAAGGATTTTACATTAGGTACTAATCCTAATAAATCTCCTGATGGTGCAAATTTAATATCTAAACAAGTATGTCCTTTCCCATTTTATACTCTCACAATTAATTTTGATGGAACTGTTTCTGTTTGTTGCGTTGATTGGTCTCATAACACCTTAGTTGGAGATATCAAAGCACAATCTTTAAAATCAATTTGGTTAGGAGAAGAATTGTTTAAATTTAGAAAAATGCACCTCCAAAAAGAACGCTATCAAAACAAGGCTTGTAGTAACTGTCAATATCTTGATACTTTGCAAGATAATATTGATCAATATGCTGACGTAATTTTACAAAAATTAAACAGTTTATGAACAAAATAGGAATAAACTTTAAAAATGAATGCTTATAGTCAAAAACAAAATATGAAAATTTTATTAGGGAAGCAAATGGAAATTAAGAATATGACTCAAAATACTAAGAGATTCTGTCCTATTTGTAATAGCGAAAATAAAAAACTACTATTCAGACAAAAATTTTCACCTTTATCTGATGGCAGTTTATTAACAGGCTATGATGTTGTTGTATGTGAAAGTTGTGGTTTTTGTTTTGCTGATGATATTCCCGAACAAAATGAATTTGATAGTTATTATCAGGAAATGTCAAAGTATGAATATCAAGATACACAGGGAAAAGAATCTAATTTTGATGAAGATAGATTTAAAGTTATTGCCAAATTTATCTCCCCATTTATTCCTAAAAGTCAATCTCGGATATTAGATATTGGTTGTGCTACTGGTGGACTTTTATCTATTTTAAAAAATAAAGGGTATAACAATTTATTTGGACTAGATCCCTCTCCTTTTTGTGCTAAATTTGCCCAAAAATTATATAATATTCCAGTATTTACACACAACTTATGGAATTTTCCCCTACCATCTCAACCCTTTGATTGTATTATTCTCAGTGGGGTATTAGAACATATTAGAAACTTAAATTTAGCTTTAGATAAAATGAGTTCTTTGTTATCTCCAGAGGGAATATTATTTATAGAAGTTCCTGATGCTAGTAGATTTATGGATTGTCAAGATGCTCCATTTCAACAATTCAGTAATGAGCATATTGATTTTTTCTCCTCAACTTCATTAAATAATCTTTTAGCTATAAATGGTTGGAAAAATATAATTTGTGAACAAAACAATCATGCTCAAAGTGATACCACAATTATGCCTGTAATTACGGCAATTTATCAGAAAGAATTAAACTCAAAAGAAGCTAATCTAATTAAAGACACAGAAACAATGAATAAATTAACTCAATATATTGAAATTTGTCAATCAATAGATAGCAAAATCAATCAAATAATTAATAATTTAGTTGAAACACAAATTCCCCTTATTATTTGGGGTGTGGGAACACATACACAAAGATTATTAGCAACCAGCAAATTAGCAGAAGCTAATATTTCAGCTTTTGTGGATTCTAACCCCAAATATCATCAGAAGCAATTACATGGGAAATCAATAATATCTCCTTTAGATTTAACAGAATATAGTGAATCAATTCTCATTTCATCTCGTGTTTTTCAAGAAAATATAAAAATCCAAATTAGAGATATACTTAAACTAGAAAATTATCTGATAGTTTTGTACTAAACTATTACTAATTTAACCGTCTAAACTTTTAATACTAAGTAACTGAATTAATTAGAGGTCTTATGACAGAATTAACACAAATAAATCAAGCTCATCATTTGCCCTTAGTTTCAGTATGTATCCCACTATATAACAAAATTCAGTATATTGAAAGAACTGTTAAATCAATACTAAACCAAACTTATTCTAATGTAGAAATTATTATCAGCGATAATGCTAGTAGTGATGGCTCACAAATAATCGTTCAAGAATATGCAAACAAGTACAAAAACATTAAGATTGTTTGCCTCGAAACTACAATAAGCGCTCCTGAAAATTGGCGTTATAGTCTGTTACTGGCCAAAGGTGAATTTGTAACTCTTTTATGTGCAGATGATTACCTTGAACCCGATTTTATAGA
The DNA here is from genome assembly GCA_031376645.1 of Dolichospermum sp. OTE_75_concoct_329_sub. Classification (GTDB taxonomy): domain Bacteria; phylum Cyanobacteriota; class Cyanobacteriia; order Cyanobacteriales; family Nostocaceae; genus Dolichospermum. Next base: position 5,503 of record JANMEE010000277.1, on the reverse strand, counting down.
AAAAATGGTTAACCCCCTCTTAAATAATCCACAGTTAGATTTTACTGTTTGTAAATGTCAGGTTGTTTTTGATGCAGATATGAATGAAGAAGCTAAAAAAGCATCAGAAATATATTGGAATCAGGTTAATAATTTTGTAGAACAAATGGGGGATAAAAACAAATCCTCTGAAAAAATAAGTTTAATAGTTAGTCAATGTTTATTCAACAATTATTTTGGTGCTATTTCTAATTATCTTTTTAGGAATTACTGTTATTTAGATAAAGAAAATAAATTTGATGGCTTTTCCAAAATGCCTGTAAACTCTTTTGGTGATTGGGAATTTTTATTGAGATTAAACCTCAAATACAAAGGCTATTTTGTAAATTATTACTTAGGTAATTATAGTTATAATCACACAGGTAATATATTGAGTCAAAATCAAGATAGGAAATATGCAGAAAATGTACTTGGAAATTGGCTAATGCCTTTAGTAGTTTTACTTGCTCCTGATCTTAGCCCAATCAGGGAATTTTTAAGCCCTGGAGATAAATCAACTATTAAAAAGACTATTCAGCGAAATTTAGATGAAATTTATCAAATCCGAGAAGAACTTGATAAACCATTATCAAAAACATATATACAAGAAAAATCATTAGAAATCTCATCAACACAAAATCAAGATAATATGAACTTTATTTCTCAAAATTCTTCTTCTGTTCAAAATAATATTCAAGAAAATCGTCAACCTCAGATTTTCTTATTCTCTAATGATCCTGGAGTTGGCGGTGTTGCCGAGTACAATAATTCCTTAGTTTGTGGTTTAGCTAAATCTGGCTATAGAATAACTTACATACAACCGTTAGAAACAAGCAGTTCAATTGATAGACAGAAAGAATTAGGAGTTAAACATATCCAATGGAATGAGCAAGATTCTCAGTTGTTAATTAGATTGTTGAATGAACAACAACCTCCTGATTTAATTATCTGTAGTAATACAAATCCTTTTTCTAACTTAATTGTTAAAGACATCGCTATTCAGTTAAATATTCCTTATCTTGTCGTAGAAGGTTTAGTTGAACCCCATTTAGCCAAGCAAAGACCAGATTTATTACCCATTCTATCTCATCACTATCGTCATGCTAAAGCAGTAATCGCAGTTTCTCAAGATAACTTAAATTTATTGCGTCAATTATTTTGTTTAGCTCCTAACCATGGCGAAGTAATTCATTGTGGCAGACCTTCTCGATATTTTACTGATATTGATTTCGATATCCGTTCTCGTCTCCGTCAAGGATTGAATATTCCAGGAGATGCTATTGTTTGCCTTACTGCTGCACGTATCGAACTTAGAAAAGGTTATCAATATCAAATGGAGGCAATTAAACAATTAATAGATACCTCCATTTGGAATAAACTATATTTTGTTTGGATTGGTGGTGGTATTTTTCAACCTGAATTAGAAACTGAACTTAAACAAAGCGTTGCTAATTTATTAATTGAAGATAAAGTAATTTTCTTAGGTCAAAGATCAGATGTTGCTGATTGGTTAAATATTGCTGATATTTTCGTTTTTCCATCTGAATTAGAAGGAATGCCTCTCTGTATTATGGAAGCAATGGCAAAAGGATTACCCGTTATTGCTAGTACAGTTAGTGGTATCCCTGAAGAATTGGGTGAAACAGGAAAATTAATTGCCGACCCAAAAATTGATCCTCAAACTACAATCGAAGAATTAGTCACAAATATTGAAAATTTGGCTGACAATCCAGAATTACGACTTTCTATAGGTCAGGCTTGCAAACAAAGAGCCGAAAAAATGTTTCAGGAAGAAAGAATGATTACAGAAACCCTGGAAGTTGTTGAACGTGCTTTGTTACCGAATAAAGACTATGTTTCTCCTGGCTTAAAAATAGTTAACCCCGACAAACATTTTCCTAACATGATTGCAGGAAATGTAAATAGTTCTGGATGGCCTTACCTGCGTCGAGAAATTCCTCATAATTGGTATATTGATCAACGTTATGGCGGAATAGGTTTTCTTAGTCGTGATGAAGCTAATCTTCTTTACAACATTGCTCTACAATTCAAAGGAAAAAAAGCTTTAGAAATAGGTTGTTGGATGGGATGGTCTGCTTGTCACTTAGCTTTAGCAGGTTTAGATCTAGATGTGATTGATCCGCTTTTAGCAGACACAATACATTATGAAAATGTAAAAAATTCTTTGGTAAGTGCGAGCGTTTTTTCGCAAATTAATCTAGTAGCAGGTTACAGTCCAGAAAAAGTAGAGGAATTAGCTCATAAAAATGGTCAAAAATGGTCTTTAATTTTTATTGATGGAAATCACGATGCACCAGGACCATTAAATGATGCAATTACTTGTGAGAAATTCGCTGAAGATGATGCTTTGATTATTTTTCACGATTTAGCCTCTCCTGATGTTGCTCAAGGTTTGGACTATTTCCAACAAAAAGGTTGGAATACTTTAGTCTATCAAACCATGCAAATTATGGGAATTGCCTGGCGTGGTAATATTGAACCCCTTAAACATAGACCTGATCCAAATGTTTTTTGGACTCTACCACCACATTTATTAGAGTATCCAGTTAGTGAATGGCAACCTACAAAGATTCTATCTCCAGTTATTCTTATTGACGGGGTATTTTTTCAACTCGATACAACCGGGATTGCGAGAGTTTGGAAATCCCTTTTAGAACAATGGTCAAACACCGAATTTGCTAATCATATCGTAGTCTTAGATAGGGCTAACACTGCTCCCAAAATTAATGGTATTTGTTATCGTACCATATCGCGCTATAACTATAACAATACTGAAGGCGATCGCCAAATGCTCCAGCAAATTTGTGACGAAGAAGGAGCAGAGTTATTTATTTCGACTTACTACACCACCCCCGTTGATACACCTTCAGTATTTATGGCTTATGACATGATACCAGAGGTATTAGGAGGAGACTTAAATAAACCTATGTGGCGGGAAAAACATAACGGAATCAAACACGCATCTGCTTTTATTTCTATATCAGAAAATACAGCCAAAGATTTAAGTGCATTTTTCCCAGATATATCATTAGAATCAATTACTGTTGCTTATTGTGGAGTTGATCCTCTTTTTTGTCCTGCCTCTGAGAATCAAATTAATGCTTTTAAGTATAAATATGGCATTAATAAACCTTATTTCCTATTAGGTGGACTGGGTGGATATAAAAACGAAATTCTTTTTCTACAAGCATTTGCCCAATTAAGCAACAAACACAGTTTTGATATAGTAACTACTGGTGCAGGTACTCAATTACCTGCTGAGTGGAGGCAATATACTGCCGGCTGTACTTTTTACGGATTACAACTAAGCGATGAAGAATTAAGACTAGTTTATGCTGGAGCAGTGGCATTAGTTTATCCTTCTATATATGAAGGTTTTGGAATGCCTGTAGTAGAAGCAATGGCTTGTGGATGCCCTGTAATTACTACTCCTAATGCCTCTTTACCCGAAGTTGGAGGAGATGCTGTAATTTACGTTAAAGATAATGATATTGAGAGTATGGTTAATGCTTTATGTGATGTCCAAAAACCCAGCTTAAGACGTAATTTAATTCAGGCAGGATTACAACAATCTCAGAAGTTTTCCTGGTCTAAAATGGCTGATATTGTCAGCAATGTTTTAGTTAATCAAACTCTTGAATCTTTACCTTTCAACCTCGGAGAAATTAATTTAATCATGTTTCCTGATTGGAATCAGTCAGAAGATGATTTATATGGGCAATTAGGAGAGGTAATCAAAGCACTAGCTACTGATTCTCATACTGATGAAATTACCTTACTAATATATGTTGGTAACACCGATCCTGAGACTGCGGATGTAATATTATCTAGTATCGCTATGAACTTAATGATGGAAGATGAGATAGATATTACCGAAAGCATACAAATTTCTTTAATGGAAGAAATCAGCGAAAAGCAGTGGCAAAAACTGTTACCACATTTACAAAGTAGAATTGTATTAGAATTAGAAAATCAAGAGGCGATTAATAAATTCCAAGCCGAAAGATTAACTAGTTTTGAACTATAAGCAGTAAAGCCATAAAGTCCCTCATGGTGTATTAAAAACTCTCAGATACCCCCTAACTCACCTTGATAATGTTAATTCAAAGAGGTTATTAAATATGGAGTCACCAATCATAACTAAAATTTTAGAAAAAACTAAAATATTTCTACAGAAAACCTATCAAGATAATTTAGATAAAGTTATTTTGTTTGGTTCTCGCGCTAGAGGTGATCATCATGCTGATTCTGACTTAGATATTTTAATTGTGTTAAAACAACCTTTTAACTATTCTCAGGAAATCGAAAAAACTAGCATTTTTATTGCAGAATTATCTTTAGAATTTGATTTGGTTATTTCACGTGTTTTTACTGAGAATAATGATTTTCAATCCAAAAATACTCCATTTTTTCTTAATGTGAGAAAAGAGGGAATTACTTTATAAATGATGAACGAAAATATTTATTAATCAAAGTTAAGAGTTGTTGGTTTTAATAAATCTTTACAAAATACTAAATAAAAAAGTCAGTGTTCGATTTTTTACCCTCGCTACACATATCCATACTTTGTGATATAATAGCAAGAAGATAATCGAGCCATTTCTTAACGTAATCGCTTCCATACACCATAGGAATTGCTCTCATTATGTATTTGAGGAAGAAAAACTATGACAACTATATTAGAGAAAGCTATTGTACCCAATAATCATTTAGTTCTCACAGGGATTACTTGGGAAAAATTTGAGCAAATAGAAACCACGTTTCAAGATATTGAAGGAGTCAGATTTATTTATTTAGATGGAGATTTAGAAATTATTATGAACTTAGGAAAAGAACATGAATATTATAAAAGAACAATTAGTTTGTTGTTAGAAGCGTACCTCAGAGAAAAAGGAATCAGATTTTATGCTAAAGGTAGTGCGACTTTAGGAAATAAAAATATAACTGGACGTAAAGAACCTGATGAATCCTATACTATTTATAGTAAAAAAGATATTCCTGATTTAATTATAGAGGTAATTTTTACGAGTGGAAGTATAGAGATATTAGAAATATACAAAAGAATTGGTATTCCTGAAGTTTGGCTTTGGGAAGATGGACTGTTAACCATTTATGCCTTAAAAGATGATCAATATAATAAAATTGATCAAAGTCAATTATTACCAGATTTAGATTTAAAATCTTTAAGCCAATATATTAATTATCATGATCAGTATGATGCAGTAACAGAATTTATTAATTGTTTAAAAAAGTTATAAATTACTGAAAAGTGATTATAGTTACAATTAAACTATCAACAGTAGCTCATACTTTTTATTAATTTAGAGGGTGTTTGATAGCGTTCACGAAGTGTGCCGTATCCCTGCGGGAGCCGGAGGCATCAGGCATAGCGTGGCGTTAGCCATAAAGTATTAAATAAAACCAATAATCTCCAAAAACCTAACCCCCTTGCCCCCCTTCCCTA
>JANMEE010000230.1:0-11676 GCA_031376645.1 Dolichospermum sp. OTE_75_concoct_329_sub | reverse complement strand
CTACTCCTCACACAATCTGATTTTAAGTGAATTTAAGCTGAATTCCGCATTAATCTATTCCTGTAACCTGTAACCTGTAACCTGTAACCTGTCACCTGTCACCTATTCCCACTCAATAGTTCCAGGTGGTTTGGAAGTGATGTCATAAACGACACGGTTAACGCCTTTGACTTCATTGACAATGCGAGTAGAAATTGCTTCTAATACATCGTAAGGAATACGCGCCCAGTCTGCTGTCATTCCATCTTCGCTGGTAACGATTCGTAAAACAATAGGATAGGCATAAGTACGCTTATCACCCATAACCCCAACGCTACGAATAGGCAACAAGACAGCAAAAGCTTGCCAAACCTCATGATATAAGCCACGTTGGTTAATTTCTTGACGGACAATTAAATCAGCATCTCGCAAAATATTCAAGCGTTCGGAGGTGACTTCACCTAAAATGCGAATAGCTAAACCAGGTCCAGGGAAAGGTTGACGTTGAACAATTTCTTCTGGTAAACCAATGGAACGACCAACTTTACGGACTTCATCTTTAAAGAGTTTTCGTAGCGGTTCTACTAGTTTAAATCTCAAGTCTTTTGGTAAACCACCAACATTGTGATGACTTTTAATTTTCACTGCTACCCGTTCACCATTTTTTGGATCAACATTGGTATCAGCAGATTCAATTACGTCTGGATAAAGTGTCCCTTGTGCCAGGTAATCAAAATGACCAAGATTTTTTGATGTTTCCTCAAAAACACTGATAAATTCATGTCCAATGATGCGACGTTTTTCTTCAGGATCTGTGACTCCAGCGATAGCTGAAATAAATCGCTCGCGGGCGCTGACGTATTCTACAGGAATATGAAATTGTTCTTTAAATAACTTCAGTAATCTTTCTGGTTCTAATTTTCGCATAAAGCCTTGGTCAATAAACACACAAGTTAGTTGTTCACCAATGGCTTTATAGAGTAAAAAGGCTAAAGTAGAGGAGTCTACACCGCCAGAAAGTGCCAATAGCACTCGTTTATCACCAACTCTAGCGCGAATTTCCCGAATTGATTCTTCTACAAAAGCGGCTGTTGTCCAGGTAGGTTCGCAGTCACAGATGTGGTAAACAAAATTACGAATTAAGGCTAAACCACCTTGAGAATGGACGACTTCTGGGTGAAACTGAACACCATAAAGTTTTTTCTCGTGGTCAGCGATCGCGGCACAAGGAGTATTATCAGTATGTGCAAGTAACTCAAAGCCTGGAGGCATGGTTTTAACTGAGTCTCCATGACTCATCCACATAGTTGTAGCCTCTTCGACATTAGTTAATAAGTCTGTAGGGTCATCTATGTATAGAGAGGCTTTACCATATTCACCCCGTTCTGCTTTGAGAACTTCCCCACCTAATTGATTAACCATGAGTTGCATACCATAGCAAACTCCGAGAACGGGTATTCCTAATTGCCAAATTTCTGGGTCACAATGGGGAGCGTAGTCGCTATATACAGAATTTGGGCCACCAGAGAGGATGATTCCCTTGGGGTTAATCTGACGTAACTGTTCTGCTGTAGTCCGATAGGAAATAACTTCTGAATATACTTGAGTTTCTCGGATACGACGAGCAATTAATTCAGAATATTGAGAGCCAAAGTCTAAAATTACAATTATTTGACCTTTCAGTTTCCCCAAATTTTCTAATGTTTGAGGTACTGCTTCGGTTGGTAGAGTCACCGCTGTATTCATGGTAGCAAGGGTATGTTGTTAAGGATAGTCTGAACTTTGATTTTTATGATTTTTGTGACTTAGATGATTCATAGTTGTCTGAACTGTGATTTTTGTGATTTTTGTGACTTAGATGATTCATCTTGATCACAGATCAATTAATCATCTCAATCAAATTAATCACGCAAATCATAGTTCAGACAAATTAATCATGTAAATCATAGTTTCAGACAAATTAATCACGTAAATCATAGTTCAGTCTTGAAAAAAATATGTATTTGGGTTAATTATGATAATTCTTATTAAGTTAGCACAATTTTTCCAGTAACATCCAACCAGTTTTGCTTTTAATGAGGATTTGGCGATCGCGGTCAAAAAGCACAGAACCACAGGCTATGCTGGTTTTACCTTGTTCATTGTGGCTATTCATATATGCTTGAGTGCGGGTATCAATTGTTTCTGCAATAGCACTATAAACATGATTTACCCAATTACTACCTGTATTACTATCTAGAATTCTCAGATAATTTAAAGCTGCTTCTGCTGTCGGACTCTGAAAAATGGCTTGAATATCTGGAGACTGTAAACCTAGCATAGAACAATGGGCGGTTAAAATTTCCCGCCGACCATCAGCTAAATGATGATGAGTATGAAAGATTCCTCCCGCTAATTTCATCAATTTACCGTGATAACCAAATAATAAAATTTCTTTGACACCTAAGACATCAGCAGCAACTAACATTGGTCCCAACCAATTAGCAGTTTTTACCATTTGTGCTGGGTTAATACCCAGTTTTTGCGCCAAATCTAGCCCATTTTCACCAATACAAAATACCAAAGTTGTAAATTGACTAGCTTTATCTGCTAAATCAGCGCGAAAAGCTGTTAATTGATCTGGTGTACTTAAAGGTTGAGAAATTCCTGTTGTTCCTAATAAAGACAGTCCTTCTACTACCCCAAACGCTGAATTAGAAGTTCGGACCGCGAGCGATCGCCCCTCTGGTAAAATAATTGTTACCTTGATTTTTTCTGTAGGTGCTAATAATCGCTGTAAATTTTCCTTTAATAACCTTTGAGCATAATCATAAATTGCGGCTTTCCCCTCACCATTGAGTTGCTTCCCAATCCCCTCTCCACCCTGAATAATTACCGCTTCTCCCTCTCCCTCGTACCATTCCACTACAGCCCAAATTGGTGTCTTGTTCGTTAAATCCAGGTTTTCACCAGGATCACTACGAGTAATAGCCAACGCTTGATTTTCAGATATTCCCGCGACTTGCTCAATCGGTATTTCGGCAATTTCCGCAGGTTCAAGCAAGTCTATAGAAACAACAGTTAGAGGTTGATGATTACGTAACCAATATAAAGCCGCAACAGCAGCAGCACAAGCAAAAACCGGGAGAGTGTATCCAGAACGGGACATAGCAACAATTAAAAATAGTCAGTGGTCAATAGCCAGTGGTCAGTTGTTCGTTCAGTAATAAATTTTTCCTTATTTCCAATTCATACACCAACTTCTGATAATAAAACTTGCATATCTTCCCAAGAAATATCTTGTTGAAGATAACGAGGTGCGTCTGGATTATAGGGACTTGCTATGCGGTCAATTGTGATAATTTTAGCCGTATCTGGTAATACAGGAACATCTGGATCATACGCAGTAGGGCGCATTAAAGAACTAGAAAAACCTTTAAAAACAGCAATTTGGTCGGGTTCATCATCAATTTCTATAGTGACGATAAGAACTTCTTGTGATTTTCTGACTGTATATTGTTCCAGTCTTTTACCAACAGAGTTATTCATTAATTATTTTTACTACACAACTGCATAATTAGAAAAAGAATTAAAAATCTCTCAAAAGCTAGTATCATCTACCTTTTTAATTCTAAATTCTAAATTCTAAATTCTTTAATGTGTAGCCGAACGCCCATGTTTACCCAGTTTAACGGCAACAAAATAACTTAAATAAACGATGTAAAATCCTAAAGTAACTATACCCAGAAATCCTAGAAAAGCAGGTTTACTATTGTAGTGAAAATAGTCTTTAAAGATTAATGGTGCTTCTAACCAGACACTACAGTAAGGAGTTTTGAGAGCAGTTCCTGAAAAAGCACAACCCAAAAAAGGTAGAAGGGCTATTGCTCCTAAACTACAATAGACTGTTGTTGCCCAACGCCAAGAAGTAAAAATCAATTTTAATGGACTATTGGGATAGTAGTCAATTTCATCATTGATATCTACCCAAAACCATAGCGAAATAGGGATGAGAATCCGCGCCATTAAAGCGGAGATAAAACTGACTCCAAAACCGCCAATCATTAAGTACATACTAATCGCTAATAGACTAGCTACTCGCCAGTAAATCATTAATAAGCGTTGGACTACTTCTGCTTTTTGCACAAATGCCCATATAAGAAGAACTAAAGGAATAATGAGCGTAAATAATAATGCTAGTCGGTAGTCCATCCAAACATAAGGGCGAAACCATACTTGTGTCATAAAATCAATAGGAAAATTTGTGATTGGATATTTAATAGCGTGGCTTTAGCTGTGAAAGAAAAAAGTCAGTTTGGGGGTTGGATTCAAAAGTGAAAAACGGGGAGTTTATTCCCCGTCTACTTCAAATCCCTATACCAATGGAGTATAAAACCATTGATATTTCAGTATATTGTCACTTATTGAAAAAGGTACAACTGGTGGTTCTAGTCTTCGTAAAGACGGCACTCATCTGCTTCTGGATTATCATCGCAGTATTTTTCTAAAGCATTTTTAGGCTTGACTTGACGCTGGTGAGAGGCTTCAGCTTGCAATTCTTCTACAGCATCCCAAGCCGCAGCACATTCAGCGGAGTTACCACCGGAAATATCGCATACAGCGCGAGCTTGTTCAACTTCTTCTTGGATTTTTTCTTGGATATCGTTGGTAACTTCTGTTTGGGTATTGGTCATGATTGTGTCTCTTTATGTTTTGTTTATACTAGTATAGAAAATTTTTGAAAATTGTCCTTTTCTTTCTCTGAGATAACTAGTTTTACACTTTTTGGTGATGATTCCGGTAGATAATATCTTCCGAAAGGCTCTTTGCTCATTGGGAGAGGTATGTCCAGAGAATTATCCCATGAATATGATAAGCTGTTATACCTATAACTTACATGATTTTCATTTTTAATACAGACTAGAAATATCGCTTACAAACCTCTTATACATAATTATTATTTAATATGCTTGCTTGCAAGTATTGTATTGCTGAGTATAAGCCTGATTTTTAGGGTATAATCCTACTAGAGTTGATATAATCCCCAAGGAGATGATTATGACAGCTATTACCGTCAACTTCAACCCCATTATCCAACTTAACGAGAATCAATTTTATCAACTTTGTCGGGAAAATCCTGAAGTTAAATTTGAGCGCAATGTAAAAGGAGAAATACTAATCATGTCACCAACAGGAGGAGGAACAGGAAAACGGAATGTAGAAATTGCAGCAGATTTTGTATTTTGGAATCGTCAAACTAAACTAGGAGTTTGTTTCGATTCTTCTACCTGTTTTAAACTTCCCAATGGTGCAAATCGTTCTCCTGATGTTGCTTGGATAAAAAAAGAAAGATGGAATGTACTTACTCCCGAAGAACAAGAAAAATTTCCCCCCATTGCCCCAGATTTTGTTTTAGAATTAATGTCACCAAGCGATACTTTGCAGGAAACCCAAGCAAAAATGCAGGAATATATCAATAATGGAGTTAAATTAGGATGGTTAATTAATCGAAAAATACGTCAAGTGGAAATTTATCGTTTTGGTAAAGCAGTGGAAATATTAGATTTTCCTCAAGAATTATTAGGTGAGGATATTTTACCAGGTTTTATTTTAGATATGCAAATTATCTGGGGATAGAGATTATTTATTAATTTGCTCCCGAATAATTTTCCCAAATCCAACAACGGCATCATATTGATCAGGCATAGCGATATAATTTAATAGCAAAGCTGGATCTAAATCGGGAAAAAATCTACTCCGATTTACCTCTACATATTCTCTGGCTTCTGTAAAACTGAATATTTTGATTTGATTAGATTTCCAAAACCAAATTTCTGGTATTCTCTTAGGTTTAAATAACTCTGTTCTGTTAATAGTTCCACTGGTGACAATAACCTCAATAACAATATCGGGAATTTCCTTTTCTGTACCAATGCTGTAAGAATCATCTGGTGTTCCCGCAGCATATCCAGGTTCTTCTAACGTAAAACCACCACGTTTATAAAAACGGATGTTCTTCTCTCTCATGTAAACTTCTAACAATAAGCCCAAAGTGCTTTTCACCTTTTCGTGTTTTTCACCAATAGGAGCCATAATTTCTAAAATCCCTGATAAATAAGACAAGCGAACATTTTGTTTTTCATGAAGATGTGCTTCAATACCTTTGAATTGCTCCCAAGAAACATCTTTTAGTGTTACCAATTTTTCTTCTATTACTTGATCATCTACAAGTGGCATAGTCATAACAATGCTTCCTTAAAAACTATAGATGTAATTATTTACCTGTACTGACGATTCCTGACCATTGCACCTTTTTTTCCCTTTCTCGACGATAAGAAAAGAAATGTTCCGGAGTTTGGAAAGTACAATAGGGAGCGATCGCAATTTGTTCTAAACTAATTCCTAACTGTTCCAACTGTAAAGCATTTACTCGCCGCACATCTAAGCGCACCTTTCCCGGTTCTGTATCTCTGAGCAAAGGTGAATTGGGTAAATCATGTAACGCATTAACTATTTTTTCTGGTTCATTATGTGATATGATACTATTGCCAATTTCCGCAGCCACTTCCACAGAAACTTGGTAAACTTCTCCAGCAATAGCCGGACCCATGGCCACGCGCAAATCTGCTAAATTACTACCGTGGGATTTCATTCTCATAATAGCTTCTGGGACAATTTTCGCCGCAGTCCCCCGCCAACCAGCGTGTAAAGCCGCCACCTGTCCGGTTTTCACATCTCCAATCAAAACAGGTGTACAATCAGCAGAAGCCACCCACACAGCTTGTAAAGGTTGCTGACTGATTAAACCATCTGCCAATGCCAAATTATCATCACTGGTATTGACATAATGGTCAACTTCCTGAGGAGTTAAAACAGTATTGCCATGTACCTGTTTTAAGCGATAAGCTAAAGCCTCTGGTTGTATTACCTGAGTTAGCTCATTAGGTAAGCGTGGCCAAAACTGTTGGGTAAAGAAACCATGAGACCAGGGTTTTAGAAGATTACAGGTTAGGTAAGGTAGACCTTCCCAATTGTGCCAGTGCCAAGTGTGCATCTTTAACCAAACCTAAACAGAAAATTAACAACCGTTAATCAATAATAACTTGAACAACAGCCAAAAAAAATTTGAACTATGGTGAACTGTGGTGGAATTTAATCAGCAACTTTTGGTAGATAGCTTAAAAGCAGAATATAAGCATCAAGATATACCATTTTCTCTACATATTTTTAACACAGTATCCTCTACAAATCAAACCCTGTGGCAACTAATAGACCAAGGAGAAAAACCTAGCTCTGTGGTTATTGCCACTCAACAAACCGCCGGCAAAGGGCAATGGGGTCGTGAATGGCAGTCTTCTACAGGTGGTCTATATCTTTCGATGGCAATTACTCCTAACTTAGAAGCTACCAGCAGTTATCAACTTACTTTAGCCAGTGCTTGGGGAATTACCGCACAATTAAGAAAATGTGGTATATCTGTAGGCATAAAATGGCCAAATGATTTAGTATTAGATGGTCGTAAGTTAGGTGGTATTTTAACCGAAACCAAGGTCAATCAAGGACAAATCACTCAAGCCGTTATTGGTGTGGGGATTAATTGGGCAAATCAAGTTCCAGAAACGGGAATTAATCTGCAATTATGGCAAAATTCCCAGAATTGTCAAATGATTCATCATTTGGAAATCCTTACCTCACAGGTTTTAATCGGAATTAAGTCCGGTATAGAGTGTCTACAGGTAGAAGGAATAAGCATACTGTTATCTCGCTACCTTGATGTACTCACAAACATGGGTGATCAGGTTTATGTCAATAATTTTTTAGGTAAAGTAGTTGGAGTAACTCAAGAGGGTAATCTGCGGTTAAGAATGGCAACTTATGATCCAAAAGCAGCTTTAACACCAGAAATTTCTGTCCAACCAGGTACAATTAGTTTGGGTTATCGTCAAACTTCTATTTTATGATTGAGTTTGTTAAAAATTTAGCTCTTTAAGCAAAACAGATAATTGAGTAAAGCAAGTTTGGAGTTGAAATATAAAATTATGGTGAATCCAACATTATTCAACTGCGCGTTTTTGCCGAAGTTCAAAGTCCAAAATTGAATATTTATCCTTTATTACACACAACAAAAGAAAAAAAATGACGCAGCACCATAAATCTGCCCATAAAAAATCTTACTCCGGTGGTACGAGTAAACGCTTTGCTTCTAGACTACCAGCACAAAGTCTCTGTTTATTAAGTAGTTTTAGTCTTCTTGGCAGCGGGTTTGTAACTGCTCAAACAGAAACTTCATCAATAGACAACATTGTCCCTACTGTTGAGAATTCCCAACCAACAGCAGTTGCAAATCCAGTTCAGAGAGAAACTATTGTTCCAGAAATAGTCAAGCAACAACCAGATTTTTCTGCTCGTCAAGCTAATCTAACAAAGAGGCTAAATAGCAAAAGTGTTTCTGAAGCAGAAAATACTCAACCCGCTGCTAGTGTGAGAATTTCTAAATCCAAAGCAGAAAATACTCAACCCGCTGCTAATGTTAGTAAAGTTGATTCTGTAATTAAAAAACTCCCAGAAGTTTCTCAAGCAGGTAATAATTCTCAAGACATTACTAAGGATACAGAGAATAAACCCAAGGATTACAATAACGCCTATATTGATACAAATGAGTACAATGGTGTAGCTACAGAAAAATATCAACCACCCAGTTCTGTAGTGGTAACAGAACGGTCTAGCGGTTGTGGTGTAACTGTGTCTATTAGAAAAGCCAGTTGCGCTAAAGCGAAACAAACTCCTACTGTCGCTAAGTCTAAAGAATCATCACCCACTTGGCTGAAGAAAAGTGAAATTGCTGTAAATCCAGTCTCTGTGCAAAATAAATTAGGCTGGAAGACTATAACTGCAAACAGCAATCAAAGTGAGAATGTTGATAAGAACATTACTGAGACTGTTGTTAGTAATGTCAGTAAAATTAGTCAACCTCAAAATAATTGGCGGACTTCCAGAACTAACACCAGCAGTCATACCAAGGCTGCATATCATGCTAATCGCTTTATCCCCAGTCCTAGCGAATTTAGCACAACAAAGGTGAGTTCTGCCCCTATCGCGCCCCAGGTAGGTAGTTTACCAGCGCCAATGATGGAGGGTAATCTGGCCCCCCGTCCTAGTATGGTGTCTTACGACTTCGCTCTGGCATCAGTATTACCTGAAGTTCCTTATACTAATACCCTGGCCTATCGTGGTACTGTCGGTAACGGAATGATCTTCCCATTGGCTGCTGCTGCACCAATTACGTCTTTATTTGGCTGGCGGGTTCATCCTATCACAGGCGATCGCCGTTTTCACGCTGGTACAGACTTGGGAGCGCCTACAGGAACACCAATTTTAGCAGCAGCTAGGGGTCAAGTAGAATCTGCTAACTGGCTGGGTGGTTATGGTTTGGCTGTCACCATTAATCACAGTTCGGCGCAACAAAGTCTCTACGGGCATATGTCAGAAATCTTTGTTCAACCTGGCCAATGGGTAGAACCCGGTACTGTCATCGGTCGAGTTGGTAGCACCGGTAACTCTACTGGTCCTCACCTCCACTTTGAAATTCGTCACCTCACCCAACAGGGATGGGCTGCTGTTGACCCAGGTGTGCAATTACAAGGTGGCATCAGCCAGTTAGCACACAGGTGACAGGTGACAGGTGACAGGTGACAGGTGACAGGTGACAGGTGACAGGTGACAGGTGACAGGTGACAGGTGACAGGGAACAGAGAGAATATGTATTTATATTGTCTCTTATTTCCTGACTGTCACCTGTCACCTGTTCCCTGTCACCTAATTCCTGTCACCTATTACCTCTACAAATATCCGTTTTCTGCTAGGAATGTAGTTGTAATTTCCTCTTGTTGATGGTGATTATTGCCAGGAGTTAGGAATTTTTCCACGTATTTACCTAAAATATCTCCTTCTAGATTTACCCAACTACCGGCGATTAAATGACTGAGATTGGTTTCGCTATATGTTAGGGGTATGACTGCAACTGTAAAATGAGATGATTCTGATTTATATTCAGCTACGGTGAGGCTAATACCATTTACAGCAATGCTACCTTTAGGGACAATATAACGTGCGATCGCTTGTGGTGCAAGAAAGGTCATTTCCCACGAACTAGCCGTTTGTTCAGATGTAATTAACTGACCAATTCCATCTACATGACCCATGACAAAATGACCGCCGACTTTACCACCTACCCGCAGTGACGCTTCCAAATTTACATATCTTTGTTGGGTTTCTTCTTTACCTAATGTTGTGCGGCGGAGGGTTTCAGGTGAAGCGGTGGCAATAAACCCATCCTTTAATATCTCTTCAACTGTGAGACAGACTCCATCTACTGCCACACTATCACCATAGGCTAAATCCTGAATGATCATGTCTGGCTGACTAAGATAACTAATCTGCCACGAATCTGCCGTTAAGGGTCTTATGGTTCCTAAACCTTGAATTAATCCTGTAAACACAGCTTTTGGGAAACTAATTTTATTTATTGCCTAATTTTGGCGGAAATCAACTAATAATTCTCGGAAAAAATGTAAAGCCTGTAAGTTTAATTTATTTCCCAATTTTGGTAAATGAATATTAACATATTAACATCAATCCTAAGGCATACTTGAATCAGAAGATTAAAGAAGGATAAAATTATGAAGGATAAATAAATTAGTTGTTACGAGGATATGTAATTGGTTCATTTATACCTGATCACTAGATAAGGTTTGCAGCAAAGAAAGCAAAAGCGTTGATAGATAAATGTTTACAGAGTTTTATTAGCAAACAAGTGCCAGAATATTGACAATAGATGTTGAAAACCCCTGCATTTTCACTCTTCTATAACCGGATAAATTTGAGGACTCATTGGTGAACTCTTCTTCTTCCTTCTTCCTTCTTCTTCCTTCGTGTCCTTCGCTCCTTCGTGGTTCATTAACTCCTGACTCGGTGACTCCTGACTCGGTGACTCCTATCCCATGGCTTATGCCACGCCATCAGAGTTTAATAGAAGCATTATAGACAAGAAAATTCCTATGTTTATTTCTGTCCCAGAAAAAACTGAAGAGATGTATTACCTGCAACATAGTTCCAAGCGATTAAAGAATCTTAGAGGCTAAACCAATGATAGAAATGAAAGTCGCTGGTATAGCATTAGATGCGCTCACCCGCAGCCCGATTGTACTTCTGAAGGATGGTTCAGATCGTCGCGCTTTGCCCATTTACATCGGTCAGGAACAAGCTAGGGCAATTATGGGGGCGATGGAAAATCAAAAGCCCCCTCGACCTTTAACCCATGACCTGATCGTGAATATGTTGGAAATATGGAATATGACTTTAGATCGGGTCATTATTCATACTCTCCAAAAGGATACCTTTTATGCGGCGTTGATTCTTCAGCAAGGGGATGTCAAAAAAGAAATTGATGCTCGTCCGAGTGATGCGATAGCGATCGCTCTGAGGACAAATACCCCCATTTGGGTGATGGAAGAAGTCGTTGCTGATGCTTCTATTCCTGTAGATCGTGATGCTGATGAAGCTGAACAGGAAGCGTTCCGCGAATTTATTTCTAATCTTCGTCCTGAGGATTTAATTAAGCGCTTTGGTAATGGTGATTAAGTTATGAATACTGAGAATGGAGAAGAAAAAGAAAGTAGCAAAAAAGCTAAAATTTTTGCTACTTTCTTCAAACTCAGC
>JANMEE010000200.1:0-4226 GCA_031376645.1 Dolichospermum sp. OTE_75_concoct_329_sub | reverse complement strand
AGCATAGTGGTGTGACTCAAAATTTTCTCTATTATCAAAATCAAAGGTCAATTGATTGTTTACACGCACAACAGCAAAGTGAGCAAGGGGAGGTTCTACCTTTAAATCAAAAATTTGGGCAAAGAACTGTGCAGATGCTTCTTTATCATGTGCTGGTACTATGGTGTGATTAAGGGTAATTGTCATTTTACACCTCTGGTTTTAGAAAGTAATTAATTTCAGTATAAAAGTTGATAGTAACGATGTTTTGTGCTAGTCAATTTTTGAGACTTCTTCTATCTTACAGTATGCCAAAATTCTTTGCTAGTTGACGTAAAATCAACCAAGTTATATAGCGAGTGATTTATAAATGTCAAGACTGTAATCAACAAATTAATATTGATACAAATTCACCAATTTAACCAAGCTGCATAACAGCTTAATATCCCTGATGAATCCATTCACGACCGGCTTTTTCAGCAGCTTCTGGAGTGTAATAAAGTTTGCGTTCCCCAAACACTTCACCACCAGCACTAATTAACCGGAACTGCCAACAATCGGAGTCTGTGTAGAATACCAACAAGGTAACATTTTCGATAATAGTAACTAAATGAACTTGAGTTGACATGATATATAATTTTAGTTGTCTACCGTAATCAAAACATATTTACTCAAAAACTATTGTTTCCTCCCGTTTTTCAGGAAAAATAAGAAAATGCCCAAAATTACAGAATGCGTTAGCACAATCTACCATCAGAAAGATAATTAGCAACTTCAATATTATCCACCAGATAGATGAAAATTATGAATAATTTTGTCAAGTTAGAGTCAGAGCAGGTTATCTTCTTAAATTAGAAAAATGACTAACGCTATCAAACTTTAAGCGATGATTTAAAAATCAAGCTCTCAGCCATTTTTAGGATAAATTAGGTAAATCATTGACTTTATTGAGAATAAATAAACTTTCATCTCCCCCACGTCCAATTCTTAAAGTTTCATCTAAATAAGTGATATCAAGAGTGGCAATTCTCCCTTGAGGATTATTAGCCGCTACGACTTTAAAGGGATTTAGTTTAGGCGTATCAATACCTACAATTTTCTCAATCGCCAAATAACGTTTATCAAAATCAACATTGATGCGTTTGTCTGCTAAACCCGATGTATCTAAAGCAGGTTCAAAACTAGCTGTGACTTTCACATATCCTGATATGATTTTCAGAGGATGTTGCACTTGAGCTAAATTAAAAAATAGTTTATTGGCAATATTAATTACTTGATAAACTTTACCTATTTGTAAACCCAATGGTAGAGAGTCCAAAGAACGGATTTCTCTAGCTGTGGAGTATTGCAGCTGCCAAGCTCCTTCTAATAAAGCAGTAGCATTGAGAAGAGGTTGCGGATGAGGATTGAGACTTTCTAAGTCTATTACTAACTGTTCAATTTCTGCAACTAAAGTTTTATCCAGCCTCAAATTAGTAACAGGAGAACCATCATCTTTAGTTTGAATCTTTTTGATTGTTGCTTGTAATTGTTCCTTCAAGATTTGATTATTCATGAGATGAAATAGTTATAGAATACTTAGAAGACTGTAACCTAAAAAAGCGATACTTCCTACAGAACGCCGCAGACATCGCTGTAAATCTGTAATTATTTCCGTTCAAGAAGTGGATGAAACTTTGGCGTTGCTGAATCAGGGGATGAAATTTGATGTATTGAAATCTCAAACTCTGATTCTCTCCGCGTCTGGAGCGCCTCTGCGTGAAATAAATCATCCCGCATTTATGCAACCCCGAAACTTTATTTTCATGGAATGCGGACAACTTCAACAGTACAGCAACAAACTTGACAAGACATTGAGTTTATGTTTGATGGATTAATACAGAGTTGAAATCAATATAGAATGTTAGTAAGAATACTAACTAATAAAATAATAAGTTATGGACGCTAATATTTTGGTTATTTCAGCTCATGAAGCTTATTAACAAGCTGATATTATTCACAATAATTATTAAACATATAGTTTTTTGAAAGGAGTACGTTTCAAAAATCAAGCCAGGAAAACCACTGCTTCGGGGTTATAATAATTGATATCAATTCTAGCTATCATGACTGCCAACAAGACCCCACCCAGTGAGATGATTCGCGTGCCTAGTGTACTAATCTCTGTAGTACGTGACTTGGCGAAAATACACCGTGATGGTCATACAACTGCTTTACTGCAAGGCTTACAGGAAGTGATATCGCGTTTTGATAGCAGCGTAAAACTGGAAGCAACCAGCGAATTACAGCAGGTGGAGGAAAAACTGGGAAAACTGGAAACACACAATTCATAATCAACTGGCTGTACTGTTATATCAAACTGTTGACTGGAGAGGTTTTTGATCACTAAATCAAGATAAGGTGATGGTTTACAATCAAGTTTCAATAAGGGGAAAATCCTCACTTCTTTTGAGATTCTCAAAAGTTCATGAATAGATGCAATATGAAAATCAAGAGATAGGTGATCTGAATAAAGAAAGAGTAAATGAGAACAAACACATAGTTCAAATTGATGGTCAGCTAGTTCTAATTTTGGTAGAGATTGCCACAAATAACGCCCTTTTATTCTACCGATTTCATAATAAGAGTAAAAACTTCTCCATTGCTGCCAGACGAGCGTAACCCAATTGTTCTGGATCATGAAAATTATTCCAAACATAACGGTCAATATTTTGCTTAACTTGCGAGATGATTGGTTCATAAGTTTCTTGTACTCGTTGTCTAATTTGGTTTCTGTGAAAACTCATAAATGGGGTCAATGGAAACAACTGAATATCCAAGTTCTGTCATTTCAGCATTGAAACTTGCTGGACCATCACCACAGCCAAGAATTTTCTTGTTTAGGTCTGTTTCAGACAGATTAAACATTAATTTATACTCTTGTAGTGTTCTACCCCAAGGCACAACTTCATTTAATTTCATGCTTTTTCTGATTTAGTGATTGACAAGCTAGACCACAGATACCAACACGCGATAGTGCGGTAAGGTTTCCAGTTTTCTCCTAATTGTTCTACAGTTAGTTTATTAGGAAGTTCTGGTAAATTATAAAGGCGATGGATAGCATTACGAATACCTAAGTCATCTACAGGTAAAACATCCCAACGATGTAATCTAAACATCAGCAACATCTGCGCTGTCCAACGTCCAATTCCCTTAACTTCAGTTAAGATTTTGATGATATTTTCATCATCCATTAACAGCAAATCATCTATGGTAGGTAATTTATCAAATCGTTGTGCTAAGTCTTTCAGATATGAAATCTTAGGACGAGAAATGCCAACTTCTCGCAAAACATCGTCTGGGGTGTTGAGAATATCGCTGGGGGTTAAAACAGTGTAAAGTTGTAAAAATCTCTGGTGAATAGCTGTTGCTGCTTTACCTGATAATTGTTGGTAAATTATTGACCGACAAAGTGAAGATAATAAATCCCCTGTTTGCTGGACTTGATTGAGTCTACACTCCCCCACCTGTTCTATTACCTCGGCTAAAATTGGATCTGTTTGTTTTAATGTGTCAATAGCAACTGCGTAATTCATAAAAATTTGAAGTCATCCGCTCTGATTGGTTAATTGGTTATAATTCCCACATCTGTGCAAAAATTTAACAACCGTTTCCCTTCGTTTTTAAGGTCTTATACTTTCCTTTGGAGAGCATATAGAACAAAATTCAGGAGTTAGTCAGCTTGCATGACGACGTAGAAGTCATACAGTACCTGGCACGTCCAAGTTTTCAATCTCACCCTTAAAAGGGAAAGGGTAACAATACTATTGCCAAAAGCCCTAAAATCCTATTGATATCGTCACGATTTTTATTGGGTTTCAGACATATATATTTTGGAAAATTGGCAATAGTATTGGGTAAAGGGTAGGTTTCCGCGTTCCCCGTTCCCTGTTCCCTCTGACTTCTTGACAGACTACTAGCTTTGTACTTTATTTACTTGCCATATGCTGTAATTTTTTTTGTGTTGCGCCCCGTTATCCTTATAATTACTAAAAAGAAAAATCAACCATGCCAAAAAACTGGATTATTAAAGTAGACAATTATTTCCATGCTAAACCTGATTGCATTATCGCTACTGCCCATGTAGATACATTCCCTACAGACTTACCTCTAGAACCAAACATCAGAGAACCAAACCGCAAAAGTTCAACATACAGGCAAATCTTTGACTCTCTCACTACCGAACCAGAGAAATTCTTTGAGCGTCA
>JANMEE010000133.1:0-60726 GCA_031376645.1 Dolichospermum sp. OTE_75_concoct_329_sub | reverse complement strand
GTCTCCTTACTCCTGACTCCTGTCTCCTGACTCCTGACTCCTGACTCCTGACTCCTGACTCCTGACTCCTGACTCCTGACTCCTGACTCCTGACTCCTGACTCCTGACTCCTGACTCCTGACTCCTGACTCCTGACTCCTTCTTCTGAATTCTTACTTAAAATAATTACTAAAATCTAAAAGCAAAAATTATGATTACAGATTCAGCAATTCGTGAACAAGGCTATGCCTATTTTCTTGGTGAAGCACCGGAATTGTTACAAACTATTGAACAAGATTTATTTACTTTAGTCGAAAGTCATAGCACAGCTAAAGTACATAACTTAATGCGAGCAACCCATACAATTAAAGGTGGAGCAGCCAATGTTGGACTAGATACCATCATGACAATTGCCCATTCTTTAGAAGATATTTTTAAGGCTTTATATAGTCCCAATGTCGTTATTGATGGTGAACTACAAACCTTACTTATTGAAGGTTATGAATGTCTACAATTAGCAGTTACATCTGAAGTTACCAACAGTAATATTAATGCTGATGGACTTTTAAACCGAGCGACTACAGCATTTGCTCAAATTCAAGAAAAGTTAGGTGATGCTTTTGGGACAGAAACACATATTCCCACATCAGAAGAATTAGGATTTGATATTGTTAAATCTATTTTTGAAGTAGGAGTTAAGCAACGGATAGATAGTCTCAGTCAAGCTATTAATAATCCGCCAAATCCCAGTAAATTTTGTGAATTATTACACTCTCAAAGTGAAGTATTTATCGGGTTAGCAGAATCTCTAAATCTACCAGGATTGCAAGCACTAGCACGCACAATTATGGCGGCTGTGGATGGGAATCCTGAAAAAGTATTAGAAATTGCTAAAATAGCTTTTAGTGATTTACAAGTAGCACAAAAAGCGGTATTAGCAGGAGATCGCACTTCCGGAGGTTCACCATCTTTAGAATTGCAAAAACTAGCAAATACAAATATTATAGATGATTCTGTTTCTGTTACAACCAGTGCTTTAGCTACAGTACCAAAATATGAATCATCTCTGACATCTATACACCAATCTTTTGCCGAAACATTTTTTAATATTACTACAGAATTTTATCAATTTTTAATTACTCTTAGCACTGGCAATCATGAACCTTTAAAGCCAATTCATGCCAAGGTTTATTTAAAAGTAATTCGCTATATTTTTGGCTGGTTTAACCACTATAGAGAGATCCCAGAATTAGAACTAAATCTATCTTTATTAATTCCTCCACCCAGTCAAAAATATCCCATCAATTATCTAGAAAATTGGCTGGGGGAATTTTTCTACTTTATCGAAAATGAAACAGATAGTCAGTCTTTATCTCTTTATCGTCGGGGGATAATTCTAATTATTCTTCTAGCTATTGCCAAATTCCAATATACTATTGAGCAAAATAATAGTGCTATCCCCATTATTAAAAGATTAAGACAGCAAATCCGCGAACTAGGTCAAGAATATAAAAAATATCTACCAGTCACTGAAGCCGAAAAAAAATGGCTTGATCATCCTAAATTACAAAATTTATTAGTTATTAAAGAAATAGTTTCGTCATTATCACTCGAAGACAATAATAATCTCCTAGAATCAATATGGGGAGGAGAATCTATTTTAGATAATAATCCGGAAATAGTCTCTACATCAATAATAGAAACAGGAGAAACTGTTAAACATGATAGTTATTTAGAAAGTGTGACATTATCAGCAGTCACTGAAGAGGTAATTACAGATGATGATCCTACAAGAATTAATCAGCAAGTAGAAGAAAAAACTACCGATTCTATCAATAGAAACTCCCGTCAACCTTCTTTTGTACGGGTAGATGTCGAAGGATTACAACGCCTCAATTATCTCACAGGTGAATTACTAATTTACCAAAAAAGGCGCACTTTATACGATGACCAAGTTATAGAACTAATTGATAGATTAAGTCAGCAACTTAACCAACACCAATTAACTTTATATCAATTACGAGATTTACCATTACAAGGAAACAATGTTACATCTCCCAACACCCAAGCAATGAATACAGTCAATTTTGATTCTTTAGAAATGGATGTATATTCAGAGTTTCAATTGACATTACACTCAGCGATGGAAGAAACTCTACAAATACAAGAAACTTCTGAATCTCTAGAATTACTGATGAAACAAGCTGGTCAAATCAGTGAGAAAAAACAGACTTTAACCTTAAATATTATAGATAACTTAGTAGAAGCAAGAATGTTACCTTTAGGAACTATCCTCAGTCGCTTCCCGCAAATGGTGCAGAATCTCGCTAATGTTTATGGAAAACAGGTAGAGTTGAAACTTACTGGTACACAGGTTCTAGTTGATAAAGCGATCGCTGAAAAGCTATATGATCCCCTTTTACAACTGGTACGCAACTCTTTTGATCATGGGATTGAATCTCCAGAAATTCGCCGGGAAAGAGGTAAATCTGAACAAGGTATCATTGAAATTCGTGCCTATAATCAAGGTAGTCAAACTGTTATTGAAGTTCATGATGATGGACAAGGTTTAAACTTAGAAAAAGTTCGTAATAGAGGTATAGAACTTCATCTAATTAGCGATGATAATAGTGAAAATTATGTTCATCATCTCAGCGAATCTGAACTAATAGAGATGATGTTTGCTCCGGGATTTTCCACAGCGGGTAAAGTCAGTGAAATCTCTGGACGCGGTATGGGTTTAGATATTGTCCGTACCCAAATGCAATCACTTAACGGCTCAATTTCTGTGCAATCATCTCCTCATCAGGGAACAACTTTTATCCTTAAAATTCCTTTCTCTATGACTACAGATAAACTCATGTTAGTTCAGGCAGGTGGTGTTATTTATGCTTTACTACAAGATAGTATTGAAAAAATAGTTATTCCTTCTGCTCAACAAATCAAAGAATTTGAAGGCAAACAATTTTTACATTGGCGTACAGATGACGAAGAATTAATGGTCAGCCTCCAAAAATTGGAGGGCTTAATGTATTATAATGGTGCAGTTCTGAGTACGAATAATCTGCAAAATCTCCGTGATAATTCAGAAGCAGGAATAGTCAAAAATCCCATTCTTCTCCTCCGTCGTCATCAGGGAATGGTGGGAATAGAAGTTGATCAAATTATTGGGGAACAAGAATTAGTAATTAGGCCTTTAGGAAGTTCCATTACTCCACCAAAATACGTTTACGGTTGTAGTAGTTTAGCTAATGGTAACTTGATCTTAATTATTGATGGCACTATGCTGATTAATACTAAAGAAATGCAAGCAACATTGGATGTCATGAGACTACCGATGATACCCCCAGTAAATCAACAATCTTTGCCAATGTCAGAGGAGAATATTGCTTCTACACCTCTGATTACTGCAACTAATACCCAAAAACAACTAACTGCTAATGTGTCAGGAAATAGCAAATTACCAAAGGTAATTTTAGTGGTAGATGATGCCATTAGTCTGCGGCAAACTCTCTCTCTGACTTTGCAAAAATCTGGCTATCAAGTATTACAAGCACAAGATGGTGTAGAGGCTTTGGCACAGTTGCAGTTACATCCAGAAATTGCCGTAATTATCTCTGATTTAGAGATGCCAAAAATGAACGGATTTGAATTATTAAGCCATATCCGTCAAAATCCAGATTTTGCCAAAAAACCAGTTGTGGTTCTCACTTCTCGTAGCGCGGACAAACATCGTCAGTTAGCTTACGAATTAGGGGCAAATTCTTATTTAACTAAACCCTATTTAGAACATGAATTTCTGTCTACTGTTGAGAGTTTAGCTAATATAATTAAAAACGATTCAAATCAGGTTTTAATAACAGCAGGTAAGTAATGAGGTATGAACTATGATTTGGATGATTTACCTGATTTGGATGATTTTTTGCAGAAATTATCTTAGAGGTTGTTTGAAAAGTATTAGATGAAACCGATAATCTCCAAAAAACCTAACCCCCTTCCCTACGTTAGCGCAGCGTGCCGAAGGCTGGGAATGGGGGTTTCAAAGCCTCTCTCCGCTTCGGGGAGAGGTTTACAAGAGGGGTTAATTTATACCTTGAAAACTTTTAAAACATCCTCTTAGCTAAGAAGCATGAGTTAGATAAATCACATAAATCATAGTTCGGATGATGATTTTTAAAAAAGTGATAAAGAATGTAGAGACGTTCCATGGAACGTCTCTACAAAGGTTTGGGAAAACGCATATTTAATTTTCACCAAATGTCTAATAACTTAAAGTTGTCTGACTACAGGTTTACCGTCAATAACTTCACCAACAAGAACGATATCTGCACAGTTGACGAAAATACCATTTTCCAAAACACCAGGAATATTATTCAGTGTTTTTTCCAGGTTTGCAGGATCATCAATGCTATCAAATGTCACATCTAAAACCATGTTACCTTGGTCAGTGATGACAGGACCTGCTTTTCTCACACCCATCCGCAATTCTGGCTTACCACCGAGGGCTTTAATGGCATTAGTGACGGGGGTAAGTGCCATAGGGATGACTTCTACCGGGACAGCAAAACTAGAACCTAAGCGCTCTACTAATTTACCACCATCAACAACAACAATAAACTGTGCCGCGAGATAATCTACTACTTTTTCGCGGGTATGTGCTGCACCACCACCTTTAATCAAGTTTTTGTGAGGATCTACTTCATCAGCGCCGTCTATGGCAATATCAATATGATCTACAGCGTCTAAAGTGGTGAGGGGAACGCCATACTCTTTAGCTAACACTTCTGATTGAAACGAAGTAGGGATACCGACAATATCTTTGAGTTCCCCTGATTTGAGACGTTCTCCCAAATACTGAATCGTGTAAGCTGTGGTTGAACCTGTACCCAAACCAACTATGGAACCGGATTTTACTAAATTGGCAGCAGCTTTACCAACTTCTTGCTTCATCAATTTTACTGGATCTGCTGGTATGGACATTCTTTAACTCCTGAAAAATCAATTAAAACGGTTCACTTATCTTATCAGAACACCCGAACTTCTTCCTAATACCTGCTTTTAGTCCGTCAAGACTAATGTAATACTTCTGAAGAGAACATCAGCGACAATGCCTGAAAATATGGCATTAATGTGTTAGCTTGTGGGGAAGTTAAGCGATCGCTAATTTCGTTCTTTAGCAAATGTAACATTTGGCGGACTAGTTCCCACTCTACATTTAATTTGGGATAAAGCATTATGCACAAAGGAAACAATTCCTGTTGAATAGCCTCAATGTTTCCTTCTAAAGCACATACCCACAGGTATACTTGGAACATCTCCACATCCCGAATACTAGATGTCTTAACTATTGGATCACTCAAAGCACCAGACATAGAACTGTAATTTGGGAATAATTCAGTTACCGTTTGACAAATATTTGCAGCAATTTCTGTACTAACTGGTAATAGCTGTTGCACTGCGGACATGACAGGGGAATCATAACTATGTTTAGCTGCTGCTTCATAAGCTCGTTGCAGTGGCATATACAGGTGGTCATCAATAACTTTAAAATATGCACTAATCAGCGATCGCTCTTCTGGTTCTAATTCTTGGATCAGCATCTGGCTAGTATAATGGAACTGCATACTCACAAAGCCAATCAATCTTGGATCATTACTAGTGTACTTTTTCCTAATTGCACTTATATCTGCCCCAACCACCGTCACCAACTGATTATGAGAAACCTGTGTCGCATATTTTAACAATGCCTGTTCATCCAAGGTATCATCCTGCTCAGTAACTTTTGTGACAATATTCACTGGGGGAAATGCTTTTGGCTGGATGTACAAATTTAGAGATTTTTCGTAAATTTTAAAAGAATCCGCCGCAATCTCCCAAGGATTAATAATACTAGAATCTATACAATGCTGTTTCACTTCTACTGATAGCAGTTCCTCAGTTTTGTTCCAAGCTGTAGCACTAACACTTCGTAAAGATTCCCTGATTTTCTGAGCTGTTTTCTCTCGTCCTGCTAGTGAAAATATCTCTAGTGGTTCAGAATTTATAGATTCTTTAGTATCAACATTAATGCTTTGCAAATACTTTTTAGCCCATTGTTGTGCTAAAGCTCCAACAGACACTTGATCTTCTGGATTTAATACTGAGTTTAAATCATTACTTAAATTTTCTTCACTAATGGGCATTACTGATTACCTGCATATTCTGGATATTATTAAAAAAATCTTAAATACTTAAATGATTTTATCTCCTAATTTATCACTATAGGAGTAATATTTAATTTTTTTAATATTATGTATGGTGGGCATTGCCCACCATAACCAGAATATGTGAGCATTAACCTACCTGATGACATTCATTATTAGGACTCATTAACCAAAAAACTTTTCTAGACAACGCACAAACATTTCCACCCCCATTGGTAAAGCAGTTTCATCAAAATCAAATCGGGGATGATGATGAGGATAATCTAATTTTTTCTCTGCATTAGCCGCACCGAGAAAAAAGTAACAACCGGGAACTTCCTGCAAGAAAAATGACATATCTTCTCCACCCATTGTTTGACATTCGGGAACTATACCAATGGGCGTTTCTATTACATCTTCTGCAACAGAACGGACTAACTCAGCTATTCCAGAATCATTGATTACTGGTGGATAAAAATGGATATAATCTAAGTCATAATTTGCCCCGTGACTTTGGCAAATTCCCGCAATAATTTGTTGAATACGTTCTTTAAAAAAACCGACTAAATCAGGATTAAAATATCTCACTGTCCCACTCATTCTTGCCGTATCGGCAATCACATTAACTGCTGTTCCCGCGTGTATTTCTCCCACCGTGACAACAGCCGCATCAATGGGGTTAACGTTGCGGGAAACAATAGTTTGTAAAGCATTGACTATTTGCGCCGCTACAACTATGGAGTCTACCGTTTGGTGAGGAATTGCCCCATGTCCACCTTTACCAAAAATGGTACAATAGAATACTTCAACAGCGGCCATTAATGCCCCTGGACGGACTCCCACAGTCCCCAATGGCAGATTATTCCATAAGTGTAAACCGATAATGGCATCAACATCAGGGTTTTTAAGGACACCTGCTGCTATCATAGGTTTTGCCCCACCAGGACCTTCTTCTGCGGGTTGGAAGATAATTTTTACAGTCCCACTAAAGTCTTGACGGTGTTGATTGAGATAATATGCTGTACCGAGAGCGATCGCTGTATGTCCATCATGTCCACAAGCGTGCATCACTCCATCATGTTGAGAACAATAGGGAACTTCGTTCAGTTCTTGAATAGGTAAAGCATCCATATCAGCCCGAATTGCTAATACTTTGCCATGCCCAGATTTTTCACCTTCAATAATAGCGACAATTCCCGTTTGGGCAATTTCCGTTTGATGTGTAATTCCCCAACTTTGCAACTTTTGGGCAATAAATTCAGCGGTGATTTTTTCCTGAAAACCTAATTCTGGTTTTTGGTGAATTTCTCTTCTCCACTCCACTAATTGCGGTTGTAAAGCCCGAATTTCTAACCGCACATTTTTGAGATTTACCGTTGAAGCCAGAGGAAATGTAGAAACCATAGTTATTAATTAAAAATGTAAAATTGAAAATTAAAAAACTCCTAGGGATTCCCAATCAAAATCCGCAGCAACTTGGGCAAGTTTTGCTAAATCTCTGGGATTTTCCAAATAAGGTACACAACCTAAAACGGGAATATTTGTCAATGATTGAACTAAATCTGGGGGAGTTAAATCAGCAATTTCTGACTCTGTGCGGGGTTGGGTACAGTTAAGAATAATTCCCCGCAGATTGATTTTAGTTTGCCTAGCTAATGCTACATTAGCCACAGCTTGAGCGATCGCTCCTAATCTCACAGGGACAACCAAAATAGTCGGTAATCGCCATTCACCCGCCAAATCAGCCACCGTCAACTCATCAGTAATCGGTGAACCTAAACCCCCCAAAGATTCCACCAACACGAAATCACGCTGTTTCTGCAAAGCTAACAAAGTTTGCCAAACTATCGCTAAATCAACTTGACGATTTTCCTTAGCAGCAGCTATGGGAGGGGCTAAAGGAGCTTGAAAATACATAGGAGTAATTTCCTCTGGTGACTGTTCCAAATTAAACAGAGTTTGGTACAGTTCCCTATCTCCTACCCCGGATTGAATTGGCTTCATAATCCCTAAACTGCGCTGGGGATAATATTTTTGCCAATAAGCGGCTATTGCTGCTGTGACAACAGTTTTACCAGCGTCTGTATCAGTTCCCGTAATCAGTAAAGTATTCAACAACGTTTCCTGCTAAAATTGACAACTTAATTTGCTTCTTTTGCTAATTTAGCGTTAATTACTCCCATTAAACCTGGGTATAGCAGTTTCCGTTGGTGTGGGCGTTTCTGTTGGTGTGGGAGTTTCCGTTGGTATGGGAGTTTCCGTTGGTGTGGGCGTTTCCGTTGGTGTGGAAGTTTCCGTTGGTGTGGGAGTTGCCGTTGGCGTTTGGGTTGCCGTTGGTGTGGGGGTTTCCGTTGGTGTTGCTGCCTCTATGGCCACATCCAAACTATAGTTAACATCCGAAACACCCCCAGACAAACCTAATTGAATAATATATTTCCCATTATTTGCTAGTATTCCCTCATAAGATGTAGATTGTGGATCTTGAGTATTAATGATTTCACCATCAGCCGTTAAAATCGTCAGCACAATACCACTGTTTTCATTTACAGATATAATTAATTTTTCCCCCCTCTTACCCCGAAAACTATATTGAACTAATTCATTTTCCTTCAGTGTCCCCTCAACTTTCGCCTGGTTAGATTTGTCTAATCTCAGACGTTGGCTATTAATCACCGGTTCACTATTAGTTGCTGTGGGTGTTGGGGTTGGTGTTAAGGTTGTTCCACTAGGAATAACTGGAGAAGGAAAAGATTGTGGCGTTGTAATTGTTTCTGCTGCTGGGCGAGACTGACTTTTCATTGAACTCACCAAAGTCCAAGAACCAAATCCTGCTAAAATAATCACAACACAGCCAATTCCTCCCAATGCCCAAGTATTATCCAAAATAGAGCTACTTTGGCTATAATCAACTGAAGGTTGCGGCTTTTCAGATGTTTTTGATATAGGTTGAGGACGATGACCGACAGCGATAGTTTGTAGGTGAGATAAATTAGCAGCCGGTTGGCGAGTATAGCCCATGTTGAGCAGTGCTTGAGTAACATCAGCCGCACTTTGATAGCGTTCCCCCGGTAGATAACTCAACATTCGTTGCAAAATTTGAGCAAATTCTGGTTTCACTGTTGCCCATTGTTGCCAATTCCAAGTTAGTTGTTGCTCATCAAATAAATCTGCGGGTTCTTTCCCAGTTAACAAAACTATGGCCGTCACAGCTAACGCATACAAATCACTACTAGGATATGCTCTACCTGTTTGCATTTGCTCACTAGGCGCGTAACCCAATTTACCTACAGTAGTAACTGGTGTAGGAGTTGAGGATTGTAATTTTGTGGCTAATTCCTTCACTACCCCAAAGTCAATTAATACAGGCAGGAAATCATTTTCTCGGAGAATTATATTTTCTGGGGATATGTCTCGATGAATAATTCCTTGACCGTGAATATAACTAAGAACAGGTAATAAAGTACCTAGTAAATGCAATACGTCTACTTCAGTCAAAGTTGTACCAACGTCTTGGCGTTCTTTAAGCAAATGGCGGTAAGTTTTACCAGCCACAAAATCTTGCACCAAAAATAACTTTTCGTTTTGGGCAAATTTTTCTCGAAATTTGGGAATTTGGGGATGTTCAATTTGATACAGGATAGCAGATTCTCGCTCAAATAATTCCTGTGCTTTCTGCCCACTATCTGTTCCTGTGATTGGGGCAATTAATTCCTTCAGCACACAAAGCTCATTAAAGCGTCTTTGGTCTTCTGCTAGATAGGTTCTACCAAATCCCCCCTGGCCAATAATGTGAATTATGTGGTAACGATTTTGTAGGATAGTACCAACTGTAATCGGTGATTGCATGGTCTATTAATTAGAATATAATAGCAACTGAGCTAGAACGAGAGCAAAAGCATTATCTATCCACAACATGACACAGCGTGTATCAATTATGGCTTCCGTAATTTTCCTCTGTTACCCTGCCTAAAAGGAAGTGTATACTAGAAATTAAGTCTTGCATTATTCTATTCTTACATTCTGCCTTGAGTCAGGATGTGTCCCATATAGTAACAGGTATAATCCAGAATGGATAAATCAATCGGAATTTAGAATTAAGAATTTAGAATGAATACAGCATAAGTTTTTCACAGATTCGGAATGGTTCATTAACTTACGCCGCAGTGTACTAGTGTTCTTGATACAAGATACAAATATTTAATCTTTAGTTCACTAGGTCGTTAATTGGTAATAAGTATCATAGAATAATTGTTTGCACTTTCCGTGCTATTTAATCATAGGTGTTCTCACACCCCAGCGCTAACTTGAATATTATTGCTTGATTCCATTTTCGTTAAATTTGCTCAATCTTTGATGATATTTCTATGAATGCACTTCGAGGATCTGCTGTGCTAAGTTCTGCAACTTTACCAGTCCAGTCAATAGCAACGGGACTACCTGACAATAATCGCTTGCGACTGTTTTCTGGTTCTGCCAATATAAAACTATCGCAAGAAGTCGCTCGTTATCTAGGCATGGACTTAGGTCCAATGATTCGCAAAAGATTTGCAGACGGTGAACTTTATGTTCAAATCCAAGAATCAATTCGGGGTTGCGATGTCTATTTAATCCAGCCCAGTTGTCAACCCGTCAATGATCATTTGATGGAATTGCTAATTATGATTGATGCCTGTCGTCGGGCTTCTGCACGACAGATTACAGCAGTAATTCCTTATTATGGTTACGCTCGTGCTGACCGGAAAACAGCCGGCAGAGAGTCAATTACGGCTAAGTTAGTGGCTAATTTGATTACTCAAGCAGGTGCTAATCGAGTTCTAGCGATGGATTTACACGCAGCCCAAATTCAGGGCTATTTTGATATCCCCTTTGATCATGTATATGGTTCACCAGTTATCCTGGATTATATCATTAGCAAAGGATTACAGGATATTGTGGTTGTTTCCCCTGACGTGGGTGGGGTAGCACGCGCCAGAGCATTTGCTAAAAAGTTGAATGATGCTCCACTGGCAATTATTGACAAACGCCGTCAGGCTCATAATGTCGCCGAAGTTTTAAATGTCATTGGTGATGTGAGAGGCAAAATTGCCATCCTGGTAGATGACATGATTGATACTGGCGGGACGATTGCCGAAGGGGCTAGGTTACTGCGTCAAGAAGGAGCAAGTCAGGTATATGCCTGTGCTACTCATGCTGTGTTCTCTCCACCGGCAATTGAGAGGTTGTCCAGTGGGGTGTTTGAGGAAGTGATAGTCACTAACACTATTCCTATCCCAGAGGCTAGTCAGTTTCCTCAATTGGTGACGCTTTCAGTCGCTAATTTACTAGGCGAAGCAATTTGGCGGATTCACGAAGATAGTTCTTTAAGTAGTTTATTCCGTTAATCAACAAGAAACTATCATCCTGAAGGATGAAATATAAGTTGTGAAGGATGAAACTGATCATTCTTCATTTTTTGTATGCAGCTAAAATTTCTAATTCGGAAACTACTCTTGCTAATTCTTCAACTAAGGGCGTAATTTGATGTTGCCCGAAAGCATCTGCTAGGGCGCGATAATACCAAAGTGTGCCTTCTTTACCACCCTGAAACCGTTCCCAAACTCCGTCACCAATCATCCGATAATCTTTGAGAATTGACCGCACATTATGGAGTTTGTCAGCGGCAGAAACTAGCAATACTGAAGGGGAAGCGGTGGGAATATGGGCAATATAGGCTTCTTTCCGCTGTTTCCAAGGGGGTTTAGGTGTGGTATCTGCATCTGTGCAACCATCAACTATGGCAGTGACATGATCCCCGAACCGCCAGCGAATTTCTTCTCTGGTGGCTGCTCCGCCTTGATCTTCTATGGCATCATGTAGTAAGGCAGCGATCGCTTCGTCTTCGTTTGCACCATATTCTAAGGCTATGCTGGCTACTCCCAGTAAATGGGTGATGTAGGGAATATCACCAGCTTTGCGTTTTTGGGTGGCGTGGAGTTCGTGGGCGTAGGTAAGGGCTTGGGTAAAGCGTTCTGATAGCATTTTTAGTTGGATAATATTAATAAGAGGAAATGAACCACGAAGGAGCGAAGGACACGAAGGAAGAAGAAGAGAAGAGAGATTTATTCTTCACAATTTTAATATTTTTAATCAATTCTTTTCAATAGCCATGAATAAGAACCTTTTCTATCTTTCCCAGTACCAGATATTTGCTTACTATCAGATGATAAATAACCTTGATTTTCTCCAAGTCTCCAATAACCAGATAGAATTTTTATTTCTCTTATTATTATTGTAGTTTTATATTATCTCTAGCACAATAAGTGATCCCAAAACCACCTTCACCTAATTCTTTTTCTATGGTATATTTACCATTTTGTAATTGCTGTCCTGATACCCAAGCCATAACCTGTAGAATTATAGATTTATAAGTTCATTTTGGCACAATATTTGCCGTAATTGACAATCTCATGCTTAGATAAAAATTATCCAATAACTGCTACTAACAGTCTAGAATTTCTTTAAGAATGCCCTTTAAATCTGATTCAGCAGGACGTTTGGCAAATTGTTCGTGACTATAAATCCACACAAGCTTAATTACAAAATCATTTGTATTAACTAAATACATTAATCTAATTTGCCCAGATGCACCTTTGGATACCTTAAACTCGATTTTGTGAAATGACCATCCTTGAGGTAATTCAATCTTTCCAGGTAAAGGTTCGTTGCGGGAATTTATGGGATACTGATCTTCAATTAAATCTTCTAAAATTTGGGCAACACACTCTACAAAATCGGATTTATAAGCTTTTGCGAGTTTTTTGAAAGAACGCTGAAAATTATCAGATTTTTCAATCGAGAAGGGAGTTAAGCCAGTCACGCACTTCTGGTTTATGAATACGAGTTGATGATTCTGAATTACAAGCGTCTTTTAAAACTTGTCGCATGACAATTTGATAACCTGGATGATCACGTTCTATCTGTTCTAATTTCTCATATCCTAATACTTTTAAATCTTCTAGTAAAATTACTGTAGTTGAAGCAGCTTCAGGAAGTAACCCTTTACGTGCTTTCTTCCAAGGAAATTCTAAATGAGTCATATCACTTAAACGATAAGCGTGATAGCCCCCAAAATATTCCCATACTTCTTCTAGTAGTTGTTTGTTATCTTCAGATATTTCTGGTAATGATTGTTGACTAGGTATAGGTAATTGTTTGGCTTCAAATTCGCTATAAAATCTATAAGCAGGTGGACATACAGGACCATAACGCCATGCCTGTATTTCTTCTGGAAATAATACCTCATCATCCATTGCTAAATGCAAACTTTGAGCATAGTATAAAAGCTTTTGAGATTTCATGTTTGTCATTTCTGCTTCTATACCATCTGTGTAAGCTTTCATAATGAAGTAGCGAGCCACAGTTAGACAATCAATCATAATCAAACTCGCAGATACAAATAAACTGACTAAAACAAACTAGCTATCCAAATAATTTTTAATAACACCACACAAGTCTTAATTATAGTTTAAACTAGACTTTTTAGTACGTTTTTACTAAAAAATCCCATAAATAGACTCTTCAACCTAAACCATGCTTTTGATATTTATTATCAAAATAACAATATTTGTGACAATTAAGGTACAATTATTAAAGGTTCGTTACAGAAATGGTAAAATACTCTCACTTCTGTTAAAACAGCCGAAAATTAGCTTTTTAATCTAAAAACCCTAAAGTTTACCCAAACCATCTATGACGCTCCCAATTCGTAACGTCGCCATTATCGCCCACGTTGACCATGGTAAAACTACCCTGGTTGATGCTCTCCTCAAACAGTCCGGCATTTTCCGCGAAGGCGAAGACGTTCCGGATTGTGTCATGGACTCCAACGATTTGGAGCGGGAACGAGGCATTACAATTCTCTCTAAAAATACAGCGGTTCGCTACAAAGATACCCTGATTAATATTGTTGATACCCCTGGACACGCTGACTTCGGCGGAGAAGTAGAACGGGTTCTCGGCATGGTGGACGGTTGTATTCTGATTGTTGATGCCAATGAAGGACCAATGCCCCAAACCCGCTTTGTATTGAAAAAAGCTTTGGAAAAAGGTCTCCGTCCTATTGTCGTTATTAATAAAATTGACCGTGGCCAAACTGACCCCCACGTTGCTGTTGATAAAGTCTTGGATCTGTTCTTAGAATTAGGCGCAGATGAAGACCAGTGCGACTTTAAGTATCTGTTTGCTTCCGGTATGGCTGGTTTCGCTAAAGAATCTTTGGAAGCAGAATCGGTAGATATGCAGCCCCTCTTTAATGCAATTCTGCGCCACGTACCTGCACCAGTAGGAGATCCTAACAAACCTCTGCAATTGCAAGTTACTACCCTAGATTATTCTGAATATTTAGGACGGATTGTGATTGGTAAAATTCACAATGGCACGATCCGGGCTGGACAACAAGCCGCTTTGGTAGTAGAAGATGGCAGTATTGTCAAGGGCAAAATCACCAAATTGATGGGATTTGATGGTTTAAGACGAGTAGATATGGAAGAAGCTACCGCAGGTTACATTGTGGCTGTGGCTGGTTTTGCTGATGCTTATATTGGTGAAACAATTACAGATCCTAATAACCCAGTAGCTTTACCTTTAATTAAGGTAGATGAACCAACTTTACAAATGACTTTCTGGGTGAATGATTCACCTTTTGCTGGTCAGGAAGGTAAATTGGTAACATCTCGCCAAATCCGCGATCGCTTATTCCGCGAATTAGAAACAAACGTGGCTTTGCGCGTTGAAGACACCGACTCTCCCGATAAATTCCTGGTTTCCGGTCGTGGAGAATTACACTTAGGGATCTTAATCGAAACCATGCGACGTGAAGGTTTTGAGTTCCAAGTGTCTCAACCTCAAGTAATTTATCGCACAATTGGTGGTCAAAATTGCGAACCTTTTGAACTTCTAGCATTAGACGTTCCCGCCGATGCAGTTGGTAGCTGTATTGAACGTTTGGGACAACGGAAAGCGGAAATGCAAGATATGCAGCCTGGTAGTGGCGATCGCACTCAATTAGAGTTTATCGTTGCTGCTCGTGGTTTAATTGGTTTCCGGGGTGAATTCATGCGGATGACTCGTGGTGAAGGCATCATGAACCACAGTTTCCTTGATTATCGTCCTCTTTGTGGTGATATTGAAGCCCGTAATAAAGGTGTTCTCATCTCCTTTGAAGAAGGTGTTTCTACCTCCTACGCGATGAAAAACTGTGAAGATAGAGGCGCATTCTTTATCAGTGAAGGAACTAAGGTTTACAAGGGTATGATTATTGGTGAACATAATCGTCCCCAAGACTTGGAATTGAACGTTTGTAAAACTAAGCAGTTAACCAACCACCGTTCATCTGGTGGTGAAGAACTGACTCAGTTACAAACACCCATAGACATGAATTTAGAACGAGCTTTGGAATACATTGCTCAAGATGAATTGGTGGAAGTGACACCTGAATCTATTCGTCTTCGGAAGATGTCTAAGAAATTGGTGAAACGATAATAATATCTGTAGGGGTGGGGAAACCCCATCCTGATTAAATTCATTAGACATCTTGTAGAAATTAAATACACGTGACCAGAAACCCTTGTAGAGACGTTCCATGGAACGTCTCTACATTTATTTCTGGAGATGTCTATTCGTAAATAGTGCTTCGATTCTTGTTAAAGGGTTGTATTTTTTATACATGGTTTTTATTATGTTTTTTATCTTTGGTTAATTTTTTTGTCACACTATTGATTGTCGTGAAAATTTGGGAATGCTTAGAAATAGGATAAAGTAATCTCTAGGGGTTATGTAAATTCACCTATCAAGCACTTATCAGGGTAAAAATAACAATGGTAAAGTCAAAAAATAATTTATTTACTCCCCAAAATGATGAAAATTCCCCAAATATAAAGGAACAACAACGGCTACAAGCATTATTAAACCTGGGTTTACGACAATCGGAAATGATTCCGGTATTTGAAGAAGCTGCTCAAACTGCGGCTCACTTTTTAGACGTGGAAATTGCGATTTTGGGATTTATTGATCAAAAATTTCATTGGTTTAAATCGGCGGTAGGCTTATCTCGGTTAGGATTAATGAATGATTTAGCTCGTAAACGTCAACTTTTGCGTCGGGAGTCATTTTGCTCTGGGGTAATAAAAACGTCGCAAGTTCTAGTAATTAATGATATAAGCAAAGAAACGAATTCTTTGCTCAAAGATAGTATTTTAGTAAAAAATTATGGAATCAGTGCATACTTGGGAGCACCCTTAATTGATGCAAATGGTAACTGCTTAGGTACATTAGCAGTTATGGCTCGCCAACCTCGTAATTTTACAACCCGTGATATTGAGTTTTTACAAATAACTGCGCGTTGGAGCATGAGTGAATTTGAGCGCAACCGATTATTACAAAACAACCCAGCGGTAGAAAATACTAAATCTAAGCTCGAATTTTCACTTTTAGAAGAGCAAATAATTGATTTAAACATTACTCCTCCTGTTGTGAAAACAGATGTTAATTTCAGTCAACAAATTAAATTAGAACTTTTAAATCAGATAATTCAAGAGTTACGCACACCATTAACATCTATATTAGGTATGGCTGGTGTCTTAGAAAGAGAAATTTATGGACCTTTGACAACCAAGCAAAGAGAATATTTAGAAATTATTGAACATAGTGGACGGTATTTACTTTCTTTAGTTAATGAAATTACGGAATTAGACGCAACTAATCAAAATTCTCATTTGATAAATTTAGTCCCTGTTGATATTGAAATGCTCTGTCAACAGGTTATTAATACTTTAGAGGAATTAGCTATCCGTCGTGAGCAAAATATTCGCCTATCTATTGAACCAGGACACAATCGCCTTTTATCTTTAGATAAGGATAAAGTGCAACAAATTTTGTACAATTTGATTTTCAGCGTGATTCAAGTTTCTGCTATGGGTAGTATAGTCAGAATTCATGTTACTTATAAATCAGATACACTATGTGTGACTATGTGGGTATCTCACCCCTATTTAAAAGATGGTGTTACCAATTGTGATTCTTGTTTTTACCTAAATTCTTCGCCAATTGAAGCTGGGGTAGATAACCATACTTATAATCATGATTACACTGAAAACTCCCTCAACCTATCTGATTCTTACTCTGATATCTTCGGTCATAGCTCATTCGATAAATCGGGGAAGTTATCTGCTGATATTTCTCGTGAGAAATTAGGACTTTTCTTGAGTTGTCATTTAGCAGAATTACATAATGGACAAATTTCTATTCAAGGGTCACCAGATTCAGGATACCGTTATGTACTATCTTTACCATTAAAGTTTGCGACCTCTTCAGCAAACTCTAAATAATATCTGAACTTTGATTTTTGTGATTTATGTTAATTTAGATAGGAATCCGATTTGATTCTTGATAGCTTGCGTGACGTAGCCATACAAAATTACGTATTTGTAGGGTGCGTTAGCGTTTCGCTAACACACCCTACGTATCTGTTTAAAAATCAAATAGTAGCCCTATATAATTAATGTAATTAATATGATTTATCCCTCTTGGTGAAGAAAGTAGTCAAACATTCATAGAAATCAAATAAATCACACAAATCATAGTTCAGATATTTGCGCTTCTTACCAAAATTACGGTAATATCAACACCAGAGGCAATTTCTTCAGGAATATTCCCTTGAATGGCTTGTTGTAATAATCCCTCACGGGAAGCACCTAAAACTACAACGTCGAAACCTTCAGTTTTAACTAATTCAATTACTCCCTCTGCGACTGATTCCGCTTGTAAAGATGCCGCAACAACGTTACTGTGTAAATGACGATTACGCATTAATTGACGAGTAGATTCTTCTAAAACTGTCATATCTGGTGCAGTTTCCCAAGGTTTCACTACCTGAGTTAAACGAATTTCTGTATCATTTTCTAAAGTTACTAAAGCTGGTAATAGCTTGATGGCTATCGGTGCATTTGGTCCCCCAGCCATTGGTACTAACCACCGTTTAAATTGCTGACAGGAATGGAAGTTATTCCCTAATTTGACTAAGACAACATCACAGTTTGCTTGACGAATTACCGTATCTACAACATTACCAAAAATCCTACCGGGGGTAGATGTATTTCCCTTCCAACCCATGAAAATTAAATCTATATATCGTTCCTTGGTTGTTTCTAAAATTGCTTGGGCGATATCATGGGCGACCCGAATTTGGGTATGAATAGGAATGTGCAATTTTCTAGCTAAAACTTCTGCTTGTCGAAGTAAGCGGCGACTCTTAGTTGTATTGACTTGAGTTTCTGCTGGGGAACTATGACGGGAGACTAAGATAATTTGTAAACATTCTATTTCATAATGGCGATCGCGGGCAATTGCCGCAGCTATTTCTAATAAAGCCGGGGCTGTTTCTGGGTTAGCAATGGTGACTAATAATCTACCTCTGCCAATACTAGGAGAACGAGTTTGATAAACTAAATAAGAAGGTTCTGGTTGGGGACCTGTTACCCCATTTTCGCCATTCAAATGATCTGCTTCTGCGCGAATAATATCGGCACGGGTAATAATGCCAATTAATTTTTTTCCATCTACCACAGGTAAACGGCTAATTTTATATCTATCTAATAAATAAAGAACATGACTTAATCTATCTGCTGGTGATACTGTCACCGGCTTAGGTGTCATAATCTCTTTTAAAAGAGTTTCATGGGGTAAGAGATGATCACGTATTTTTTGTAAATCTGTTTGGGAAACTAATCCCACTAACTTATTATTCTCGACGACAGGAAACCCGCGATGATGGGAAAGAGAAAAAGCTTTAATAACTTCATCTCCTGTCATTTCGGCTTCTAAAGTTTCCACTATCCGCTGCATGACATCCTGAGCAGTTAACTGTGTTAATATACCCTCAGTTTTAGCATCTTTTTTCAGAATAATGCCATTTAATTTTAAAAGTTTGTCATAGAGTGAACCGGGAACAACCTTCTCAGCTATTAGATAAGATGTCACAGATACCACCATTAAAGGTAATACTAAATTGAAATCTGTCGTCATTTCAAAAACAATCACAATCGCAGTCATGGGAACTTTGGAAACTGCGCTAAAAAATCCCCCCATTCCTACTAATGCGTAGGTAGTCGGTGAACCAATTCCAAATATTTGTAATTCACAGACACCAATAATATGTCCTAAACAAGAACCTAAAATTAAACTTGGGGCAAATAATCCCCCAGGTGCGCCCGAACCAAAAGCAATTAAGGTTAAGATAAATTGGGCAATAAAAGCGATCGCTGCTAAAGGTATATTTGGTTCACTGGCAATCATAAACTCCCGCAAACCTGTATTATCCCGAAAATATTCTGGTAGCAAAGACATGATTAAACCAGAAGCCAAACCTGCTATTGCCACCCGCAACGGTAAACTGATATGTAAACGGCTATAAGCTTGAATACTGAAAATTAATCCCTGATTAAATAAAGCCGCCAATAAACCCGCCAAAACTCCCAAAATTAATAAAGCCGGAATTTCTAATAAAGAAAAACTGCTAGAATAGTCAAGCAGCTTTAAATCTAATTGGAAACTTCCACCACCCAACCACCGGGAAATTACGCCACCAATAAAAGAAGCAATAATTGCCGTTCCTAAAGTTAACCCTGATAAATCTTGTAATAACTCTTCAATAATAAATAAAACCCCCGCTAGAGGTGCATTAAAAGCTGCTGCTAAACCCGCCCCAGCCCCCGCTGCAATCATTTGGCGACGATGATCTGGAGAGGTGGGAACTAAACGACTCATACCCGCAGCTAACCCCGCACCAACTTGAACTGTAGGCCCTTGTCTTCCCAAGGTTAAACCCGAACCCAAAGCGATAATTGCAGAAATTAACTTGATAAAAGCCACTCTCCATGATAATTTTATTGGCACATTTGCCAAAACAGCTTTAACTTGGGGAATCCCACTACCAGCCGCTTCTGGAGCTAATCTCTGCACTAACCAACCGGAAAGAAACCCCAAACTTACCCCAATAGCTGGTAAAGCTATCCAGGCGGGAAAAATGTGAGTTGTATGCACTCGCCATGTTCCCAACCACCCTGAACCTTGTTTGAGTAATACCGCAGATAAAGCGGCTACTATCCCAATTACAGAAGCTTCTGCTATGGCTAAACCCCTTCTAGGTTGCCAAAAGTTCCGAAAGTGATTGGTTAGCAACGCCGAGGAAATCATAGATTTTAAATTTTAAATTTTAATTAACGCTTCCTTGAATTTTTCAGCACTATCAAAATAGATTTGCGGTTTTTCAATTAAAGCTAAATCTATCACTGCTGCTAACTTTTTGGGGATATTGCCATTCCGTTGCAGAATCGGTACAGGATCATTTTCTAAAATTACCAGCTTCTTCTGCATTTTGGTGAGATTGTCTACCGCCAATTTTTGTATTATTAATATAAGTACCGTTTAAACTCCCTAAATCTCTAATTCTGATTTCTGGAGGATTAATATCTAATAAACAATAATAGCGAGAAACCCGTTTATCAAATTCATCGGGTATTGATAAGTGACAATCATCATTTCTACCAATTAAACAAGTGGTGCGACAATCGAATATATATTATTTACCTGATAATTTCCCTGTAGTAATTGTTAGGGTAATAGTAGATTGCATATTGGATATTTTTTATAGTTTATCAACGTAGGGTGTGTTAGCGAAGCGTAACGCACCATCAGTATAAAGTTTACATTATTAAGTAAATATTGCCAACTCGGTATGATTAAACATTGCAAAAAATCTGGAAAACCTGTTGACAAATTTTCCAGTTTCGGTTATTGTTTAAGTACAGTCGATATCTGTGCGCCTATATATAGGGTTTTGCTTTCCCAAGAATATTTTTGTCTGATAGCGAAGCGTGGCGCAAGCCATATCAGGATATCCAGGATTTGAGGATTTACAGGATAAAGTCAATTTTAACGCCATACCTGCACCTGCATGACATCAAAATGATAGTCATAAGTCCATACAGGTAACTTCATTTCTTCAGATAAAATAGCAGTGACAGCATCACAGAGAGTAATTTTCTGATCTGGAAAATGAGCAGCTTTTTTTGTTGCTGCTATATATTGGTCTTGAGAAGGGTTAACAAAATAAACTAACCCTATACAATCTTTAGCAAAACCAATCGCTTGTTCCGTTCCCAAACGATATAGCAAAAGATTATATGTTTCTAGATAAACAGGAAAGGAAAGTAGGATTGTTAAGTTTTCTGCATTGATTTTTTGTATTTGGGTTTTTGAACGCTGATGATATTGATCATCTACATCTATAGCAGCATAAAGTGGTCCAATGTCGGCGATTATAGCTCTCAAGGTGTATTAGGTGGAAATGATTGTGAATATATTTGTTCAGCGAGAATTTGATCATGATTTACCGAAGTATTCAAAAATCCACTTCCTTGAGTTGCAGGAGTAAAGTTGATTGTTTTTTTTGGAGGTAAATAACCACGTTGACCAAGAAATTCGATGATCGCATTTTCGATAATATCATTAGTAGGTAACACATTTTCCTGGTCTTTGATATAGCTATTAAGAGCATTGGCTAATGTATCTGGTAATGTGACATTTAGGGATTGCATAGGCTGTTAACGCAAATTATATCTATATTATATTACTGTCTGATAGCGTAGCCATATCAGGATACCCAGGATTTAAGGATTTACAGAGTTGGTGATTTTTTTGTCTGAATCAGGATGTCCAGGATTTGAGGATTTACAGGATGTTGTTGGATGATTTTTGGTGAGTTGGTGATTTTTTTGTCTGAATCAGGATTTTCAGGATTAAAGGATTTACAGGATGTTGTTGGATGATTTTTGGTGGGGATTTGGTGATTTTTTTGTCTGAATCAGGATGTCCAGGATTTGAGGATGTACAGGATGTGATTGGATGATTGTTTTTTGGAAGTTGTTTTTTTTTAGAATGTTTTTGAATGATTGTTTTTGAATAATTTAAATCAGCTATAAATTACCATCCTGTTAATCCTTTAATCCCGGTTATCCTGATTCAGACAAATGCAATTTTCATCACCAAACAAACCAGCTATAAATTACCATCCTGTTAATCTTGATAGTAGATACGGTGGAGATGAATCTAATTATATTATTGCGTTGTGTTAGATCCCCGACTTCTTGAAGAAGTCGGGGATCTGGGATGTTATAATATTAACTATTTTTCCCCGTTATGGATAGTCCTTCTACTATCAGCGACGGTGTATAACAAGAACCATTCCAATCTGCATCGCCACCCAATTGCACCACTTGTTTCAGGGCTGTATAGACATTCCCCGCCACCATCGTATCCTTGACTCGGCCAATTACTTGACCATTTTTCACTCGATATCCCAAATCAACATTGATAGAAAAATCACCAGATAATCCGCTACAACTACCCAACATTTGATCGATAATTAAGCCATTATCCATCTTTTTAATCAGGTTTAAGAGGGACAGATCACCGGGTTGAATCAGGAAGTTAAATAGTCCAGGAGTGGGATAACTACCTAAGCCGGGACGAAAACCATTACCAGTGCTACCGCTGTTTAATTCTCGCCCAGTAGTGCGATCGCTATAAAAATTCCGTAAAATTCCATTTTCGATAAATATTAATGACTGGGTAGGATGGCCTTCATCATCAAAGGGACAGCTATATGGACCTGCTGCTGGGTTTTGGTAAAGGGTAAGTGTGGGTGCAATTACTGGTTTATCTAACCTGTCCACCCAAGGGGAAGCTTTTTCCAAGATATGTTTACCATTCAAAGCTGATTGCACAGTTCCCCACAGCATATCTGCTGCTTTGGAAGTGAACAATACAGGACAACGACCACTAGGACTAGGAATATTTTCTTTAGCCCAATTTAATCGCTGTAAAATTTGGCTGGCTACTTTTTCTGGGTTGAGTTCATAGCGTTGGATTTGGCCATCAGCCACACTCAAAAAATCATCACCTCTGACCCATTCCGCTGACATATAGCAGCTAAGAGTGGTGTCGGTATAGTGAGAGTCTAAGCCTTTGCTGTTGATAAGTCTGGTGTTTTCTATATCACATTCCCAGTCACTATGACAAAGAATATCTGGATAGATATCACGAATCAGGGCGATCGCTTCTTTGCCCCATTCAATCAACATCTCTACGGTTACAGGTGTGCCTAAATCGGAATAAGATGTACCCGAATGAGTCTCTAATTCTACTGTTTCCGGTGGATTTAATTGACTCAGTGCCAAAGATTTTTCTACCATAGCGTGGGGATCAACATCGCCATAAGCT
Source organism: Dolichospermum sp. OTE_75_concoct_329_sub (assembly GCA_031376645.1). Taxonomy (GTDB): domain Bacteria; phylum Cyanobacteriota; class Cyanobacteriia; order Cyanobacteriales; family Nostocaceae; genus Dolichospermum. Next base: position 37,249 of record JANMEE010000133.1, on the reverse strand, counting down.
ACCGTCAAACCGGGACAACCATCGCGCCATAGCCGCAGAGCTGTACCCTCAGCTTGACTGGTTTCTAGTTGTTTAAGACGATTGGCCTCGAAAAAAACTGGTCGAGAAAGCGATCGTGATTGATACACTTCCGCAGCCTCAGCACCAGACTTGAGAGCAAGTTCTAGCAGTTGTTCCGCCAGTGTATCTTGTAACAAATTTTCAGAACCCATGTCCTTTATGAATAATGGATTTTGGATATAAATCGCTTAATCGTCGCAGACCATTATCCCATTACCGTGTCATCAACTTACTAAATTCAAAATTCAAAGTTCCAAATAATGGACAACTGACAACTTAGGGCAAATTTATTTCTTGTAACAGCCAAAAGCCAGCAAAATCTTGGGATTGGGCATCGGACTGGACACCAATAAAATGCACCCCATTGGCCTGTTCCTTAGCTACAGCAAAGCCTTGTGCCTCCGCCAGAAGTTCGGGAGTGCGGATATTAGCCACAACCCAACTTTCCGTAGCCCCAGTTTCTAAAATCAATCTGTTACCTTGCTTAGTATCAAAGTGCAAATAAGCCATTTCTAAACCAGACATCCAACCCGCAATAGGTAAAGCCCTGGGTGAAAAAATCAAAATCCCTGGAATCCGAGTTTCTGGGGATAACTGCGCCAACTCCAGCGGAAAAGCTTCACCAAAACCAATATCCCAATCTGCCATATCCGCAAAATCACTAGCCTCTAAGGTAACAAAAGCCCATTGTTTTCCTTCCAAAGCATCTGGTAAACGCTGAGGTAAAGGTCTATCTAAACGCACAGAAGGATTAGTCACTCCTTGATATCCCTGTTCTTGGGGATAAACTTCCTTCATGCGCTGCTGTATCCACTGATTAAGAAGCAAAGTTCGCCGACTGGGTACAGCGGGTATACCCACATCTTCACAAGATTTTGTAATCATGTTATTCATTTGGCGGCGAAAAAAGCGAATTTTGGTAGGTGCTACACCGGCTTTTTCTATGGCTTCCTGGATTGCAGTCCGCAGCCAACCCGAATTTACCTCTGTACTAGAGCAATATTTAGCATAACGAAACAGAGAATCTGTTTGTGTACTAATATCTCCAGGACTTTCACAAACTAACATTTCCCAAACTTTTTTCTGATTTTCGTCCAAAATCGGACGGGAGTAAAAATCGAGTTCCCAGTACATTTTTCTCTGGCTGCCCATGTTTTCGCGGTAAAAATCTAATAACTTGATATTATCAATACCTTCGCCATTTTTTTGCTTTGTTGGGTTTCATGCTTCAACCCAACCGAAGAATCTTGATATTATGTTACTTTTTAACTTTATCAAGTTATAGTAATAGTATTTGAGTTTTGAAACAATCTAAGTATTTGTAGGGTGTGTTAGGCAAAGCCGTAACGCACTATTAATCAAATTTACGGTGCGTTACGCTGTCGCTAACATACCCTACGTATTTTTTCAAAAATCAAATATGATTCCTATCTCTCTGGCTTCACTGTTTGTCTTTGTTTTGAAATTCATCAAATTTAGCCCGAACCACCTGTATATCTTGCCACATTAACCATTTTGGCTTTCCTTGTTCCCGTGAAGGGTTACGTAATAAGTAGGAAGGGTGAAAAATGGGCATACATAAACGTCCTTCCCACTCTAGCCATTGACCACGAATTTTAGTAATCGGCCGTTTGTCGCCAATTACACCTTTAACGGAAGTTGCACCTGTTAATAAAATTATTTTGGGGTTAACTAGACGAATTTGCTCGAATAAATATGGTTTACAAGCTGCTGCTTCTTCATTGGTCGGTACACGGTTCTCAGGTGGTCTACACTTACAAATATTGGCAATATATATATCAGTTTCCGTGCTTAATTTTACTGAAGCTAAGATATTTTCTAGTAATTGTCCTGATCTACCCACAAATGGTAACCCTGTTTCGTCCTCGCTTTTTCCTGGTGCTTCTCCAATAATCATAATATCGGCATGGAGATTGCCACGTCCGACTACAGCATGAGTGCGGTTTTCGGCTAATGCACAACGATGACAGCTATTACAATGTTTTGCCAATACCTCTATATTCTCATAAGTTCCGGGGGCAATAGGAATTTTATGACTGGTAGGAATTAGCTCTCGTTGGTTTAAACTAGAGTTATCAAAAAGACTAAGTTGAGTTTCATGCTGCATGGAATTTGAACTGGTAACTGGAAACTCCAGGATATTAACGCAGAGGATTACTACTTATCTTATCAAGTAACAGACCCAATTAGGTTGGTTACTTGAATTTCCTCACAAATAGCATCCTCAAATCAGTTAAGCTTTAAAGCATTAACTGGCACATCATCCCAGGATTTAACTATCCGTAAGTTGGCAATCCAGCCCTCTGCTTTTTGTGTTTTCGTCAGATTATTCTCAAACGACTGATGACAATCTTGAGCCTGAGATTCATCACAGCAAGCAATACAAGCATGAATCAGCCCAGAAGGATCAATTTGTTCATTTACCCAAATATTCATAATTTACATTTTGAAAATATAGTGTTACGATGGATGTCTTTAATTTTATAATATTTATTAAATTTATTTATCTCAATCCTAAATGATTCCTAAAAAACAGTAGGGTGGGCATTGCCCACCAAAACACGCTTATAGTCGGCAATACCCGTTACTTATGGTATAGGTATTATGAACGTGACCACATTTATACTGCAAACGGTTCATAGTTTAACCAAATATGAAACCCCTCTTGTAAACCTCTCCCCGCACCCCTCCCTGACCATCTGACAGGTGTAGATTTTTTACATTGAGTTTTATAATAGGGCTAGACTTGGCAGAGATTGACATCAAAGCTGAATTTAAAAATACTGGTACTTCACTACATATAACACTTAACACGTTCTAGTGAAATCATATATTTAGAAACTTTATATTTTAGAGAATTTTCAATTAGTTAGTTAAATATAATTAAAATTTCAACAGCTACAAACGAATAATTTAAGTTAGAAAATATGAGATTTCATTACATATTTACCACTACCACAGATTATTTATATGGAATCAATACGGGTGGAAATTGATCTGTATCTTTTTATGTCTAACAAAATTCAAAGGGTTACAGAGTCTTGGTTTCAAGGTATGTTGTCCCCCGTCAGCTTTTTTTGGCTAAGGTATTGAAACATGATATGATTTTGTGTTTACAATTACTTTCAGGGATACTACTATGTTAATGCTACTTTTCTACGTTAGTAAAGATTTATACGCTATCGAAAGTTCTCGTGTAGTGGAAGTTATCCCTAGAGTAGCGTTAAGAAAAGTACATCATGTCCCCGAATATGTAGCTGGTTTATTTAATTACCGGAGTAAAATTGTCCCAGTCATAGATTTGTGTCATTTAATTCGTGGTACACCTAGCCGCTTTTGTCTGAGTACCCGGATTATTATGGTAAGCTACCCCCATGAAGATTATGGACAAAAATATTTAGGATTGGTAGCAGAAAGAATTACAGAAACTTTAAATAAACCAGAAACAGATTTTGTTGATTCTGGTATTCGGGTGAAAGAAGCACCATATTTAGGTGGAATGCTGATGGATGAAAAGGGGATTATTCAGCGGATTCATTTAGAACAATTATTTGCTGATGTCCAAAATACCTACTTGTTAACAGGGGGAGAAAGTTATATCAATGATCTGGCTAGAAATTGAGAACCTATTACGCAGAAAAGTCGGGATTGATGTCAATATTATCGGTTCTAGAAAAATTGCTAAAGCTGTAGAAATTCGTCGTTCTCTCTGCGGTGTTAGTAATATAGATAAATATTTGCAGATTTTACAGACATCAACGCAAGAATTTGATGAATTAGTGGAATTGATAGTTGTTCCTGAAACTTGGTTTTTTCGTGATAGTCAACCTTATGATGCTTTAACAAACCATGTTCGTTCTCAATGGTTAAATAAATTTCACTACAGCAAACTTCGCTTGTTAAGTGTTCCTTGTTCTACCGGAGAAGAACCTTATTCTCTGGCTATGACATTGTTGAATTTAGGTTTACAACCAAATCAGTTTCATATTGATGCAATTGATATTAGTAAAAAATCTCTAGATAAAGCGAAAAGAGGAATTTATGGACGCAATTCTTTTAGAGGTCATAATTTAGAATTTAAAACCCGCTATTTTCACCCCATAGGTATGGAATATCAAATATCTGATCAATTAAAAAATACAGTTAATTTTAGTCAAGGTAATTTACTTGATTCTCAGTTTTTAGTGGATAGACAATCTTATGATATTATTTGGTGTCGCAATGTTTTAATATATTTTGATTCATTTTCTAGAAAAATAGCATTAAAAAGTTTAAATCGTTTATTAAAGACGGAAGGTTTAATCTTAGTTGGTGCATCAGAAATAGGAGAATTAGCTAATATAGAAGTAGAAATAATTCGGTTAGATGGTGTGTTTGTAGGACGAAAAAAACTCACAAATATAGAAAATACGAATTTACATTACTCATTTGTAGATGATCATAAGCCAAAAGAGCATAAAAAATATCTAACTCCAGCACTTAAACCCACACAAATACCTGGAATTTTAGTTAAAAACTCCCAAATCAATAATAACCAAAATATAGAAAATAAAAATAGAGCGACCAAGGCAACAGAAAGAATTGATCATAATCTAGATGCAATTCGTAACTTAGCTAATGAAGGTAATTTAACAGAAGCTGCATCACAATGTCAAAGCTATCTATACAACAGTTCAACCAATGCAGAAGCATATCTTTTACTTGGCGAGATTTATCAGGCTCAAAAACTAGAATTACAAGCAGAAGGGTGCTTCCAAAAAGCCATTTACCTTGATCCAAAAAATTCAGAGGCTTTACTACATTTAACTTTACTCACAGAAAAACGAGGAGATATAAGCAAAGCAAAAATTTTACGGCAAAGATTACAAAGATTACAACAATTGTGAGATAATCAATCTCAATAAATTTCATTTAAACTAGAAAATCAGGGTATTATTATGTTATGTTAAAGAATTTAAGTTTACAAGCTCGTTTAGTTAGTGGATTTTTATTTATTGGTTTAATTGTTTTGATTGTAGCTATAATGGGCTGGAGTGTGAATGCACGTCTAAGTCACGCCATCAATATTTTAAGTACCAATACTATTCCCAGTATTGCAGGGTTGTGGAAAATACATGAAGGGCAAACCCAGATCCAATCTTCAGAACGGGCTTTACTAAAAGATCACCTCAACCTAACACAAAGAAATAGTCAATTAACAAGAATAAAGAAAGCATGGGAACAAATTGATGGGGGATTCAAGGAATACGAAGCAACAGAGAAAACTGATGAAGAAAAGAAATTATATGCTCAATTCCAGAATGTTTGGGATGAGTGGAAAAAAGGTCATGAAACATTGATGGAAATGAATCAACAGTTTCAAAGCATGGGTTTTATTCATCCAATGGCTAGGGAGCTAGAATTAATTAAATCCAATCAGGCTAATAGTCCAGAAATAGTATTAGTTAGAAAAGCAAATACTTATTTATCACAATTCAGAGAAAAAGCTCTGGGTTATCGCCCTTTATATGATGCAGTTACAAAATTACTCGTTGAGGATATCGAAATTCATGAAAAAGTTGGTATAGAAACTTATCAACAAGCCCAGAAAGATGCAGCATCTGGTTCGTTTTTGTTGTTACTTGCAATGGTAATTGGGCCTTTAACTGCCGTTATCTTTGGATTTGCCTTTAGTAAACCAATTGTCCAAAAGGTGGAAGAATTGGTCAAAGTTTCTAAGTCTATAGCTAATAGTAATTCAGTCCAGATGCAATCATCTGATGGACAAGATGAAATAGGGAAACTACAAACTGCTTTTTACACGGTTGCATCTAAAATTGGTGAATTAGTAAATATTGCCCAAAAAATATCTGGTGGTGATTTAACAACAACAATTCAAGCAACAGATAGTCAAGATGAAATTGGCAAATTACAAAATGCCTTTTACACCATGAACAAGGATTTAAACTCCTTGATTCGCCGGATTCAACAGTCAGGGGTACAAATTACCACTTCCAGTACACAAATTGCCGCTTCTGGAAAACAATTAGAAGCCACAGTCACAGAACAATTAGCCTCTACAAATGAAGTTGCTGCTACTGCTCAAGAAATTGCTGCTACCTCTAGAAATTTAGTGAAAATGATGGAGCAAGTGGCAGATATGACAAATCTAACTGCTGCTGGTGCTAGTGAAAGCCGTAATGAATTACAAGAGATGGAAAGTACCATGCGGCAATTAACAGAAGCTACAAATTCTATTACTTCCAAATTAGGAATAATGAATAAAAAAGCTGGCAATATTAATAATGTTATTGTCACCATTACTAAGGTTGCCGATCAAACCAGTATTTTGTCATTAAACGCCGCTATAGAAGCCGAAAAAGCCGGAGAATATGGGGCAGGTTTTGCAGTAGTAGCTAGAGAAATTCGCCGATTAGCAAATCAAACTGCTGTGGCAACTTTGGAAATTGAACAAATAGTTAAAGATATGCAATCTGCTGTTTCAGTGGGTGTAATGGAAATGGATAAATTCAACAACTCTGTGAATAATAGTGTTGAACAGGTAAATAAGATTAGTAACCAAATTGGTAAAGTTATCAATCAAGTCCAAAGCCTACCACCGCAGTTTATCAAGGTAAGTGAAAGTATGGAAGAACAGTCTCAGGGGGCTGCACAAATTAGTGAAGCCATGGAACAATTAACGGATACTTCCCAGCAAACTGTTGATGCTTTGCGGGAAACTAATAGTGCTTTGGAACAATTAGAAGAAGCAGCGCAATTCTTACGAGCCGAAATATCACATTTTCAGGTCAAAAATTAATTAACACCAAAGGCAATGGTGATGAAACAAGATACCTATGTCAGCAATGGAAAAGAAAGCAATGGAAATACATTAAACATTGTCAATAATGAAGAACCTATTTTCAATGATTGCTGGAACAAAATTGGTGTAAAGGGCGATCGCACTTGTGGGGAGTTAACCGCCGTTATTCATTGTTATGAATGTCCAGTTTATGCCGCAGTTGGTGATAGTTTATTAGAAAGAGAACCACCAGCAGATTATCTCGAAAACTGGATCAATATTCTCGAAGAAACATCAACAACTCCTGATATTTACGATAGTAATGAAGCAATTATTCGCACGGCTGAAGCTATTTCTATCATTATCTTTCGACTCGGAAGTGAGAAATTAGGCTTACCAGTCCGAATGTTGCAAGAAGTTACCCATCCTTGCATCGTTCAACCTCTACCCCATCGCAGCAATGAATTATTTTTGGGGTTAGTAAACATTCGTGGAGAAACTTTACTTTGTGCTTCTCTGAGTCATCTTTTACATATCCAAACAACGGAGGATAAAATAAACAATAAACCAAATCAAGATAGTAAATCCATTGTGAAACCAACTAAACTCCAACGGATGATTGTCGCTGGACAAGGAGAAGATAAATGGGTATTTCCAGTAGATGAAGTACATGGAATTTTCCGCTTTCATCTCAACGAATTGCAAGATGCACCCGTTGTGATTAGCAAATCCGAAGAAGGTTACACTAAAGGAATTGTGTACTGGGAAAGCAAAAAAGTGAATTATCTTGATTCTGATTTATTGTTTTATACCCTCAATCACAAGATTTTGTAATTGGTAATTGGTGATTGGTAATTGGTAAAATTTAACCTCTATTCCCTGTCACCTGTCACCTGTCACCTGTCACCTGTCACCTCTTCTCTGTCACTTGTCACCTGTCACCTGTCACCTCTTCTCTGTCACCTGTCACCTCTTCTCTGTCACCTGTCACCTCTTCTCTGTTACTTGTCACCTGTCACCTGTCACCTGTCACCTGTCACCTGTCACCTGTCACCTCTTCTCTGTCACCTGTCACCTGTCACCTGTCAGCTGTCACCTGTCACCTGTTCCCTATTCCCTATTCCCTACTCCCTAGATATTTATGAGCGACTACACCATTTTGGAACTGTTTCGGCAGGAAGTAGAAACTAATGTTGCTATCTTGAAACAATCCTTCTCAACGAACGAAATTGAGCAAGCAATACAAGCGGCTCATTCTCTTTGGGGAACTACCCGCATTCTCGAAATAGAAGCAGCTTCCAACTTAGTACAGTTCATAAAAGATTGCCTAATTGCTATTCAGAAACAAAGCATTACCCTGGGAGAAGAAGAAATTAATACCCTACTTCATGCCAGTGATTTACTTTTGAGTATGAGTAAAGCGGCTGAAGGTAATCTAGATACTTGGATGACAGATCACGCTTGGGATTGGAATACTACTCAGAAAACTATTGCTAATTTAGGTGACAGGGGACAGGTGACAGGTGACAGCAAAGAAGAAAGGGAGCAGGGAGCAGGGAGCAGGGGGCAGATGATAGATAATTCTCCCTCTACTCCCCCTGCATCCCCTACTCCCTCTACCTCCCCTACTCCCCCTATCTCCCCTCCTCCTATCGAATTGCCAGCAATAAGTGGTGATGGTGATTCGATGATGGATTTATTCAAGTTGGAGGCTGAGGCGCAAGTTACTATCCTGAATAATGGATTACTAGTTATAGAAAACAAGCCCCAATCAGCACAGGATTTAGAAGCTTTGATGCGGGCGGCTCATTCTATCAAAGGTGCTGCCAGAATTGTCGGTTTAGATGAGGTGGTAGAATTAGCGCACGTGATGGAAGATTGTTTTGTAGCTGCCCAAGGGAAAACCATTACTTTAACTCCTGATGATGTGGATGTGTTACTACAAGGAGTGGATTTGCTGCATAGTATTAGTCAATTGAATGATGCAGAACTACCAGGTTGGTTAGGACAACATCAAGCCGATTTCAGTAATATCCGTGATGATGTAGCGGCAATTTTACAACCGGGAGGCAGAAAGAAAAAAGCACAGGCTAATGTTGATACGAATGTACAGATAGTTAATCCCCCCAATCCCCAATCCCCAATCCCCAATCCCCAGTCCCCCAATCCCCAATCCCCAGTCCCCAGTCCCCAGTCCCCAATCCCCAGTCCCCAATCCCCAATCCCCAGTCCCCAATCCCCAATCCCCAGTCCCCAGTCCCCAATCCCCAGTCCCCAATCCCCAGTCCCCAATCCCCAATCCCCAGTCCCCAAGTCCCCAGTCCCCAGTCCCCAGTCCCCAGTCCCCAATACCCAATACCCAATTACTACTCATGGTGTAGATAATATTGCCAACAATCAAGATCGTATAGTCCGGGTAAGTGCGGATAATTTGAATCGGATTATGGGTTTAGCAGGGGAATCATTAATTGAGGCTAACTGGTTACAACCATTTGCAGATTCGATGATGTCCCTAAAGTCGCGGATGTTGGATATTGCCCGCAGTTTGGAACAGTTACAGGAATCCCTTGATCAGAATTTATATGAAGAAGATGGGAAAGAATATTTAGTGCAAGCGCGACAACAAAAACAGGAATGTCTTGATTATATGGGCGCTCACTTAAACGAATTAGAGTTATATGTGCGTCGAACTGCTAGTTTATCAGATCGTCTTTATCGGGAAGTAATTAATTCCCACATGAGACCTTTTGAAGATGGTTTACAAAGTTTTCCCCGCATGATTCGGGATTTGGCACGAAACTTAAATAAACAAGTAAAATTAGAAATTATTGGTAAATCTACGCCTGTTGATCGGGATATTCTTAAAAAATTAGAAGCACCTTTAACCCATATTCTCAGAAATGCTGTAGATCATGGATTGGAACTTCCAGAAGAACGCATTGCTGCGGGTAAATTCTCTGAAGGAACAATTCGTTTAGAAGCTTTTCATCGTGGAGGAATGTTAGCAGTTACTATTAGTGATGATGGTAAAGGAATAAACCGTGAACAGTTACGTCAGAAAATCATCAATAAGAATTTAGTAACAGTAGATATGGCTGCACAACTTTCAGATGCAGAGTTGATGGAATTTCTCTTTTTACCTGGTTTTTCCACAGCTAAACAGGTGACAGAAATTTCTGGCCGAGGTGTAGGTTTGGATATTGCCAAAAGTATGGCACAAGATGTAGGAGGAACAGTCCGCGCAAATTCTCAATTTGGAAAAGGAACAAGTTTTCATTTTCAACTTCCTCTGACTTTATCAGTAGTTAGAACACTATTAGTAGAAATTTCTGGCAAGCCCTATGCTATTCCTTTAGCACGAATTGACCAAATCGTTACTTTAGAAAGAGACGAAATTACTGATGTAGAAAATCGCCAATATTTTACCATGAATAATCAAAATATTGGTTTAATTGCTGCCTATCAAGTGTTAGAATTACCAGCAGTAAAACAACAAAATGGTGCAGTTTCTATTGTGGTGATTAGTGACCAAAATAGCACTTATGGCTTAGTTGTAGATAAATTTTTAGGAGAGCGAGATTTAGTTGTTAGACCTTTAGATTCCCGTTTAGGTAAAGTTCCTGATATTAGTGCTACTGCTTTATTAGGAGATGGTTCACCGATTTTGATAGTTGATATTTCTGATATTGTCCGTTCTATGGATGTCATTCTTAAAGGTGGAAATTTATCTAAAGTGATGATGCAAGCTGAATTGGAAAGTGTCACTCAACGCCGAAAAATTTTGGTAGTTGATGACTCTATTACTGTTCGAGAAATGGAACGCAAACTATTAGAAAATCGTGGTTATCAGGTGGATACTGCTGTTAATGGTGTGGAAGGTTGGAATGCAGTCCGAACTAACGAATATGATTTGGTAATTAGTGATATTGATATGCCTCGTATGAATGGCATTGAATTAGTGCGACAAATTAAAAGTAATTCTCGATTTAATTCGTTACCGATCATTATTATTTCTTATCGTGACAGAGAAGAAGATAGGATTCAAGGTTTAGAAGCAGGTGCTGATTATTATTTAACTAAGAGTAGTTTTCATGATGATACTTTGATTAATGCGGTTATTGATTTAATTGGGAATTAATTATGGTAATTGCCTTTTAACTGGGTGGATGCCAACCAGCTTTTACCCAATTTTTACGGACAATCATAGCTAAATTGTTATTTAATCGTAAGGCTTCTATTGTCACTCGACCACAAGCAGTAATACCGATAATTTCTGTTCCCTGTGAACTCCAGCTAAAATTTTCTCTCCACTGTTGTTTACGAGGATTAAATAAAGAAATTGTTTCCCCAGATTGAGGATCTAAGCCGACAGTTTGTGTCCATTTGTATTGATTACATAATTCACAAGCTAAACACAGATTATCTTCTGTATCAATTCCTCCTTTTGCCAAAGGTTGTATATGATCAATTTGCAGTCTACCCATAATATAATCTTGGTGACTGAGGCAATATTCACAACGATTATCAGCCCATTGCTTAACTTTTTTACGCAAACTTTCAGATAAAGAACTCATGGTAATAAAGGATTTCTTAACCCGCGTCTTACTGCTTCAGCTAATCCGGCTGACTTTCTTAGTTGTCCAATTTGGTAAATAGACATTAAAACTAACAGTTCATAGCGTTCTGCTTCTGTCAACCCTGTATTTTTTCCTTTAGTTTGTAATTCTCCAAGACGTTGGTTTTGTAACCCATCCATTTTTAAATTAGCTAACTCCATTATTTCATGATCTGAAAGATGATTAATTTCTGAATTAATGCTCACTGCTGAGAGATTATCAAAGGTAGGTAAAATGATTTCCAATGTATCAACTAAAACATCTGCTATATCTCGCGCTGTAGCTTCTCCAAGACGCTGGGCAAATTTTACTAAACTTTCTGGTAAATTAATAGTTATGGTGACAGTCATAAGAAATAATATGTTTTGTTGTAATTATAGCAGTCTCCCTTAAGTTTGTATGTTCTCTATTACTTAATATATGAAAATTGCCATTGTCAATGATACAGCGATCGCTCTTAACACACTACGGCGCATTGTCCAATCTATTCCAGACTATGAATTAATTTGGACTGCTAAAAATGGGAAGGAAGCTATTAGTAAATGTCAAGAAAATCTTCCTGATTTAATATTAATGGATTTGCTGATGCCTGTAATGGATGGAGTTGCCGCAACCCAACATATTATGAAATCTTTTCCTTGTGCAATTCTCATTGTCACGAAAAGCACAAAAGATAATATTTCCCAAGTTTATACAGCAATGGGTTATGGGGCTTTAGATGCTGTTGATACTCCAGTCATAAATACAGATGAATTTTCCGATATGACTGATAAATTATTAGGCAAAATAACTACAATTGCCAAGTTAATTAAAAATAGTTCTAAACCTAATAAAATCAAGTCAGAAAGTCAAAATCAAATATTTACATCACTGGAATTAGTGGCAATTGGTTCTTCCACTGGGGGACCCAAAGCACTAGCTACAATTTTATCAAAGCTACCTGCTAATTTTAATGCGGCGATCGCTATTGTGCAGCACGTTGATGGTCATTTTTCTAGTGGTTTTGCCGACTGGTTAAATCAGCAAACACCTTTACCTGTAAGATTAGCAGTACCAGGCGATCGCTTACAAAAAGGTACAGTTTTAATAGCAGGAACAAATGATCATCTCTGCTTAAAACCAGATTTAACCTTAGCCTATACCAAAAATCCCCTTGATTACCCTTATCGTCCTTCTGTTGATGTATTTTTTCACAGTCTTGCCCAACATTGGCAAAAGAAAGGAACAGGAATTTTACTCACAGGCATGGGTAAAGATGGTGCAGAAGGATTAAATGCTTTAAAACTTCAAGGTTGGCATACAATCGCCCAAAATCAAGAAAGTTGTATTGTCTACGGAATGCCCAAAGCCGCTGTTGAATTAAATGCTGCTGTTCAGGTATTATCTTTGGAGGGGATAGCTACAAATTTACAAAAATTTTCAAATAAATGACAGATAAATTTTATCAATTACCAATTACATAATTATGGAAGAACAAATTACAGTTTTATTAATAGACGACCAATCTATCATCGGTGAAGCGATTCATCGAATGCTCAAACCTCAAGCGGATATCGTTTTTCACTACTGCAACGACCCCACCAAAGCCATTAAAGTTGCAAAAGAATGTCAACCTACAGTTATTCTTCAAGACTTAGTAATGCCCCAAATGGAAGGGCTATTATTAGTTAAATATTTACGATCTAAAGATTGTCTTACTGCCAATGTTCCCCTCATTGTTCTTTCCAGTAAAGAAGATCCAACTATCAAAGCTAAAGCATTTGAATTAGGGGCAAATGATTACTTGGTAAAACTGCCAAATGCAATGGAATTAATCGCTCGGATTCGTTATCATTCCAAAGCTTATATTAACTTTCTCAAACGCCAAGAAGCAGAAGCTTTATTTAAAGCAGAAATTATGCGCCAAGCCGCATATATTGAGCAAGTTGGCAAAGTCACAAGCGCCGCTTCCGATGTGGAAAGAGATGCTTTTCAACCCGATATTTTAGAAGAAGTTGCTAAACGTAGTGATGAACTCGGACAATTAGCAAGGGTATTTACTAATATGGTAAAAACAGTTAAAACTAGAGAAAAAGAACTCACCAATGCTAATACCCAGCTAGAATCTCTATTAAAAGCTTATGGACGGTATGTACCTCATGAATATTTGCGATTTTTACGTAAAGAAAGCATTACCGACGTGAAATTAGGTGATCATGTTAGTAAAATTATGGGGGTAATGTTTAGTGATATTCGTTCCTTTACAACTATTTCTGAAGGAATGACACCCCAGGATAATTTTAATTTTGTTAATGCTTACCTCAAACGAGTTAGTCCCGAAATTCGCAACAATTATGGACTAATAGTTAAATTTTTAGGTGATGGAATGATGGCGGTTTTTCCTGATGGTGCTGATGATGCTCTGGCTGCTGGTATTTCTAAACTTAAACAGGTAGAACAATATAATAAAAAGCGGGCAGAAAATGGCTATATTCCTATTAAAGTGGGGATTGGTATTCATGTTGGACACATGATGTTAGGCATGGTAGGAGAAGAAAACAGAATGCAGGGAGATGCGTTTTCTGATAATGTAAATCTAACAGCCCGTTTGGAAGGATTGACTAAATTTTATGGCGTATCTCTATTGATTTCTGAACAAGTATTAGGCAATCTTAGTAATGCCAGTAAATATCAAATTCGCTTTTTAGATCGGGTAGTTGTGAAGGGGAGAAGTGAAGCAATTTCTGTTTATGAAGTATTAGATGCAGAAGTTGATGAAATCCGATTTATTAAGTTAAAAACTCAGTCTGATTTTGACCATGCTTTAGAATATTATGCTTCAGGTGATTTTGACAAAGCAAAAGATTATTTTGAAAAAGTTTTGGCTGTAAATGCTACTGATAAAACCGCAGATTTATATTTAACTCGTGTCAATTATCTATTGGAAAATGATAAGCCGGAAAATTGGGATGGGGTTTGGCGTTTTACCGAAAAATAACTGAATATCTGAAAATTGTAGGTTGGGTTAAGCGATAGCGCAACCCAACAAAATCCCAAAAAAACACAAAATCACGCAAATGTTGGGTAACATCCGTCAACCCAACCCACACGATTTAATATTTTTTATTTTAACCAAATTTTTACCTCTTCTTAATAAACTTGAGCTACGATTCCCTGATTTCAAAATTAGGGAATTATTTTTTCGATTTTTTATTTCTACTGTGCAGAAAGATGTGTAAAATACATAAAGCTACCTATCTTTTGTAAATAACAACACATCTCTATTATGACAATAACTATTGATTTTAGAAAAATAATTGATCATTTCAATTTTCAGCGTACTTTTAATAGTATTATTCCCGGCTTAATTGCTGGGCTATTTTCTGTAATTTATTGTATCTCTTTTGCCGCATTAATCTTTTCAGGCTCTCTATCTCCATATCTTCCTACTACTATTGCATTACTACTATTTACAGCAGTAATAGTTAGTGGTTTTGTGGCAATTTTTAGTTCTTTTCCCGCTACTGTAGCTGCACCCCAAAAGACAACAGCCGCAGTTCTGGCCTTACTAGCAAGTACCATTACTACTACTATGCCTGCTAGTGCATCCTTAGATGATAAATTCCTAACTATTATTGCAGCTATTATTTTTAACTCATTTCTTAGTGGTATTTTCTTTTGGCTATTAGGATGGTTTCAACTAGGTAAATTTATTCGTTTTATTCCCTATCCTGTCATTGGTGGTTTTATGGCAGGTTCGGGTTGGCTACTTATAGAAGGATCTTTCCGGTTAATGACTGGAATATCTATCCATCTCAGTAATTTTATGAATCAAATTCCTTTATTACTTCAACCAAATTTACTAATTCAATGGATACCAGGAGTTATTTTTGGGACGTTATTAACCATAATATTGCCCCGCTATCGTCATTTTTTAGTATTACCATTAATGTTAGTTTTTGCCTTTATTCTTTATCATAGCATATTATTATTAATAGGAATAAGTATTGAAGTAGCAGGTAATAATGGTTTGTTACTTGGACCTTTTCCTAAAGCCAGTGGGTTTCATTTTTTCACTATGTCTGCTCTTATTCATGCTAATTGGTCAATTATATTTTCCCAAATTGGTAGCCTACTAGCTTTATGTTTAATTAATGGTATTGCCTTATTATTAAATGCTAGTGGTGTAGAAATAATTGCCGAGCGTGATATTGATTTAAACAAAGAATTAAAAATAGCAGGAATTGCCACAATTTTCTCAGGAGTTGGTGGAGGAATTGGTGGTTTTCATTCTCTCAGTCAGTCTTCTTTAGCATATAGTTTAGGTGGTAGAAGTAGATTAGTTGGAGGTATAGTAGCTGCTGTTTGTTTAGCTACTTTAATAATAGGAGTATCAAGTTTATCTTTAGTTCCTAAAGCACTAGTAGGGGGAATGTTGTTTTATTTGGGATTAGAGTTTTTAGTGAAATGGATTTATCAAGCATGGTTTCAATTATCTCGTCCTGACTACTGCATTGTCATCTTAATTTTGTTAGTTGTCGCAGGAGTTGGCTATTTAGAAGGTGTGGGTATTGGTACATTAGCCGCAACAATATTATTTGCCATCACCTGTGGTCAAATGGAGATTACTAAGCGAACTTTATCTGGAAGTGTTTATCATAGTAATGTCCTCCGTACACCTGAACAAGAAGAGCAATTAAGGGAAAAAGGTGATCAGATTTATATTGTAGAATTACAGGGATTTTTATTTTTTGGCACGGCAAATAAATTATTAAATAATATTTGTGAGCGTTTAGAAGATCCTCAACGTCAATCTATTCAATTTCTACTCATAGATTTTCGTCTCTGTACAGGTTTAGATACTTCTGCTGTCATCAGTTTTGTGAAACTCAAGCAAATTACTCGTAGAAAACATATCAATTTAATATTTGTTAATCTTAATCCTGAATACCAAAAACAACTTGAGCAAAGTGGAGGTTTAGATATTGATGATCCTCTTTTTAACATCTTTACTGATTTAGATAGAGGTATGGAATGGTGTGAGCAGCAAATTATTACTGTTGATGAAGTAGAACAGAAATCTATTGTATCATTAGCAGAACAATTAAAATCACGGTTTCCTAATCCACAAAATATTCCTAAACTCATGCAGTATTTGCAGCCACTAAAACTAGAAGAAAATGATTATCTTTTCCGACAAGGTGATCCATTTAATGGTTTGTATTTTGTTGAATCTGGTCGTGTTAGTGTGGTGTTAGAATTGTCCGATAATCAAACTAAGCGGGTTCGTTCCTACACAGGAGGAAACACAATTGGTGAGATGGGTTTGTATCGGCAATCTCCACGTATGGCTTCAGTAATTGCGGATCAAGATAGTTCTCTCTATTTTCTTTCTAATGATGACTTTGAAACTATGGAAAGTCATGAACCATTGGTTGCTGCTAGTTTTCACCGCTTTATTGTTAATCTTTTAGCAGAACGTTTAAACCACCGGGAACAGGAATTAAAAAATCTCTTACAGTAACAATAATCCTCCTTTATTATTCCTAATAGTTATGAATTTACAAAACCCAAAAAACCGGGAATTACAGCAACTAATCAATTGTACTTTTGCCGAAAGTGTTACTAGGATGAATCAATTTGTTTTAGCAGAATTTGAGCGAGAAATTATTGCCAAACAATTGTACTATCATAAAATAGATCATGTAATAGCTGTACAGCAACGCTCTCAATCAATTTTTCAGATCATTCGTCCTTATTTGTTAGCAGATGTAGATACAATTAAAAGGATGGAATTATTGTTGGATGTTTGCGCGATCGCTCATGACCTAGTACAAGTTTTTATACCTCACGAACCACACACATCCCGACGAAGACAAGCAGGGGTCAGTGAAAATGCAACTGTTGAAAAACTATTTGCATATATTCAAGTTTTCAATCAACAAAT
This sequence comes from Dolichospermum sp. OTE_75_concoct_329_sub, assembly GCA_031376645.1. Classification (GTDB taxonomy): domain Bacteria; phylum Cyanobacteriota; class Cyanobacteriia; order Cyanobacteriales; family Nostocaceae; genus Dolichospermum. The sequence continues at coordinate 19,845 of JANMEE010000133.1, read as the reverse complement.
ATTAGCATCTAATCCCAAGAGTACCGCTATTTTCACAGATACAGATTTGGCAATTATTCAAGAAGCAATCATTGCGACTATTTGTGATTATGATGCCGCAGAACAAGCCATTTATCAACCATCCCTTTATAGTAAAACCCAACCTATTTCAGTGGTAGCTGGCATCATTGCTTTAACTGATATTAACTCTTTAGGAATTGAGGGAATAGCATATTATAATCGGGAGGGTAGCTTGCTATTTTTAGAAGAAAATCCCGACATTATCCCTATTATTCAAAATCAAAGCGTAGGAACTCTATCTACAGATAATCCAGAACTGTACGAAAATATTAGACAGCGCTTATTAAGACGGGCAAAATTTCAAGTTAACTTTGCTAAATCTCGCTTAAATCGTCTCTCCAGTGAGTTGGCTTTTTTACCAGCAGATGCCATCCCCACTTTAACTCAAGAAGTCTTTAAGTATTTAAATCTAGAAACTATCAAAGAAATTGAAGCAACTACCCCCACAGATGCAGAAACACCTTTATTCGTATTAATCAAGTTTTTTGAATTTGATCAGTTGATTTAGATATGGGTTACAAGCTTTGGTGAATGAAATTGGAATTGAAATTCGCATTGCTCACTATCCTCCTTATACATCTAAGTACAACCAAGTTTGAGCATCGCCTATTTCCATATCTAAGTCGGGCTTGTAAAGGAGTTATTTTCGACAGTGTTAAGAGGGTGTTTGAAAAGTATTAAATAAAACCAATAATCTCCAAAAACCTAACCCCCCTGCCCCCCTTCCCTACGAGGGAAGGGGGGTTTCAAAGCCTCTCCCCGCTTCGGGGAGAGGTTTGGAGAGGGGTTAATTTATACCTTGAAAACTTTTAAAACATCCTCTAACACTGTTGCTAAACTGATGGCAAAAGCTACTACTCAGAAAGGGTTGCAGGTTTTTACGACCATCATTGATAAAGCCTACCAAACGGGTAAGAAAGTTGCTGAGGGTTTTAAAGAAACAATGGAGATTTTATTTGATGATTTTTTGCCACAGTGGAACTATACTGCTAAACCACAACAACATTTAGAATTGTAAGTTAGGAACGCAAATTTAATAACCTGCAATTCTGATTTAATGTGGAATGGTGCGTTACGCTGTCGCTAACACACCCTACTTTTGTACTTTATTTACAGCGATTTTCAATCATATAAGGTACATCTTAGCCCCCTCATCGCTTGCACCGGAGGGGGTTGGGGGTGGCGTTCATGTTCCGGGTTTGATGACAATTTGCTGTAATTCACATTCCTTATTTAATCCTCATTCCTTACTAATTTGGAACCGTAACGGTTACACAAATGTTCAAGAGTTTGAGAAAACTGATAAAATGCCCAGGTTATCATTGCTCTAGCTCCAATTCCCTCTTAACCCCCATGAGTGCAGAAATTATTTGCGTTGGTACAGAAATGCTGCTAGGAGATATCCTCAACAGCAATGCCCAATATCTGGCACAACAGTTAGCACAGTTAGGCATTCCCCACTACTATCAAACTGTAGTGGGGGATAATCCAGCCAGACTCAAAGAAGTTATCGAAATTGCTGCTTCCAGAGTGCAAATTCTGATTTTTACAGGTGGTTTAGGCCCCACACCCGATGATCTTACCTGTGAAACTATCGCTGATTTTTTTGGTGTTCCTTTAATAGAACGAGCCGATATTGTTGAAGATATAACAGAGAAATTTGCCCAACGGGGACGGGTAATGTCTGCTAATAACCGCAAACAAGCCTTAATTCCCCAAGGTGCGGAAATTTTACCCAACCCTACAGGAACAGCACCCGGTATTATTTGGCAACCTCGTCCGGGATTAACTATTTTTACCTTCCCCGGTGTTCCCAGCGAAATGTACCGAATGTGGACCCAAACCGCTGTCCCTTTTCTTAAAAGTCAAGGTTGGGGACAAGAAATTATTTATAGCCGCAGTTTAAGATTTTGGGGAATTGGGGAATCAGCTTTAGCGGAAAAAGTAGCTCCCTACTTTAACTTAACTAATCCTACAGTAGCACCCTATGCGGGTAAGGGCGAAGTTCGACTGCGAGTTTCTGCTAAAGCTACAGACGCAGCAACAGCAGAAGCTTTAATTACACCCATTGAAAAACAACTTATAGAAATTGCTGGTCTAGATTATTACGGTGCTGATGATGATACCCTAGCTTCAGTAGTTGGTAATTTGTTAAGGTCAGCCGGAGAAACCCTATCAGTAGCAGAATCTTGTACGGGTGGGGGACTTGGGCAAATGTTAACGGAAATTTCTGGTAGTTCTGATTACTTTTGGGGTGGGGTAATTTCCTACGACAATTCTGTGAAAGTTGGATTATTAGGAGTTAACCCAGAGGATTTAGAGAAATTTGGCGCAGTTAGTGCAAGAGTAGCCGAACAAATGGCAATTGGTGTCAAAAATCGTCTCTCAACTACTTGGGGATTAAGTATTACGGGCATTGCTGGACCAACTGGGGGAACCCAAACCAAGCCAGTGGGTTTAGTGTATGTTGGTTTAGCCGGTCCTGACGATGAAGTCATCAGTTTTGAACATCGCTTGGGAACAATTCGAGGACGGTCTGTAATTCGTTATGTAAGTGCAAATACAGCTTTAGACAATTTACGACGACGGGTGCTAAAAAGCGGTTGAAAATTAAAATTCAGAGATTTGAAATGGTTAGGAACGCAAATTTAATAACCTGCAATTCTGAGTTAACGTGGAATGGTGCGTTACGCTGTCGCTAACACACCCTACTTTTGCACTTTATTTAATTCACATTCCTAACTGTTGATTTACAGATAGTCGTTGTTGCGTTAGAAATTGGATTTGTTGAGAAATTGCGGCAGATTGGCTTTCTGGATCAATGAAATTGTATTTTTAGCGGAATATTTGCATTTCTTTCTGCAAATGTACTACCCTATTTTGAATATTAGGTAGTTGTTTGTCTACGAATTGAGAGTATGAAATTGAAAACATTAAAATCTCGAAATTTGCGGTTTTGCTCCCTTTCGCGTTTGCGTACATTAGGTACAACATTATTTATCCCTGCATTCAACAACGTCAAAAAACTATAGGTTTTAATTTAGACGGAATATACGGCATGATAGCGTGGCGTTAGCCATTGTATGCTCATCCTACAAGATTGGATTATTTTTTGTAGAGTTCTCTAATTACTCCCGGTTCGCCCATTTAAAATCAAGTTACAAAAAAGCTGAACGATTTAATCAGGGTTTTCGGCTTTGATAAAAATGTACTACCCTACAGACTTTATGCGATAGCGAAGCGCTGCTGCAAGCAGTTCGCATAGAAATAGAGTTTTTAGCGCCGGGGGTGGTAGTTCAAGCTAAATTTCGGGAAATCGCTAAAACCATTACGATACCTAGATTTCTTGTTTTTTTGGCAATTTCTCGAACTCCAAAAAAAATGAGCGAACCGGGAGTAATTAATATATGCAAGTAAACGAATTAAGTTAAATAATTAAATATATTTACTTAAGTAAATAATACGACATAGACTGGATGACACATATAATTTAATTATACTTAATTGTTTCAATTATAACAACTTTATTAACTCAATCATTCACGCACTGAAAACCAATGTTAAGAATTTTGAACTAAATAACTTGTAATTATGTAAGACGTGTGTATCATGAAATTTACCATAAACTGTAATTGTGTTGCATAAGACTAAAAACTAAGATAATACTTGACTGTATGTCACGAAAATGTTAAAAAATATTTATGGAAACAAATTTCTGATTCATGTAGTCATGATCATAAGTTTTTTTTGTCCGTAAATTCTCTTAATGGAGATGTATAACCAATGGAGCTGAGTGAAGATCAAAGAAATTCAAATTCTTATCCTGTCCCTAACGAAAACAAGTATTTAAAAGAAACTAATATAGACTTAACGATTGATCAGCAATCTCTAATGAAAACTAAAATATTGTCCAATCGTCAGATTTCTATAAAGTCTCCGTTGCATTCACTAGAGACTGTTCTTCCTTCTACAATTAATGATATAAATTATCATAAAAAATTAACTACTTTGTCTGTGATCACTGAGTTTTTTCCTCCAGACTATGCGGCAACAGGACAGTTGATTGAAGAATTGGTCAAACAGTTGGAGAAAAGAGGGATTAGGATTAGAGTATTCACAGGACAACCAGGATACGCTTTTACTACTGCTCAAGCCCCAGCAGTAGAGCAATTGGGCAATATTCGTGTCCAAAGATCCAGAGCTACTCAGCTTTGGTCGAATAGGATTCGGGGAAAGGCTATTAATGGTATTCTATTTACAGTGCGGACCTTTCTGCATATTATTAAGAATGCCCGCAAAAATGATGTGTTTTTATTAACCTCAGCCCCTCCTTTTTTATCAATAGCCGGATATGTGACTTATTTATTGTTAAAGTTTCCCTATATATGTTTAATTTATGACCTGTATCCAGATATTGCGATCGCTTTAGGGGTAGTATCCAAAAACCACTGGTTAGCCAAGCTATGGTGGGAAATTAATCGCAAAATTTGGCAAGCTTCTAAAGCAATTATTGTTCTGAGTCCCGCTATGAAGGAGAGAGTAGTCGCAATCTGTCCAGAAGTTGCTGATAAAGTTTCTGTGATTCATAGTTGGGGCGATCCTGAGTTAATTTTACCCATTGCCAAAGAAAAAAACTGGTTTGCCAAACAACATAACTTGGACAGCAAATTTACAGTTCTTTATTCTGGCAATATGGGTAGGTGTCATGATCTTGACACCATATTGGCAACTGCCCAACAATTGCATGATCAACCAATTCAGTTTGTTTGTATTGGTGGTGGTCCAAAACGTGAAAGCTTTATTGAAGATGTGACTCGTTTAGGACTAAAAAACTTTCTTTTTCTTCCTTATCAGGATAAGAGTGTGCTACCATATTCGCTGACAGCTTGTGATTTGTCATTAGTCAGTGTAGAATCAGGTCTCGAAAATCTAGTTGCACCTAGTAAGCTCTATCCAGCTTTAGCTGCGGGACGACCTGTAGCAGTTATTTGCCCAAAAGATTCTTACTTGCGACAGCTAATAACCGATGGTGAGTTTGGTATCAGCATTGACAATGGAGACAGTGATACTCTATCTACGTTTATTCTCAAGTTAAAGAGCGATCGCCAACTTGCAGAAAAAATGGGTAATGCTTCCCGCGAATATTTGCAGTCAAATTTTACGCCGGAAATCATCAGCAAACAATACATTAATGTGATAGAACAAGCTATAACTTGAAATGTTATACTCAAAACGGTTGGGACATGGAATGAAAGTAAAATCACGAAAAACCTAGATATGTAGGGGTTTAGCAGGGCTAAACCCCTAACCACTTAAATCAAATAACTAAGCCGTTTTGAGTATACTCACGTGCAATCAGCGTCAGTGTGAAAACGTATTCAGTAATTTGAGATAAGTCAAAAAAATTAATACCTCAGATGATGTTGAATCAGGAGTTGGGCTTTGATGGTCTTTTTGATCTCAGTCCCTCCCATGCAACCTTCTTACGATCTATTGTTTAATTACTGATCAGGAGGACAAAGTGCAGAAAAGGTGTGAGCGAAATCGGAAACGTTCCCAACGGAGGGCTATCCATTGCCCCATACATAGCTGTTATATAGATAGTGTCAGCCAAAAACATGGACTATTTGCCGAACAAGCCGGACAACTACAAGAGCGAGGTATTTCCCGACGGGAAGCAATGATGTTAGTAGCAGCTAAAACTACGATTTCTTTACATGGTGAGTGGTTAGAGGCTTTTTGGTGTGAAGAGTGCCAAGAAACAAAATGGTATCATGTGCGTAAACACGAATCTAGATATGAATTATCTCTTGCCCCAGCGGAAATTTGGCAACAGGCAACAGGTGTGATTCATCCCCATCAGAATCCTTCTGTGGGAGAATTTACCTATAGGCAATCGCGGATGCTTGGAGGTAATAGTGTTAAAGATTTCTGGGTAATGAATTGATATGAAAAAAGCTCTCATTTGTGGAATATCAGGACAAGATGGAGCTTACTTGGCACAGTTTCTGCTTAATCAGGGCTATACAGTCTGTGGAACTTCCAGAGATGCCCAAATTTCACCTTTCCAGAATTTAGTTTACTTAGGTATCAAAGATCAAATAAAGCTAGAGTCAATGTCTTTAACTGACTTTCGTAGTGTCTTACAGGTACTTACAAAAATTCAACCAGATGAAATCTACAACTTAGCAGGACAAACTTCCGTAGGTTTATCTTTTGGGCAACCTGTAGAAACTTTAGAGAGTATTGCTACTGGCACACTTAACCTATTAGAAGCCGTGCGCTTTCTAGGTGCTCAAATTAAAATTTACAATGCAGGTTCTAGTGAATGCTTTGGTGATACTGGCAATGTAGCAGCCGAAGAAACAACGCCATTTCGTCCTAGAAGTCCTTATGCTGTTGCTAAAGCTGCTGCTTTTTGGGAAGTAGCTAATTATCGGGAAGCTTACGGTATATTTGCTTGTTCTGGCATTTTGTTTAATCATGAATCTCCCTTGCGTCCAGAAAGATTTGTGACTCAAAAAATTGTTGCTGCTGCCTGCCGGATTGCCCAAGGTAGTCAGGAGAAATTATATTTAGGTAATATGTCAATTCAGCGGGACTGGGGTTGGGCTGCTGAATATGTTGAAGCAATGTATTTAATGTTGCAAAAAAAACAGCCTGATGATTATGTGATTGCTACAGGAGAGAGTAGTTCATTAGAACTGTTTGTAACATCTGCCTTTGCAGCTATAAATTTAGATTGGCACGATCATGTAATTGTTGATAGTAGTCTATTACGTCCTACAGATTTGGCAGTGGGTAAAGGTAATTCAATCAAAGCCAAAATCCAATTAGGTTGGGAAGCTAAATATAAGATGCAGGATGTGGTGCGAATGATGGTAAATGCCAAGTTAGAGAACTCCATAGAATGATTGATCCTGTTTTCATGTCATTCCCCTGAAGCTTCCGTGAAAACGGGGAAGGGGAATCCAGAAATTATTTATGTTCCATAAGACAATATGCATTCCCGCAAAAGCGGGAATGACATTGAAAATGGTTTGTGGAAATTTTCACGCTTACTATGCTATGGGATAGCGTTCACGAGAGCGTCCCGGAGGGAACTACCGCTGCTGCAAGCAGTTCATGTTTTTTGTGGAGTTCTCTTAGAAAAATAAGTAAGTAGGTGAACAGAAAAAAACGTAGACGCGAAGCGGCTTCTCGAAGAGTAATATGTAACGAAAAGTAAAATATCCCAAAACCTCTTCTGGCGTTCCCTGTTACCTTGTCATAACGACAATTTTTAACTCCCACCTACTTAATATTAATTAATAGTAATTATGAAAGAAACCATTTCTCAGCCAGAATTAATCATTGAAGCAGGACGCGCGGAAAAACAATATTGGCAAGATTTATGGCGATATAGAGAATTATTTTACTTCCTAGCTTGGCGAGATATATTAGTCCGGTATAAACAAACAGCTATTGGAATTGTTTGGGCGCTAATTCGTCCTTTTTTGACAATGGTGGTATTTACAGTTGTATTTGGACAATTGGCAAAATTACCCTCAGAAGGTGCGCCCTATCCAATCCTCGTATTTTCTGCCATGTTACCTTGGCAATTCTTTTCTAATTCTCTTTCTGAATGTAGTAATAGTTTAATTAGTAATGCCAACTTATTATCAAAAGTCTATTTTCCCCGGTTGGTAGTACCAACAAGTGCGGTAGTAGTCAGCTTTGTAGATTTTATGATTTCTGGGATTATTTTATTAGCCTTAATGGCATGGTATAATTTTGTTCCCAGTTGGCGGATTTTAACCTTACCATTGTTTATTGCTGTTGCCTTCGCTGCTTCAATGGGTGCAGGTTTGTGGTTAGCTTCCTTGAATGTTCAATATCGAGATTTTAGGTTTATTGTGCCATTTATTGTGCAGTTTGGTTTATATATCTCACCCGTAGGATTTAGCAGTAGTATTGTTCCTGAAAAGTGGCGGTTTATCTACTCATTAAATCCCATGGCAGGAGTAATTGATGGGTTTCGGTGGGCAATTTTAGGAGGAAATTCCCAGTTATATTTACCAGGTTTTATTCTTTCTATGGTGTTAGTATTTTTACTATTAGTGAGTGGAATTTGGTATTTTCGCAAGATGGAACGGACTTTTGCTGATGTAATTTAGAGGACTCCACAAAAAAGATAATCCAATCTTGTAGAATGAGCATCCTACCCGTGCTGATATTATTAGCACCAGAAAAATTAGACTGGTTCTTTTCTTTTAACCTATTAGACTATTAGATCAGTTGATAGAATAGAGAAGTCATATAACTAATCTTTGTATGTCTAAATCATCTCTATACCAGCAAGATTTCATGGCTTGGTTAATTCAACAAAAATCAGCTTTAGCCAGTCGAGATGTAATATCTTTAGATTGGGAAAATCTGGCAGAAGAATTAAATCTTATGGGCATTAGTGAAAAAAATGAGTTAAAAAATCGCTTAACAGTTTTATTAACTCATTTACTCAAGTGGCAATATCAATCTCCAAGACGTTCTATAAGTTGGTTTACCACTATTGCAAACCAGAGAGATGATTTACAGGATTTACTTGATGAAAACCCTAGTTTAAAACAATACATTCCTGATATTTTGCCCAAAGCTTATCGTAATGCTAGAAGAGAAGCATCATCAGAAACAGGTTTAACATTAGCTACATTTCCAGAAATTTGTCCTTATAATATAGAAGAAATATTAAATTCTGGGTTTTTGTGTAATACTACAGACGATTTTGCTACAGCAATTATTCAAGAGGTAGGTAAAAATGGTTAAATATCCACAAAGTAATCCACCTCGTCCAGCTAGTGAAACCATGCCCACAATGTATGATTTACCTAGCGAAGATCCCGATGAAGAAGAATTAGATCCTACCATTCATCCTCGCCCAGCATGGGAAACCATGCCAACAATGTATGATTTGCCTAGTGAAGATCCAGAGGAATCAGGTTTGCCAGACGAATTTCATGATTTTCAACCCCAATTATTAAGAGAAACTTGTCAACCGCCTAATTATCCCAAGGAGGAGATGTTTATTGGTACAGATTTAAATTTATATTATGATAGCCGTCATTCCTTATGGCATAAACGACCAGATTGGTTTTTGGTATTAGGAGTAGCTCCTGCTCAACAACAACAAGACATGAGGTGGAGTTATGTAGTTTGGCAAGAGGTAATCGCACCATTCTTAATAGTTGAATTATTATCCCCAGGAACGGAAGCAGAAGATTTAGGACAAACATTAAGGGCTGCTAATAAACCGCCTACAAAATGGCAAGCTTATGAACAGTATTTACGTTTGCCTTATTATGTAATTTTTGATCGTTATGAAAATCAATTGCGTATATTTGAATTAGTTACTACACGATATCAAGCAGTGGATCTTGTAGAACCCAAATATTGGTTTTCTGAACTGGAATTAGGTTTGGGTGTTTGGCCAGGAAAATATCAAGATATAGAAGGTTTGTGGTTGCGTTGGTATGATCAAGATGGTAATTGGATTCCTACCTTTGAAGAACGGGCAGAACAGGAAAGACAACGAGCAGAAAAATTAGCAGAAAAGTTGCGGTCATTGGGAGTAAGTTTAGATGATATTTAACTAGTAGTGCTGAAATTAGTAGTAATGTACTATCTGTAGAATGAGTAAAGCCAATGCAAACGAGCCAAGAAATTTCCCAAATTTATGAACAAGATTACCCTGAATGGTTAGATATCACACTTAACCAGTTACAGAATCATGAATTAGAAAATATTGATTGGGAACATTTAATTGAGGAAATAGAAGCATTGGGTAGTGAGCAAAGACATAAAGTAGAAAGTTATTTATTAAGACTGTTAATTCATTTATTAATTTATCATCATTGGGAGTCAGAGAAAAAATGGTCAGGTAATGGTTGGGAAAAAGAAATTGATAACTTTAGACTGGAACTAGATTTATTATTTGAATCTAAAGTTCTTTCTAATCACTGTAAAAAAGTCTTAGATAAGATATATGAAAAAGCTAGAAGTAATGCCATTCGCAAATCTAAGTTAACTTCAGAAATATTTCCAGAAACTTGCCCTTATTCTTTAACGGAAATTCTCAATCCTGAATGGTTGCCTGAAAAAAATAGCTAAAAAATATTAAACTAAGAGAATATTAGACACAGGAGTTAATCAATTATGTATCAAACTAATCAACCATTATCTCCTCAAGAAACCATGCCAACCATGTATGATTTACCTAGTGAAAATCAGGAAGAACCAGGTTTGCCAGACGAATTTCATCTTTTACAACCAGAATTATTGCGTAGTACCTTTCGTCCACCAACTTATACAGAAGATAATATATTTACTGCTAGTGATTTAAACTTATATTACGACGTTAAACATACACAATGGTATAAACGACCAGATTGGTTTGCGGTATTAGGGGTATCTCGATTTTATAACGAAACAGAACTAAGATTAAGCTATGTTACCTGGTATGAAGGAACATATCCCTTTGTGGTGGTAGAATTAATATCTCCAGGGACGGAGAAAGAAGATTTAGGCAAGAATTTACGGGAGGTTAACCAACCTCCTAATAAATGGACGGTATATGAGCAAATTCTCAGAATCCCCTATTATTTTGTATATAACCGTTATACTAATGAGTTTAATTGTTTTGGTTTAATCATGAACCGTTATCAACCATTAGAGATTAATGGTTTAGGAGTATGGTTAGAAGAAGCTGAGTTAGGTTTGGGATTATGGGAGGGGGAATACCAAGGATTAACCAGACAATGGTTAAGATGGTTTGATAAAGATAATAATTGGCTGCCTACTCCAGAAGAGCGAGAAAAACAACGAGCAGATAATGCTGAATTAGAATTAGCAACCCTGCGAAAATTATTAGCACAACAAGGTATTAATTTACCCAGTTAACTGAAGTTGCTAGTTATCAATTTTGGATGATGTAGAGTGCGTCAGATCCGATAATTTTAAGCGATGAGGACTAATTTCTAGGTTTTGACGCACCCTGCTAATAAATTAATGAAATTTGAAGTAAGATTCAAATTTCAAACATTAGATTACAATATTAATTACAAATGTCAGATCCAGTTATTCGCGTTGAAAATTTAGGTAAAAAATACATTATTGGACATCAACAGCAGGAGCGTTACACCTCACTGCGAGATGTGATTACTAATAAAGTTAAGTCTTTTGGTAGTTTAATTAATCCTCAAGCTAAAAAAGAAAATCCTGCTTTTGAGGAATTTTGGGCTTTGAATGATGTATCTTTTGACATTAAACAAGGTGATAGAGTAGGGATTATTGGGCGTAATGGATCGGGTAAATCAACACTGTTGAAGATTTTAAGCCGCATTACTGAACCAACTACAGGAAGCATCAAAATCAAGGGTAGAGTTGCGAGTTTATTGGAGGTGGGAACTGGGTTCCATCCAGAGTTGACAGGGAGAGAGAATATATTTCTCAATGGTGCGATTTTGGGAATGGGGAAGAAAGAGATTAAGCGCAAGTTTGATGAAATAGTGACGTTTGCAGAGGTGGAGAAGTTTTTAGATACGCCTGTCAAACGATATTCTTCGGGGATGTATGTACGGTTAGCATTTGCGGTGGCTGCACATTTAGAACCGGAGATTTTGATTGTGGATGAGGTGTTGGCGGTTGGGGATTCTGCTTTTCAAAAGAAGTGTTTGGGGAAGATGGAGGATGTTGGGAAGGAGGGAAGGACGGTATTGTTTGTAAGTCATAATATGGCTGCTATCAGTAGATTATGTAATCAAGCCGTGTTATTGCAAGAGGGTAAGATTATAAAAATTGGTACTCCTGAATATACAATAGGAAGTTACTTAGACAATAATCAGTCTAAAATACAGAAATCAGATCAAGAATTTTATGTTTCATCACCTGAAATAGATGTTTTTGAATTTCAAACAGTTGACTCAAATGGTAAACGTAAAACATTATTTAAAACCTCTGATGCTATTATAGTTATAATTAAATATTTTATGAAATCATCTGTGAAGGACTTGAGGATAGGGTTTGATTTGTACAATAGTTATAATGGAGACATTATATTTAGAACTTTTGATGATGATAGTAAAAATCAGCTACGTGAAACTGGAACTTTTGAATTACAAGCAGTAATTTATCCTAATCTTCTTAAGCCTGGATTATATAAAATTAGCTTACAAATTAGAATTCATGCAAAGAAATGGATTACAAATGATTCAATTTATACTGAATTTTCACTGGATTTAGGTGAGGGAATTAATGATAAATATTCAGATAGACGTCCTGGTATAATTATGCCAAAAATAGATTGGATTCTTGAAAAAAATCATAACTTTAGTTGAAACTATAAAAAACATATGTCTAAAATTTTGATGAAAATTCTCAACAAAATTAAATATTTTCTACAGCCAACTTCATTTATCTATTATGATACTAATGGTATATTTTCCCAGAAATTCGATCATTTATCAAAAAGCTCTACATAAAAAGACTTATGAAAAAGAAAATATTGAAACTATTCTCAATCTACTATCCGATAATAGTTTTTATTTTGATGTTGGAGCCAATATTGGATTGATGGCTATTCCAATTTTAAAAAGCATTGCTTCATGTACTGTTATTTCTTTTGAACCATCTCCAAACTCTGCAAGCTATCTAAAACAAACATTAAAAGCCAGTATTTTCAAAGATAGATGGTTTGTGGTAGAAGAAGCTGTAGGTTCAGAAGTTGGAAATTTAGAATTTTGCTTCTCTTCTAAAAATCTTGGTGCTTATGATGGTTTTATCCACACGGGTAGAATGCCTCTAAAGAATAAAATTACTGTTCCTGTTACAACTGTGGATTCACAATGGAAAAAACAAGGAAAGCCAACAGTTTCGGTTATCAAAATAGATGTTGAAGGTGCCGAAATGGAAGTTTTAAAAGGAGCGATTGAATGTCTGGAACAAGAACATCCTAGTATTTTGGTAGAGTGGAATATGAAAAACTTACAAGCTTATGGTTGTTCTCCTGATGAGCTTATTTGCTTTGCTGATAAATATAATTACCAAATTTATAGCATTCCAAATTTTAATTTAATAAATAATCCGGACCAATTAATTGAAACAATGGAGCAAACAGAAAGCTTTTTACTTTCTACCACTGATAAAATAGAGGATAAGAAATTGCCAAGCAGGTAAAAAAAGAAAGTTCTCAGCCTGAGTTATTTTAATATATCGCATAAAATCCGTAGCATACTCTGGAGATGATTTATTTATCTGTTAGAGAATATCCTCTTGAATTGCAAGCTCAACGGTATATGTAATTATATGAGCAAGTGGTTAAGTTAAAAAAGGTTCTTCATAATGACAAGAAAAATTACTGTTCTCGCTACAGACTTTAAACCTATGTTAGGAGGTGTGGCAGAATATTCGTTTCAACTTGCAGAAAAACTAAATGCTAAAGGAATTTTGGATCAGGTTTTTACACCTAATATTCAGAATGAAACTTATACCTTTAAAGTTGCTGCTCCAAAAGAATTTTCTTGGATGAAGTCCTTTAAAAACAAAAATTTTCTGAAGCGTAAACTTTATTCGTTAATTTATATTAGCCAACTAAAGTTGATGGAAATATGGCAAATAAAAAATTGGCTTTATCATAATCAACGCCCATTCATTATCGTAAACTGGATTATTAGCCCCATTTCTAAAAGATGGATTACTGCTCTAAATTTATTTCATTTTCCGTATGCAATTATACTGCATGGAAAAGATATTATTGTTGCATCTCAAAATGAATCTCAATGGTTTACTGATATTAGTACCAAAGCCAAGCTAATAATTTTTAATTCACAAGCAACAGCAATCTTGTTTGGAAAATTACAGCCAGGTATAGAAAAAAAAAGTTATATTTTATATCCTAGCCTTGATATTAATTATTTACGTCAGCTTAATCTTAATTCTCTAGAAGATTTAGGACAACTTTTTAATTACGATTTGAAAGGTAAATTAGTTATTTCTAGTGTGTGTCGTTTAATCAAGCGTAAAGGAATCGATTTGGCAATTAGATCTCTTGAACCTATTCTGAAAAGAAACAAGGACATAATTTACATAATCATGGGCAATGGAGAAGAATACCAACCACTAAAATCTCTCATTGTTTCTCTAAACTTAGACAGTCAAGTTTTACTGGTAGGTGAGTTTAACGATACTGTCAAATTTTCCCTTCTCAATACTAGTTCTATTTTTATCATGCCCAATCACTACCAGAATGGTAATGATTTTGAAGGCTTTGGTATCAGCTTTTTAGAAGCTTCTTACTTTAAAAATGTTGTAATTGGTGGTCGAAATGGAGGAGTAACTGAAGCAATAAAAGATGGTCATAGTGGTTTCTTAGTTGATACAAATTCAAAAGATGCTATTGAATCAATTAGCAAAGTTATTAACAATTTACTCGATAACTCCAACTTAATTAATCAGATGGCAGAATTTGGACATCAATATGTGGTTGATAATTTTCAATCTACTCACGCTATTGATGCTTTTTCAGAATATATCCAAGATTATTTACTTCAGTAACTATTTTTAAATATGAAGCGAATACTTTTAGTAGATATGAATAGTTGGATAGGGCATCATCGTCCATATTTCTTACTATATACTAGACTTCTACTAGATTTAAACTATAAAGTAGATGTTTTATGTTTAGGAGAGGATGAAATTAAATCGTATTTTCCCCAAGAAATAGCAGATAAAATTTTAGAAATCCGTCAACCAAAACTTTTTTTGTATCAAAGAATTATACTAAAATTACTCAGTATCATAGAAAAAAATACCCTTAATTTATCAATACCTAACGTTTCCGCAATAGGGCGTTGGTTACTTGTCAAAAATGCCGCTCTGGAGGCAGACCCAAGAGATGAGTCTTTTGTATTTCTTCTCGATTTACAAGGTTATTTGGCTAGTATACCATTATTTCTACATAAGTATTTAATACCTCAAGCTTGGTCAGGGTTGTATATCTGGACTCCTCCAGAAGACAAATTTATTCAGGAGTGTGAATCTCATGAGTTAATTGATCATTCATCTTTAAAAGGGCTATGTTTGCTTAATGAGCATTTAGTTGCTGAGTTAAAAAACAAGTTTCAATCTCTCCCAGTTCATCATTTTCCAGACGTTTCCTACTTGCGATGTCATGCGGATGAACC
Organism: Dolichospermum sp. OTE_75_concoct_329_sub; assembly: GCA_031376645.1. Lineage (GTDB taxonomy): Bacteria > Cyanobacteriota > Cyanobacteriia > Cyanobacteriales > Nostocaceae > Dolichospermum. The sequence continues at coordinate 4,573 of JANMEE010000133.1, read as the reverse complement.
CCCACTGGTGTTAGAACTTGTGAAAATAGCAGATAACAGAAAAATAGTATTTCTAGCAAGTTTAACTAAAAAGCACGGATTAATCCATTTTTTGCGCCTTGTAGACGCCATGTCTAACTCGGAAGTTTTATTTTTTGCAATGGGTTTAGTTAGATTAGATGGTTATGAAACTGATGAGTTAGATTATATCAATTCTCGCTTATCAAAACCTCCAGATAATCTTCTGGTCTGGACTGACATTTATCCTCCTGAAGAAACTTTAAATGCACTTTATCGCTATTCAGATATAGCTTTTATCTGCTACCCAGACTTTCAACACAGTAGTAATAAACTAACAAAAGCTATTGGACTGGGAACGCCAGTGCTTGTTGCTCATAAGACACTTCTGGCTGAACGAGTGAACAGCTATCAACTAGGTTATGCAGTTGACCCAACAAACTTGTTAGAAATGACTAATTCCATCAATTTATTACTGTACAATTTTCAATTTGATGAGATCAAAAGAAAAGAATTTATTGATTACCATAATGAAAAAACATTGAAAGCTAAACTTAGGGAAATTATTCAATAAATGGTTGTTTAATTTTTAATAAACCTTATTAATTATGTTCATTAACAAAAAGATTTATGTGCAAAGTTAGCGTCATTATGCCGATTTGGAACAGCGAACGTTACTTAGCTGAAGCGATTGAAAGTGTTATTAATCAAACTTTCCTCAATTTTGAACTTATTGCTCTTGATGATGGCTCTACTGACCAAAGCCCACAAATTTTAAAAAACTTTGCTCAGAAAGATTTACGAATTAAGATAATCTCCTGTGAACATCAAGGCTACTCACCACTCTTAAATCTAGGACTTTCAATGGCAAAAGGAGAATATATTGCTCGAATGGACTCTGATGATATCTGTTTACCAGATAGGTTTGAGAAACAAGTTACATTTTTAGATAATCATTTAGATTATGTAGCCGTTGGCTCACAAGCACTGCGGATAGATCCAGAAAGTGATCCAATAGGAAATGTTGATTTTCCTCTAGATCATGACACTATTGATTCAAGTCAAATGAACGGAAGAGGTAAGATTATGCATCCAGCCTCTATGATTCGGCAAAAAGCGCTACTAAAAATTAATGGATATCGTCCACAGTTTGAACCAGGAGAAGATTATGATCTTTTTCTTAGATTAGCTGAAGTTGGTAAGTTAGCAAATTTGCCTGACGTATTACTTAAGTATCGAATGCATACAAAGAATGTAACAATAGAGAGAAAAGAACATCATCAGCAAGTTAAACAAATGGCTCTTAAAGAAGCTTTCCATCGTCGAAATTTAAATCCAGAAAAAATACCAACTATTCTGATAAATGACTCTCCCAGTCAAGAAAGTGATTTCCGTTTTTTGTGGATGGATATGGCTTTATCTTCTGGGTTTTATAAATATGCTCGAAAGAATGCTTGGTTGGGATTTAAATCAGAATCACTCTCTAAAAAATCAATTAAGTCTTTAATGTTAGGTTTGGGAGGCATTATAACAGTCTATTCTAGAAAAATTTATCACAGCCTTTTACGGACAAAATAAAAAAGGAAAAATTAATTATGAGTTACGAGCATTTTTTTGGGCTTCATATTAAGAAATCGGCAGGAATAACAACACGTAGCCTCTTACAGCCATACTACGTCGAGGTTGATAGGCTTAAAAAACCAAAGAGTTTTATCCAAGCTTCCAGTGAAGAATATAATGACATTTTAAACAACTTTCGAGTAGTTTTGGGTGAGTATCAGTTTAGAAGATGTCTATTTGCCAAAAAATATCTTTATTCAGATCGTTGGGACAATATTTTTTCGTTCGCATTTTCGCGCGAGCCAATAGATAGATGTATCAGTATGTTTTATTATCTTTATTGGAAAGACGGAGGAGCAAATAAAAAACTAAAGTCTACAATTACAAGATACTTAGATACAGGTAAAATTCATCTCAGTACCTCATATGCTTTTGATGCTTTTTTAGATCATGTACAAGAGGCGCGTACAAGTAATTCTATATATTTTCCCTTGGGAAACCATTTCACAACACACACGGCTCCTATGTGGGAAGATATTACGGATATGGATGGAAATATTCTCCTAAAAAGGATTTTTCGCTTAGAAAATCTCACCGATGGCATAAACCTAGCTTTTGAAGAGTGTGGCTTAGATAAAAGAATAGATGCTAATACATACAAGTTAAATAAAAATAAACATAGAAAACTTTATAGCCCTACCAAAATCCAAATAAAAAAAATAGAAGATATTTACAATAATGATTTTGAAATTTATGAAAAGGCAGGGATTTAAAATCAGCTAATAAATCATGAAAACATAAAAAGTTTTTAGGTTTAAATTATTTTATTGTAATTATCACCACAGTCCAAAAAATACAAGAAATATCTTAATTCGGAATTTAAAAATGGCAGTAATTCTCAAAGATGGTTCCATATTCTTACATATTCCTAAAACTGGAGGAATATGGGTTACTAAGGTTCTTCAAGAAAGTGGGTTGGTTAAAAAAATTATTCATCCTCAACACGCAGATTTTGATAGAGCTATTTTACCAGTTCATCAAATTAACCACAGCTATACTTGGCGACAGACTGCTAGTTTATTAACAAACAAGATTTTTAATAAATATCCTAAGAAAAAACCATTTGTTTTTTGTTTTGTCCGTCATCCTCTGCTTTGGTATGAATCTTATTTTAGATATATGTCAACACTGGAAATAACTTCCAATGGGCGCTGGAAAAATTGGCATCAATTTGGAAATGAAGGATGGTGGCATCCTTGGAATATACTTAATGATGTTGGTAGTGATGATTTTAATCAGTTCATGGTTAATGTTAATCAGAAAACTCCAGGTTATGTAACTCAGATGTTTGGATTGTATGCAACTCCAGAAATTGATTTTATTGGTAAGCAAGAGAATTTAAAACAAGACTTAGTAAATGTTCTACAACGCTTAAATTTAAATTTCAATGAGGACTTTATTATGAATTACCCTGCCAAAAACACGAGCGTTAAGTTAGTGGAATCGTCATTGATTTGGGAATTAGATTTAAAAGCAGAAACTGAACGATTAGAGTATGCGGGATTAGTAAAGTATAGCTATATTTAAATCTATATTTTTTTGTAAACCGGAAATTAATATATATGTCAAATCCAGTTATTGCTTCAATTAAATATTGTCTTCGTCTAGCTAATTTAAAAATTACAAGGCTAGATTCTGTTGCTTCTAAAGATGATATTCGGCTTTTTTTTATGCATCTAGGAAAATGTGCCGGTACTTCAACCTTTGAAGCAATGCGTATAGCTATGCAGACAGGTTGGGAAGGTTTAATAGATACCCATGAGCCGATTCGCAAAGCTATTGCCATCCACAATACTGATGACCTTGATGTTATTCTTCCTCGATTTCACGAGTATCGTATCAATTTAGCAATTAATTATATGGCTAAGGGATACCCGCTTGTTAGTGGTCATGTACCTTACTGTAAATCTGCATTTGCTCCTTACCGTGATAAATATAACTTTGTAACTGTTTTGCGAGATCCAGTAAAACGCGTGATTTCTAGCTTTATGTATGGAAAAGGAAGAGGATTAAATTATGCTCCTGCGGGTGCGGGTGAATCGTTTTCTCCTAGTGAAGAGTTAGAATATTTTTTATCATCTGCTCGTGGCAAGTTTGAGACTAACCAATACACAGCATTTTTTGGTGGTTTTCATACCAGTCAGTCTTTTGAAAATAATGTTGAACAAGCCAAACAAAACGTAGATGATTTCCACCTGATTGGTTTTACAGATTCTTTGCCATATTTTGCTGAACAATGCCATAGCATATTGGGTCTAAAGTTAGAGTTTGCTTCTCTCAGAACTACAAAAGAAGTCCTAGATACCAATTTATCTAATGAAGAAAAATCATCTTTTCACCAGTTATTTACTGACGAAGTAAAACAAAGAATTGCTGATATGTCCCAAGGAGATTATGAAATTTATAATTATGCTAGACAGCGGTTTTCATCTAAATTAGTTAAATCTGAAGGTGCTATCCTATAAATACAAACTTTTTACTATTACTTGTTACTTATTAATACCTTTGCTATTTTTTGGTAGGTTGAGTTGAGCGAAGGGAAACCCAACGTATTTGTTGAGTTTCGTGCCTTAACCCAACCTTGTATCTTAGAGGAGGTTACATTTTGATATCTAAGAGATATTTTAGAGGAAGTGGTAGACCTACTGAAAACTAGTCCTATCATGCAGTGCGGCATAAATACTTGACCATTGCCGTCTAAATACTGGGCTTTGTGACAAGCTTACAAATGATGTGATACTTGGACTTGTTAATACTGCATCTCTGGCCTTCCCCAATGAATCGTAGATACCTTGGCGGAATTTTTCTAGTTGTGTTAGAGGATGTTTGAAAAGTATCAGAATTAATAGAGATCCCCCCAACCCCCCTTAAAAAGGGGGGCTAAATTCCTCAAAGTCCCCCTTTTTAAGGGGGATTTAGGGGGATCTCCGGGTGTCAGATCCCACAGAAAAAAGTT
>JANMEE010000123.1:0-23773 GCA_031376645.1 Dolichospermum sp. OTE_75_concoct_329_sub | reverse complement strand
TACATTAACAAGAATAGGTAAAGCTGCCATAATAGTATCGCATGGTGTATTGTTTCGCGGAGGGCAAGAAAGCTTAATTCGCCAAAGAATTCTGGAAGAAGACCTAATCGAAGCTGTTATTGGTCTTGCACCAAATTTATTTTATGGAACTAGTATTCCTGCCAGTATTCTGATTTTTAATAGAAATAAACAAGAAGAACGTAAAAAGAAAGTCTTATTCATTGATGCTAGTAGCAAATATCAAAGGATGAGAAGTCAAAATTATTTACAATCTGAAGATATTACTGATATTGTTACCATTTATCAAGCTTTTACAGATGAAGAAGGGTATGCTAAGGTCGCATCTCTTAAAGAGATAGCAAACAATGACTATATCCTTAATATCAATCGCTATGTGCTACCTCCCAAAACCGAAAATGACAAAGTTGATATTGAGGCAGAAATGATTAAGCTGCGAGAATTAGAGACTGAACGTGCTAAAGCAGAAAATGATATGAATAGATACCTGCGTGAACTGGGAGTAAAATTGTGAGTCTATGTAATAGGAGAAAAATGATTGAGTACATAGTCATCTACGAACGTGGACAGACAAACTGGGGTGCTTATGTTCCAGATTTACCTGGATGTGTTGCCTTCCGCGAGCGGAGCTATCACAGGAGAATAGAAAGTTACTTTTGTGAGACTATTATTTGCTATGAAGTCCTCTAAAATTGCTTGAATTACAGGCACACTTACAGCATTACCAAACTGTTTATACGTTGCACTATCATCTGGATGAAGAATATAAGACTCTGGAAAGCCTTGTAATCTTGCACATTCACGAGGCGTTATTCTTCTAGGTCGCCCATTTTGGACTACACCCAACTTATTCGCATCTGATGATGTCAGGGTTATGGAAATACTCTCAGGATCGAGAAATTTAAAAACCTCAAAAGACATATTTCCACTTACAGGATTATATCTTCCATTCATTTCTTTAAGATATTTTTTTTCAATGAGTGAATTAATAATATTTTCGATATTTTCATGATCGAAAAATGTCTTAATTTGTTCTAGAGTTAAGCTTTTACCATCTTGGTGATCACCAAATTCTTTATGCCTTCTATGGGATATTAAGGCATCCATAAAATCACGCTCATCCTTTGTACACTTGCCTTTAATCCCTAAATGCCAAGAATGGATAGAATTGCCTCCACGAAAGTCAATAAGCCGAACACCATGAAGCTTTTCAAATTGACCATCTACAGCATCAAAAAGTTGCTGTTCAAATTTTTTTGAGAGATAATAACTTTCAGAACATTTTTTTTCTAGAATATGTTTAACCTTGATAACTGAATCAGTTTGATCAAAAAGACTTAGCTGATATTGCTGTTGTTTAAAAGTATGAGAGTCAGTAGCACCTTTATCTGACATAAGTGTAATTATTGGCTTTTTACCAAGTAGCCCTAATATGTATATACGAACACGATTCTGTGGTACACCAAAGTTACTACTGTTGAGTAAAAGATAATGAACACCGTAACCAAGTTGTTCCAAAGCATGAATAATTGTTTTAAAGGTTCTACCCTGATCATGTGTTGTTAAACCACGGACATTTTCAAGCATAAAACCTTGTGGCTTATGAATTTTTAGTAGTCTTTCAATTTCAAAAAAGAGCGTTCCTCTGGTATCTCCAAAGCCTTGTTGTTTACCTGCATAAGAAAAAGATTGGCAGGGAAAACCAGCAAGCATAAAATCAAATTCAGGTATTAGATCAATTTCTCGGATGTCTCCAGTCGGTTGATCATCAAAGTTTAGTATATATGTTTCAATAGCTTTTTTATCAATTTCAGAGCTAAGTACACATTGAGATTCTATTCCCAAAACATCACACGCTTGCTGAAAACCGAGGCGCATTCCACCAATACCTGCAAAAAGATCAATAAAACGAATCATGACAAACTCTCACGCAAAAAATCAGCTAAAATATCAAACTCACTATCAGAATAGGCAACTGTACAATGGCTATGCTTGCAAATTGTAGAGATAGCAGCAGAGCGTTGGAAATTTCCAGCCCCATCAATAACATAGGCTATTTTGTGACCAGCAGCGTTGATCAGAGCTTGTCTTTCGGCTGCTTGTCCTGCTTTTCTTTCTATTGTGCTGTTGGTTGTTACTTGAAAACTAACTTCAATTCCCACACTTTTGCCTCCTTTTGTGACAACTACATCAAAAGGCATTCCAGTGGTTTTACCATAACCATGCAATATAATTGATCCATTACTGGTAATATTAAATTCATTTCCCAATTTTTCTTTCAGGTACTTGACAATATAACTTTGTGCTAATTGTCCTAAAGAATTTGCATTTGCACCACCTGTTATCCTACTAACAACTATATATCTTTGCTTTATATGACGCTCTAAACCCGCTTCATCACCAAGCAAAGAACCAAGAAGACAGACTTCTAAGCCAGCTTGTTCGGATACATCAGAAGTGCTTGCATAAAGCAAAATCATCGTCATGTCACGTTTAAGACTATCAAAAGGTTTATCTGATTGCAACCCATTTCCATCAATATCAAGTTTTTCATTACCTAAGCCTTTAACGGGCATTGACTCAAAGACATACTGGTAATTTGTTCCTCTCCAGACATAATCCATGACTGGTTTACCCGTCTTATCTCTTTTAGTAAAAATAGCTGTGAAACTTTTTCCCAGTCTTTGAATGGGTTCACCACCATAGTCCGAAATAATAACCAAGTGTTTTAGGAATAAGTTTGCTGGAAACTTCGCTGCTTTGACAAGCTCGAAGACTTGCATGGGGTTCTTTTTGCTCAATTGTAAAATTGAAATGAAATCTTCTTGTGTCTCAAGCAATCTAGGAATAACACTTATTGTTGCATTTTCATCCTTTAAATTTTCAGTCCACCACATTGCAGCGTAGGACTGTAAAGTAGTTATGTCTCTAGCGTAATTCGGCATATAATAATATTTGATTGAGCTTGCATGACAAGCATTTTAGCTCTTGACCAAAGAATAAGCAAAAATTAATGTTTAAGATATAACTGTATAATTAAACACAAAATGATTGATTGTCTTTAAAATAGTAAATCAGGCTACGATTTGTGCTTTTCCCCTCAACATAGTAAATCACTAATCAAGTTATGATGGCAAATAGTCTGCTTGTAAATTATGAAGGTTAGAGAAGTTCTCAAAATCCTGGAAGAAGATGGTTGGTATATAGATCGCACCAGAGGTAGTCATCGTATCCTCAAACATCAAAGTAAATTAGGTATCGTAGTTGTACCCGGAAAACCAAGTGATGACATTCCAGTCGGTACACTCTCATCAATTTGGAAGCAAGCAAAATTATGAAGGAAAAAATGATTGAGTACACAGTCATCTACGAACGTGGCCAGACAAACTGGGGCGCTTATGTTCCTGACTTACCTGGTTGTGTCAGCATTGGCGATACTTTAGCAGAAGTACAGGAAAATATTAGAGAAGCAATCGCACTCTATCTAGAAGTATTGAAAGAAGATGGACAACCCATACCCGAACCATCCACGCAAGTTGGTAAAGTTGCAGTGATGATATAAACACAGCTACTGAAAAAAATCCACTATGCAAACACTAGCCGTTACTGAAACCATCACCACCATCGCTGAAGCAGAAAAACGATTTGGTTTGAGTCGCAGTGAATCTGAGGATTTTTTTACAGAATGGCATGATCAATTACCTGAAATTAATTCTAGCGATCGCACCAACCTAGAAATTTTATGGCAGCGTTATATTTATCACCGTTCTAACGGACATTTGTTAGAAAGTACAGTGATGCTATTACTTGTTTCTCCATTGCTGACCGTTGCAGGTTTATATGATCCACCTTTTCTCATCAAAGCAGAAGAATCTGTACAAATAACAATAGCTGATAGCGAAGAAACTCTACAGGGTCGAATAGATGTACTGGTATTACGGGATCGCCTATGGATAATTGTTTTAGAATCCAAAAAAACTATGCTATCAGTTTGGTCGGCATTGCCGCAAACTCTAGCTTACTTAATGGCTAGTCCAAATAGTGATTTACCGACTTTGGGAATGTTAACCAACGGTGATGATATTGTGTTCGTTAAGATAGAAAATAAACACTATGCCCTGTCACGAGTATTTGCCCCTCTCTCTACCCAAACTGAATTAGAGAGTGCGTGTCAAGTCCTTCGCAAAATTGCCGAAATAATCAAATGATTAACACAGGCTAAATAATACCCCTGCAACTTAGTTTTTCATGTCAACCTAGCAAACCACTAATCACGTTATGATAGTAGATGGTCTGCTTAGTAAATTATGATTGAGTGAATTATCCAGCCTCTGTTAATGATATTGACCCAGAGTCAATATTCCCCTTTGAATTAGATCAATTCCAGAAAGAAGCGATCGCCTCCCTCAATGCTGACCGCTCAGTAGTCGTCTGTGCGCCCACCGGTTCAGGAAAAACCCTAATTGGGGAATATGCTATCTATCGCGCCTTATCTCGCGGGAAACGGGTATTTTACACCACTCCCTTAAAGGCGTTATCTAATCAAAAACTCCGCGACTTCCGCGAAAAATTTGGCTTTGATCAAGTTGGACTCCTCACAGGAGACGCTTCCATTCACAGGGATGCCCCAATTTTGGTCATGACCACAGAAATTTTCCGCAATATGCTCTATGGTACACCTATAGGACAAGTTGGCATTTCCTTGACAGACGTTGAGGCTGTGGTGCTAGATGAGTGCCACTACATGAACGATCGCCAACGGGGGACAGTTTGGGAAGAATCAATTATCTACTGTCCCCGTGCCGTCCAACTTGTAGCCCTTTCCGCTACTGTTGCCAATAGTGATCAACTCACCAGTTGGTTAAATCATGTTCACGGGCCAACAGACCTAATTTACTCCGATTTCCGCCCCGTTCCCTTAGAATTTAACTTTTGTAATCCCAAAGGGTTATTTCCGTTATTAAATGAAACGAATACCAAAATTAACCCCCGCTTAGTTAAAAAAGCTAAAAAAGGATATTGGGAAAAAGGCAAAGCTGGTAGACCAGAACCGCCTGGTATTATTTATACCCTTAGTCAACTTCAGGAACGGGATATGCTCCCGGCAATTTACTTTATCTTCAGTCGTCGGGGCTGTGATAAAGCCGTAGAAGAAGTTGGTGATTTATGGTTAGTTAATAATGATGAATCTCAAATCCTGCGGCAACAGATTGATGACTTTTTACGCCGGAATCCCGATGCTGGCAGGGCTGGACAAGTTGCCCCACTGTATCGAGGTATAGCTGCTCACCATGCGGGGATTTTACCAGCGTGGAAAGGATTAGTTGAAGAACTGTTTCAACAGGGATTAATTAAAGTCGTATTCGCTACCGAAACCTTAGCAGCGGGAATTAATATGCCCGCCCGGACAACAGTAATCTCTACCCTGTCTAAACGGACTGATAACGGACATAGGTTGCTCAACGCTTCCGAATTCCTGCAAATGGCAGGTCGCGCTGGTCGTCGAGGCATGGATCTACAAGGTTATGTCGTGACATTGCAAACCCCCTTTGAAGGAGCAAAGGAAGCATCCTATTTAGCTACATCTAAAGCTGATCCCCTAGTTAGTCAGTTTACACCCAGTTACGGCATGGTATTGAACCTGCTGCAAACCCACACCATAGAAAAAGCCAGAGAACTGATAGAACGCAGTTTTGGACAATATATGTCCAACTTGCATCTGCAACCAGATTTTGAAGAACTGGCGCAAGTTCAAGGCGAATTATCGCAAATTCAGTCACAATTGGCAGCTATTGATGAAAATGAAGTGATGCAATATGAAAAATTGCGTCAACGACTCAAAGTAGAACGCCAAATTTTCAAAACCCTGCAAGAGCAAGCACAGGAAGATAGACAGGCACAATTGGCAATGATGCTAGATTTTGCCATATCGGGAACTATGTTGAGTCTCAACGACAGAAACGCCATGTCACCCCTGCCTATCACAGCAGTGTTAGTTGACAAAGCCGTGAATGTTGGTGAAACCTCTTACTTTGTCTGCTTGGGGCAAAATAACCGTTGGTATGTGGCAACTTCAGCAGATATCTTAGATATGTATGCAGAAATGCCACGAGTAGAAGTACCAGAAGATCTGATACCACCTTCAGAATTAGGTTTAAAACGAGGACAAACTATTCGTGGTGAAGAAACTACAATAGCGATCGCTCAAAGTATACCCAATCCTGAAGAATTTAACCATCTACCTACAGAAGTACGGGAACAACTTAGTCGCTTAACTGCGGTTCAAGAACAGTTAGAAAACCATCCCATCTATAAATCTGGGAATATTGCCAAAATATTTAAAAATCGGGCGCGTTGTGTCGAATTAGAAGCCGAAATTGAACACTTGCAATCACAAGTATCACTACAATCTCAAAGATATTGGGAAGAATTTCTCTGCTTAATTGAGATTTTACAGTCCTTTGAATGTTTGGATAATTTAGTCCCCACAAAATTAGGAGAAATAGCCGCAGCAATTCGGGGTGAAAATGAGTTGTGGTTAGGTTTAGTCTTGTCCAGTGGTGAGTTAGATAATATCGGTCCCCATAACTTAGCCGCAATAGTAGCTGCTTTGGTGACTGAAGCCCCCCGTCCAGATACGAAAATTGACTTTAATCTGTCTCCAGAAGCGGACGCAGCTTGGTTAACATTGCAACCTATTCGCCGTTCTGTGTTAAAGGTGCAGTATCGTCATGGTGTAGCCTTACCCGTAGGTTTAGAAACTCGTTTTATCAGTTTGATTTCCTTAGTGGAACAGTGGGCGTTGGGAGTAGAGTGGAAAGTATTATGTGAAAAAACTACTTTAGATGAAGGGGACGTGGTGCGAATTTTACGCCGAACTCTGGATTTATTATCCCAGATTCCTCATGTTCCTAATTTACCAGATATGTTGCGGCGTAATGCTCAACGGGCTATGCAATTAATTGATAGATTCCCTGTCAATGAAGCTATGGAATAATCAGTCAGAAGTTAGGATTCAGGAGTCAGGAGTTAATAAACCACGAAGGAGCGAAGGACGCGAAGGAAGAAGGAAGAAGGAAGAGAAGGGTTGGGCAATTAGCCTTCGCATTTGCGCGGTTATTTTTAGTTAAACTGCAAGGGTTTTAAACATCTACTGACTACTGACCACTAACAACTATCTCACAGAAAATGCCTCGCTGAAACGTCGAGTAATAGGTTCAATAATGAATGTGAGAACCGACTTTTTGCGAGTGACAATTTCGGCATTAGCAGCCATTCCTGGATTGAATTCTACATCTTGTCCGCGCACATTTAAAGAATGTTTACTTAGTTTAATTCTGGTGGGAAAAACCAAGCCTAATTCTTTATCAATTGTGGCATTGGGACTGATTTGTAATACTTCACCTTCAACTACACCAAATTCTTGAAACGGAAAGGTGGCAATTTTCACTTTTGCTTTCATTCCCTGATTAATAAAGCCAATATCACGGTTAAGAACTTTTACCTCTAGTAGCATTTCTTCCCCTTCTGGTAAAATTGATAGTAGTTCTTCTCCCGATTGCACTGGCCCTTTAGTAGCTTTAATTTTGTAAATTGTTCCAGCTACAGGGGCTTTGATAGTTTCCCCATCTTTTTGTTTTCTAGCTTGTTCTAATTGACCAGCAACTGTAGTTAGTTCTTCTTTGCGTTTGTTGATTTGGGTGAGAATTTCACTTTGACGTTCTGAGGTTAAACGGATATTTTGATTACGGACTGTTTGATAAGCTTGTTCTGCTTGATTGATTTCTTGAAATTGAGCCGCAATATCTTTTGCTAAAGAAGCTACTTTATCTTTTGCTTCTGTTAAATTATTTTGGTTTTTGGTAATTTCATCTGAACTTCTGATAATATCTGTATTCACTCGATTTAATCTTTCTTTAGCATCTAGATAATCAACTCTAGTTAAAGCCCCTGGTTCAAGCAAGGTACGAAGATTTTCTTCTCTTTGTTTGGCAATAGATAAATTATTATCTAACATAGAACGCAGACTTTTTGCATTCTCTAAGTTTTTTTCGACATTAGTAAAACCAATTTTAGCATTGGTCAAATTTTCTTGTAAGCGACTCAAACGGACTTTGGCTTGAGTAAGAATTGACTGTTGACGTTTAACTTCTGCCGCTGCTGCTGCTTGTTTGGCTTTATAGTCTAATAACCGAGAGTTTAAAAGTTCATCTTGCAAAACTGTTCCCGCAGTTTTTCCCCCAGAACGTTCAGCTTGTAATCGTTGTAAATCATCTTCAATTAATTTACTAGATTTAGCTAAACGGTTAACATCAGTTTGTTGGAAATTGGGATCACGTTGAATGATAATTTGATCTTTGGTGACGCGATCGCCTTCTTTCACTTTCACTGCTAAAATAGAACCATTACCCAAAGCTGTTACCGGTCTAACTTGGGTAGAAGCAATTAATTCTCCTGTGGCTGTAGCGACTTCATCAATTTCTGAAAACTGCGCCCAAGAAATTGTCCCAAATATCACAATACTAATTGTTCCCGCTAACAATCTTGTATAAAGCGGTGGTAATTCCTGTACTGCTTTGCCTAATTCATAAGATAATTGTTCTTCTGGTTTAGCAAATCTCTCTTTTGTCTGACGCGCTTGTACAGCATTTGCGGCTAGGGAAAATTTCATAATTTTTTAGTTTTGTTAGTTATTTTTTTATTGAGTGATCCCGATTTCATCTAGTCCTGATAAAACTAACTTCTCAAAAGAAAATGCTTAACCTGGTAATTCTGTAAAGCTGCACTAATAATTAGTATGAACAATGACTAATTACTAAATGTTTAATAGTAATCTATGCCAATATAAAATATTGTTATGTAAATCACTACTTTATCCAGATCCCCGACCTCTTTGAGAAGTCGGGGATATATATAGGAATCCTAAATTATTTCTGATAGCTTGCGTGGTGTAGCCATACAATATCTAAGTATTGTAGGGTGGGCAATGCCCACAATATCCGGGTTTTGGTGGGCAATGCCTAGGCTGTTGACTTTGTGTGTTTTTGAGGGATTTTTCGGAAAATTATTCGTGTTATTTTTTGTTTTTGGGAAAACCACTGCAACAGCCGTTTTCCCGCAAGAACACACGACATATTTTTTGCATGAAGCCTTATGGGGTAAAGGGTTCAAAGTCAACAGCCTAGTACAAGCCCCACCCCTTCAGGACGGAACTCATCCAAAATACTCGCTGCGCTGCGTACGCTTCGCTAACGCCAATCAAAAATCCTCAAGCTCCACATTTTAGGGTGGAGTAAATCCAAAATCCAAAATACTCGCTGCGCTGCGTACGCTTCGCTAACGTAAATCCAAAATTGATTGACGGTCGCAGCGAGATTAGATTGAGCTAAACTCTTAATCTAATTCTGTCAGTAGAATCTCAGTGGCTGTCTTCCCTGAGAGTGTCAATTATAAGCGATAATAGAAAGGTAGGGAAAAAAGAGTTTAAAAAAAGACTCCTTCTGTTAAATAACTAGTTAATTACTAGTAAGTGGAGGTTTTATGACAACCCAAAATTTGCTTATCCCTCATGCTTATACCTATCTGCTTGTGAAAATTGGTGTTTTAGTTTTAGCATTATTGCTGTGGTTTATATTTACAGCCGCACCTGTTATTTAATTGTCCTCACCACTTAGAGATGTTTAATCAAACGTCTCTATTTTATAGATTTTAGCGATGAAGATGATGAGAACTTGTTCTTAAATAAATCATCAAAATCATCTTCATCACAAGAATCATAGTTCAGACTGATTAAATTGTCCCAACTGTGATTTTTTTAATTTTAGCGATGTAAATCTTTTTGGAAATTAACAGAATTAGTCAGCCAACCCCGTCGCCAAAAAAAGTATAGCAGACTCAGCGCAATTAACGCCATCGCTCCTAAACATAGGGGGTAGCCCCAATACCAACTTAATTCGGGCATATTATGCGGTGATTTCTCGGTATTGAAATTCATCCCATACACTCCAGCAATGAAAGTCAAAGGAATAAAAATAGAAGAAACCACCGTTAGCAGTTTCATAATCTCATTCATTTTATTACTAACTGCCGATAAATACACATCCATTAATCCAGCAACTAATTCTCGATAAGTTTCCACTATATCCATCACTTGTACTGCATGATCATAGCAGTCTCGCAGATAAATTCTCACATCATCACTAATTAATTCACTCCCATCTCTAATCAAAGAATTAATTGCATCTCTTTGTGGCCAAATTGCTCGACGTAGTTGCAATAATTCCCGCCTAATTTGATATATTTTTTGTAATGTTTGTTGACTAGGATTAACAATTACTTCCTCTTCTAACTCATCAATTCGTTCGCCATAAAGTTCTAAAACCGGGAAGAATCCATCAATAATTGCATCTAATAAAGCATAAGCTAAATAATCACTGCCCTGACTGCGGATAATACCTTTATTTTTATCAATTCTCGTCCTGACTCCATCAAAACAATCATGTTCCGGTTCTTCTTGGATTGTTAATACATAATATTTGCCTAAAACTAAACTTACTTGTTCACTATAAAAACTGCCAGTATTATTATTAGGTACAACCATATGGGCAATAATCACCAATTGTTCTTCATAATCTTCAATTTTTGGTCGTTCTACCATATTGACAATATCTTCTAAAACCAGAGGATGTAAATCAAAAGTTTGACCTAAACGGTGTACAATATCTTGATTTCCTAAAGCTTGAACATCTACCCAAGAAACAGATTCTGTATCCAAATAGTCAATACATTCTTCCGGGTAACTGATTTGCTTCTGAATGAGTTCAGTTTTGTTATAGTCAATTAAAAAAATAATTGGTTGTTCCGCATCTTCATCAACAATTATTGTTCCTGGTGCAGTTCCTGCTTCATGATAAAATTTCTTACCGTGTGACTTCTTTCTCAAACTTGGTAAACGGCGAATTTTCTTAACCATAAATTTTTAACCGATAGAAATGAGTAATTAAAATTTTAACGCATTACTGATAAAATAAAAACAGCGATTAAAAAAAAATATCTTTATGGAACTAAAACAGCAAACATTTTGGTTAATTGAACCTGAAGCAAAACCATTACAACAGATTATCGGTGGTGGTTTTATTTTACCAGATGGACAAGTAGCCCACCATAACCTGTTAGGAGTCTAAATATTGTGGGGTGGGCATCCCTATATTTAAATTAGGTGCGTTTTAGTTTATCCTGGTTTTGGTGGGCAATACCCACCCTACGTAATATAGAATTTATACAAATAAAATAAAAATATCTTGCAAATAAAAAATATGCTTATGGAACTAAAACAGCAAACATTTTGGTTAATTGAACCTGAAGCAAAACCATTACAACAGATTATCGGTGGTGGTTTTATTTTACCAGATGGACAAGTAGCGATCGCTAGAAGATTACCACATTCCAGTCATGCTACTTTTCCCTATTTTCCATCTTTTCAACAACTGCAAAATCAAAGAGGGAGAAAATTAGTATTTGCAGAAACCTCGCTAGATGGTTATCATCTCCAAAGTTTTAAACTAATCAGAGATAAAGATGTGACAGGGTGCGATTCGTTGTTAGTTGAATCACGGTAATCAGCCCGCACATAAACTAACCAACCCAATCCAAACATGGAAAAAGGTTGAACTCTCGGTCTGATATGGGTGCAAGTCCCATCTACCAGACTCAGGTATGACTCCCTACCTGCCCACGATGAACCGACTCGGTTTCGGGAGGTCGAAGCTGGGAACAGGACGCAATCAGACATCCGTTGTGGGATGACACTTGGCGTTAACGGGGAGTTCCCAAGGTGAAACAGAGCCTAGAAAAGCAACCTACATTTGAGCAGGACACAACATATAACACCTGACTTCACTGGAGCCAATTCCCGCCGCATATTCTGTAAATAACGGCAAGAGTCCAGGGAATCCAGTGGTTGAAATGGCTACACCTAACGGAACTAATAATCAACCGAGGGAACGAATAAAAACGGGTTGAGGGTCTAAGGGCGGTCGAACCCTACAAGTAGGCTGGACGAGCAGCGGAACCCCCTCAATTCGGGTAGGATGCGAAGTAATTTTCGCAAGGTGTTCAGAATACACAAATTGGAGCAGAGCATGATTGGACACAGAGAAAACTCTAGTGAATCTTGGAAGACGTTGCCCTGGAAGAAATTCCGCCGTAGCTTATTCCGCCTACAAAAACGAGTGTACAAAGCGGTTCAAGTTGGCGACAAGCGCAAAGCTAAGTCCCTACAAAAGCTGATTCTGAAATCAACCGCAGCGAGACTACTGGCTATCCGTCAAGTATCACAGCTAAACGCTGGGAAAAAGACCGCAGGAATTGATGGCAAAAAGTCCCTTAACTATAAGGAACGCTTTGAGCTTAATGAACTGCTAAAAGCATCCGTTAGCAACTGGAAACACCAGGGACTAAGAGAAATACCCATCCCTAAAAAGGACGGTACTATGAGGATGCTGAAAATCCCCACTATTGCAGATAGAGCATATCAATGCCTTATCAAATACGCATTAGAACCAGCCCACGAGGCAACTTTCCACGCCTTCAGTTTCGGGTTTAGGACGGGACGCTCGGCGCATGACGCTCAGAAAATCCTGTTTCTTAACCTAAGCTCGCGCGTTAACGGAATAGATAAACGAGTTATAGAACTCGATATCGAAAAATGCTTTGACAGGATAAACCACACCGCCATCATGGATAGACTCATCGCTCCTTATAGCATAAGACAGGGAATCTTCCGATGTCTCAAAGCCGGAGTTAATCCAGAATTTCCCGAACAGGGAACACCTCAAGGCGGGGTGGTAAGTCCACTATTAGCTAACATCGCCTTAAATGGAATTGAAAGTATTCATAGATATCATACGGATGCTAAACAAAGAATTACAGACAAAACCTCAAAGGAAAAGATTACTGAGCCAACAATCCGCTATGCGGATGACATGGTGATAATACTCAGACCCCAAGACGATGCCACAGAAATACTTGACAAAATCAGTCAGTTCCTAGCAGAGCGGGGAATGAAAGTCAGTGAGAAAAAGACAAAGCTAACCGCCACGACAGATGGGTTTGATTTCCTCGGCTGGAACTTCAAAGTCCAGAATAACGGGAAGTTTAGATGCGTCCCATCAGCGGACAACTTTAAGGCTTTTCGCAAGAAAGTAAAACACATCGTCAACAACTCGAATTATGGTGCTACCACAAAGGCTGAGAAACTAAGCCCTGTAGTTAGAGGTTGGAGGAATTACCACCGCTTCTGCAAGATGGATGGGTCTAGGTTCTCCTTATGGCACATCAATCACAGAGCTTTTAAGGTATTCAACAAGGAATCTAAGCAGAATCGCCACACTAGCCAAGAGCTAATAAAGAAGGCATTTCCAGCAGTTCCTTACTCCGAAAATAAACACATCAATGTCAAAGGTGAGAAATCACCCTACGACGGAGATTTGATTTATTGGAGCGAGCGTAACAGCAAGCTCTATAACAACGATACCTCTAAAGCCCTCAAACGGCAAAGCCATAAATGTGGTCATTGTGAGTTAAAAATGCTCAGTGACGAGAAGGTACATCTTCATCATGTTGATGGGAACCACCAAAACTGGAAAACTAAAAACCTTCTAGCCATTCACGAAAGCTGCCACGATTACATTCACATGAGCAAAAGCGAAAGCTAAGAATATCGGGAGCCGTGTACACGGAAACGGGTACGCACGGATCTAACAGAGAGGAGCGCGGGATAATACCTGCCTTCGACTCTACCTATCAGCGGTATTGGGATAGTTGCTATAGGATGTTACTTTCAACTTTATCATCCAGATTTTAGTCCCAATTCTGCTAATATTGCCGTTATGCAATGGTTAAAAGCACCTAAATCAACAGCCTGGTATACTGAAGGATGGGAACAAATTCAATTAATTCATGGACATAAAGGCAAAACCAAAATTGTTGTAGATTAAATATATCCTATACAAAAAAGGTTCCATTTATGAATACTAGTGAAGATCTCATCTTGGTTGTTGGTCCTACAGGTGGAGTTGGACAACTTGTAGTTGGTAAACTATTAGAAAAAGGCTTACCAGTGCGTATTCTCACCAGGAATGCAGAAAAAGCCACGAAAATGTTTAACGACAAAGTAGAAGTTGTTATTGGTGATATTTGTCAACCCAGCACTCTCACAGCCGCAATGGCAAATATCAGCTCTATTATTTGTTGTACAGGAACTACCGCTTTTCCTTCTGCAAGATGGGAATTTAACCAAACTCCCAACATTATCGAATTAGGAATCACCATATTTAATCCCCAATTCCTAGAAGATAAAGCGAAAAATACCCCCACTAAAGTTGATACTCAAGGTGTAATTAATCTGATCTCAGCAGCACCAAAAAACTTAAACCGCTTCGTGTTTGTTTCTTCTTGCGGCATTCTTCGCAAACATCAATTTCCTTTTAATATTCTCAATCTTTTTGGTGTGCTTGATGCTAAAGAAAAAGCAGAACAAGCCATTATTAATTCAGGAATATCTTATACTATCATTCGTCCTGGACGTTTAACCGATGGACCCTATACATCCTATGATCTCAATACCTTACTCAAAGCCACAAGTGAAGGTAAATTAAACGTTGTTTTCGGAACAGGAGACACACTTTCAGGGGATACCAGCCGGATTGATGTAGCCGCAGCTTGTGTAGAAAGTTTATCTTATCCAAGTTCCATTAATAAAGTTTTTGAAATGGTCAATCAAGGCGATAGACCAACTATTATTGATTGGCAAAATCTTTTTTCACAATTATAAAAAAGAGAGCAAAAAATATGAGCCTAACTAACTTACAAATTCCCTTTTTTTTCATCCTTGCTAGTTTTATTTTTTCACCAGCAGGTTATACTCAAAATCCTGAATTAAACACATCTAAACTACCTGAAGAAGTTACACAATTACGGACACAAGGAGAGGCAGGATTACAAACATTCCTCAAATCCTATATTAATAACCTAAAATCTCCACCTGAACCACAAATTAAAACAGCTTTAGATCAATTGTGTCAACAACGAGATTGTTATGCTTCCAAATTATATTGGTATACCGATTTAGAACAGGCCAAAGCGGCTGCTAAAATCAGTGGTAAACCAATACTTTCTTTACGATTATTAGGAAGATTAGATACAGACCTCAGTTGTGCAAATAGCCGTTTTTTTCGAGTAGCATTATATCCAAATGCTGCAATTTCCCAAGAATTAAGAAATAACTTTATCTTACATTGGCAAACAGTTCGTCCTGTTCCTAAAGTCACAATTGATTTTGGTGACGGCCGCAAATTAGAAAGAACAATCACTGGTAATAGTATTCATTACATTTTAGATAGTGCTGGTCGTCCTATTGATGCCATTCCTGGACTTTATGGACCAAAAGCTTTTCTTAAACAACTCCAGCAAGGGAAAGTAATAGCTAAAAGTTTGAGTACCCAAAGTGGTGAAAGATACAATTTATTATTACAACAATATCATCTTCGCCGTCTTGATGATATTCAAAACCAATGGAGAACAGATTTATCTAAATTAGGTATTAAATCTCCACCTCGTTTAGTCCGCACAAATAATTCTAGATCAATTCCTAGCGCTAGATTAGCAAGTTCTTTAGCAGTTTCTAAAGCAGTCGTTGAAAGACCAATTCTTGATTCTATTCAACCAGAAACATCAGAAATTTCTTCAGAAATTCTTGACCAAGCAACTTGGAATAAATTAGCTAAACTGTATGAAAATGATGCCGAACTTGATAAAAATAGTATAACTTTAATTGAGGATAAAAAATTACCAAATACCACAAATAAAAATAATTTATCTCAAATAATTCGTAACTTTGAAACCGTTATGGCTTTAGATACAGTTAGAAACGAATATATGCTACACAGACAAATTCATCAATGGTTTTTAGAAGAAAATAAAATATCAGATATTAATCAATTGAATGAAAAAGTTTATGCTGAATTGTTTTTAACTCCTAATTCTGATCCTTGGTTGGGTTTAGTTAATAATGATACTTATAGTGCCATAGATAATGGTGGCATTGTTGAAAAAAATTAGGGGAGGGGTGCGGGGAGAGGTTTACAAGAGGGGTTAATTTATACCTTGAAAACTTTTAAAACATCCTCTAAGAATATCCTTGAAAATGTTGGGTTTTGCTATCGCTCAACCCAACCTACATTACTACATTACTAGACAAACTTTAAAGAATCTAATCTTTTTAAAACAATCATATCTTCAGCGTCTAATTCTACAGGAACACCACGACGAATTAATTCCGAAAAATCCTCATTAGGAACCATAATTGTTAATGCGTAAAGACGATTTTCACCAGTATTTCTAATCAAATGTGTACCTGTTGGTGGCACTAACAAACTATCTCCAGCTTTGATATTTACTGTTTTACCATCACAAATTGCTATGCCTTCTCCTTTAAGAATGAAAAACATTTCTACAGCGAATTGATGGCGATTTGCTGGTGTTTGTCCACCAACATCAAATATTTCTATACAACAAGTTAAAGAAGTATTAGCATTTGTGGAATCAAAGATAATTGCTAATCGGTTAGAGTCATGGGGACTAATTCGATATGCTTGATAATCTTTGGGGGATTTGATAATGGGAATTACACAACAAGTATCGTACATATTCTTAATTGGTAATTGGTATTTTCTACCCAATTTAAATTAATTATTAATTGCAGTGAAAATTGCTGATGAATCTGTCACAAAACCGAAACATTGTTGCACATTATATAAAGTTGCTAACCAACAATATTCTGGTGAAGTTGTTGCAGTACAATCTTTGACTAAAATACAATCATATCCTAAAAAATTAGCATCACACAAAGTTGATAAAACACATTGATCAGCATTTACACCAGTAAAAAATATTGTAGTTATACCCAAATTCCGTAAAATACTGTCTAAATGTGTATCCCAAAATCCACTCATGCGATATTTATCAACCTGGATGTCCTCTGGTAGCTGTTCTAGTTCTTCTACCACCGCAGCAGCCCAACTGCCCTTCATAAGTACCTTAGAACCGTTACTGGGCAAGGAATCACCTAATCCGATACCTTCTCCTGTGGGATTATATACGTGCAGTAAACCGGCACTAATATTCAGTAAATCGGGACGATTTGCCCAATTTAACCAAATTACAGGTACACCAGCAACCCGAAATTGTGGTAATAATTGTTGCAAAGGTGCAATTGGTTGACGAGCAGGAGTGACATCTACACCAATATGAGATAACCAACCGTCAGGATGACAAAAATCATTTTGCATATCAATAACAATGATAGCAGCTTTGGATAAGTCGCAACGGAGAGTTTTAGTTTCTGTTGCTAAAATAACTGGTTGTGGAGTCTTTTCAGGACGGGTAATATCTGCAAATGACTGATTCACTTCCCAGTTATTGGGTGCAAATCCTAGTTTCCGAGTGGGTAGATTCATAAATGTCGACTCTCAATATTATTTCTTTCAATCAGCAAAAAACAGGACTTGCTCAATAAAGTAAGTCCTGTTAAATTCTAATCTCAAGTTATACCAATTTGACAAATAATTGATTGTAAAACCAATTCAAAATCCTAAATGGTATAAAATAGAATAACTAGGGTTTTTTGTCGGATTTCACTTTAGCTTCTACTTTGACACTTTTCACACCAGCTACTTCCTTAATTAAAGTTTCAGCCTGTGTGATTTCTTTCTGAGAGGTTGCTGTTCCTTTGAGAGTAATTTCACCATTTTTGTTAACTACTTCTAACTTGTTCTCAGGTAAACCTGTTTTCAGCTTTTTGCTAATTTCGGTTTTTAAGTCAGTTGTAGATTTAGAAGTTGGAGTGGGGCTTGCGGTGGAAGTTGTAGTGGGAGTTGCGGTTGGAGTTGCAGTAGAATTGTCTATCATCGGCGTAGTATCAGAGGCAGGTTTTGCTGGAACAACGGGGGTTGTAGTAGTACCCGTACCAGTATTTTCTGAACCTGTTTTTGGTGCTTCTTGACAACCAACCATACCAGCTACCAAAACGCCACTAACTAGAAAAGGAATGAGCTTTTTCATGTTGATTTCCAAAATTGAATACTTGAAGTGATGGATTTTACTGTGAGTAATGCCGAGGAGCAAATCTTAAAAAAGAATTAAATTGCTACACCCAAAAGTTATAAACCAAACATCCAGATAACTGACGATATGACAACTTTCCAATAACTAAATTAAAACGCTTTTATTGAAAAGAGCCAATTTAATTGTACTCATGGCTATAGTGATTGACGATTTGATGCTCAGGAGTAGCCACTATTTCTATATTCTCTATTGTAGAGACTCAGCCGCATCTTTTCGGGGATTGGTCAGTTGTCAGTGGAAGAATGGGTAATTTTCTTGATTCTTCTTCTTCCTGACTCGGTGACTCCTGACTCGGTGACTCCTGACTCGGTGACTTCTGACTCCTAACTCCTCAAAATATCCTACCAAGAGAGGATATTGCACCTTAAATGTTCGGTTATACCACTTTCTGTATTCACCCTAATGACGATAATCTCGTGGATGTAGAGTGCAACTTCGTAAAATACCCACCATTAGCTGCTGAAGCAATCAAGAGGTAAAAACCTGTGTACGAATGGATTTTGCCAAGTCTCAAGGAAGTTTTATCTGAAAATCAATCTCATATCGCTGAATGTTCTACGGCTAAAGCAGAACAGCAATGGCGTGTTAGTCTTGCAGCTACAGAAAACCTGCTGTTAAAAACTTTAGCTACAACTTCATCTGATACTACTCAAGGGTTGGTATTAGCTGCACCCGCACCCTTATTTAGTCACCCACAACTAACACAGCAGTTACAAACGGTAACTTTTACAACCAGACCTTTTAACCCTTTGGCGTTGATGCCATTTATTATGCCATCAGAAATGGCGCGGAATATAAATAATATAAAAACAAATACTTCTCATAATACTACCTTCCAAGAATCTATTTTACCTTTATTGCCGGCTGATCCTCTGGGCGCGGAGCAGTTTTGTTTGATATTTACAGATAAATTTAGATTAGTTCTGGTTTTGGCGGAATATGAACATGGTAAAAAAAAGTTTTTGTTTTCTTTTGAACCAGAGGTTGTACAAAAAGCTTGGCAGTCTTTAGGCGCTAGGGTAGTTTTAACTAATCCAGAATTGTTTGCTGATTTAGATATTAAAGTCCAAAACTATCCTTTAGTTGCACCAGATTATCACACTATAATTCAATTTAGTCAGTTATTGCTTCAGGAATTAACTATTACAGAAAATAATCCAGTTACACATACTTCATCACATTGTTATTCACCGACTCCACCGCCAAAATCTCCTTCTCGTTCTGATATTGAATTACTCCAAGCCTTTGCTCATGAGGTTCGCACTCCGTTGACAACGATTCGGATGATGACACGATTATTATTAAAACGTCAGGATTTACCTGTGAATGTGATCAGTCGTTTAGAGGTTATTGATCATGAATGTACTGAGCAAATTGACCGAATGGAGTTATTATTTAAAGCGGCAGAATTAGAGAATTTATCACAACCTGTAAAATTTGCTCATTCTCAACTTACACCTATGTGTTTAGATGAAATTTTACAGCAAAGTATTCCCCGTTGGCAATTAGCAGCAACTCGCCGTAATTTAACTTTAAATGTGGTTTTACCGAAGCAATTGCCGACTGTGGTTAGTAATCCTGCTATGTTAGACCGGGTACTCACTGGTTTAATCGAGAATTTTACCCGCAGTTTACCTTCTGGTAGTTGTATTCAGGTGCAAGTAATTCCTGCTGGTGATCAACTAAAATTGCAATTATCACCTCAGTTTGATTGTGAAGATAAAAACTACAAAACAACGCCACCAATTCGGAAATCTTTGGGTCAACTATTAATGTTTCAGCCGGAAACTGGGGCAATTAGTTTAAATATGACGGCAACTAAGCATCTATTTCAAGCAATTGGTGGAAAGTTGATTGTCCGTCAACGTCCTCAATATGGGGAAGTTTTGACAATTTTCTTACCTTTGGAAGTTACTCAACAAGTGTGAAGGGCTGGTAAATCTTACCCATACAACCCACATTCCGCAGGTAAAATTATAAAATAAAATATTTATTTACTCCCAAAAAACATTTTTCCCCAGAAAATTTTTTCACATAGCGAGGGGCGATAAGACAAGAAAAGAGCAAAAGCGAATGTTTCTACTAATTCATCGCTACACCAACACATACAACCCGAAAACCGATACAGATACTGAGGTTGTAGTCGAGGTCGTCGTAGCCACGAGCAGCAGAACGGCAATCATAAGGATCGTCGTACCACGAGCCACCGCGCACCACTCTTGCATCATTACTATCTTCATTACTTGTCCATGCGCTACCGTTTATAGGCGCACCTTCATAATTACCATGCCAATGGTCTTGACACCATTCCCATACGTTGCCGTGTATATCATATAAACCAAAATTATTAGCTACTCCAAAACTCCCTACTTCTGTTGTTTTTTCTCTATAAACTCCTTTAACTCCATTACTATAAATTTTATTACCATCATAGTTAGCTAAATCTGTAGTAATTGTCTCTCCAAAGTGAAAGGGTGTGGTAGTTCCAGCACGACAGGCATATTCCCATTCGGCTTCACTAGGGAGGCGGTAGAGTCGTTGAGTATACTTTGATAGGCGATCGCAAAACTCAACTGCATCTTCCCAAGAAACACTCTCTACAGGGCGATCATCTCCTTTCAACCTAGATGGGTCAGAGTCTAAGTCTAGTTCTCGGTTCTTCTTTAGATCGGTTCTATTAGCTATTTCTCGCCATTGTGCTTGTGTTACTTGATATTTGCCCATAAAAAAGGGTTGCACAGTAACTTGATGTTGGGGTTTTTCCCATCTAAACTTTTCTTCATTATATTCTTTACATAGTTTTTCTATTTCTGCATCTTCTGTTCCCATGAGGAATTTTCCACCGGGGATAAATACCATATCTAGGGTGATATCGTTACCTAATTTTTCAATAAATATATTGTGCGGTTTCTTCTTGGTCCATTGTTGTCTTCGCATTTTTAGATCACCAATTTTGTTAAAGATTATTTAAGCAATTATAAATTTCATTTACACAAACAAAACCCATCCGTATAGATGGGTAAGCTGTGTTAGCAATAGTGTAACCTGGAAACCGTGTAAAGACGTTCTATGGGTAGTTAGGTTAACTAATCTCTTTTTCACGTAATAATTGTCGTAACCTAGCAATTTCTAATTCAGCAGAATCAGCCCGTTGTTTTTCCTGTTCAGCCCGTTGTTTTTCCTGTTCTGTGGAGGTAGGTAGCCAATTATTATCTCTATCATACCAACGTAACCACAACCTGGTTAATCCTTGATATTCTCCTTCCCACAATCCTAAACCTAATTCAACTTCTTCTAACCATACTCCCAGTCCATTAATAGGTAGAAGTTGATAGCGGTTGAGCATTAACCCAAAACAATGAAGCTCGTCGGTATAACGGTTATAAACAAAATAATAGGGTATCCTGAGAATTTGTTCATATACTGACCATTTATTGGGAGGTTGGTTCACTTCCCGGAGATTTTTTCCCAAGTCTTCGTTCTCTGTACCTGGTGATATTAATTCTATGGCAACAAAAGGATTTGTTCCTTCTTGCCATGTCACATAACTTAAACGCAATTCTGTTTCTTGATAAAAGCGCGATACTCCTAAAACTGCAAACCAATCGGGGCGTTTATACCATTGAGGATGCAAGGAATCATAATATAAGTTTAGATCGCTGGCTGTAAATACTCTATCATCGTTATACCCCGGTGGACGGAAGGTACTACGTAATAATTCTGGTTGTAATAGGTGAAATTCATCGGGCAAACCTGGTTCCTCCGGATTTTCGCTAGGTAAATCATACATTGTTGGCAACGTTTCTTGAGGAGGTAGCGGCTCATAGCTCGGTTTGATATTTACATCGCTTTGATACATGATTAACTAGCTCCAGTATTTAATGGCTGTTTCCTAAATTCAATAATCTGTCCAATTGTCTGTTCTGGGGGAATTGTAACATCCCAGTCAGGACGGTTGTTACTCAATTTTATAAATTGTTCAGTATCAAGTTGTATTAATATCCCCCCTAACCCCCTTAGAGGTTGTTTGATAGCGTTCACGAAGTGTGCCGGAGGCATAGCGTGGCGTTAGCCATAAAGTATTAGATGAAACAGATAATCTCCAAAGACCTAACCCCCCTGCCCCCCTTCCCTACGTTAGCGCAGCGTGCCGAAGGCTGGGAAGGGGGGTTTCAAAGCCTCTCCCCGCTTCGGGGAGAAGTTTACAAGAGGGGTTTATTTATACATTAAAAACTTTTCAAACATCCTCTTAAATAAGGGAGGAACTAGTACAGTACGGCATAAGTTAATGAACTATTCCGAATCTGTGAAAAGCTTATGCTGTATTCATTCTAAATTCTAAATTCATAAGAAAGCGGTACTAGAGTCAAAGTCCCCCTTTTTAATGAGGATTTAGGGGGATCTCAATATTTTGGATACATGACCAAGGATTTTTCAAACATCTTCTTAGTTTTAACCATTAGTTGACTCTATAAAATGCAGAATAATACCGATTATTTTACCTATATTCACTAAAAAATATTCATTCAAATCAATAGTAATTGTGGTTTCCTCCAATTGCATAAATTTCCAGATACTTCCTGTGGTAATAAGTCCATAAATTCTGTTAATTTCTTGATTTCGACGCTGGTTAAATAATTGGGCAGCAATCATTTCTGCCATACATTGCGCTAAACCGGATTCTATGTTATCATTTTTAGCTTCTACTAAAGTGATAATGGGAGCTTCTATAATTAACTGTTCAGAAGATTTACTAATCAGAAAATCACAAAATCCTGTTAAACCTCTTTGAGAATCTACATTAAAATCCTTACCTGAAAATAAACTTACTTGATTATTTAATTTCTTTCTAATTTCAATTAAAATAGGTGCAACTATCATTTCTGAACGAGATTTTTCAGAGTTAATAGATAAAGCTAAGGGTATATTATATTCTAGTGTTTCCGCCAGCAACTGACTATAGTTTTGTTCGGGAATTGAAGCAAAAAAACCTACTTTTTCAGCAAGAGTAATTCCAAATTCTGATTTAATTTGCTCAAGAGTAAATTGACTGTATGACATGGATAATAATCCTTCTTTATTTATAATTACATCTATTATTTACAGAACTTACACATTGATAAAAAACATCAAATATGTATTGCTGTAAAAACCACATTTATAGTAGGGGTAAAGCAAAAGCTCATAGGTGTCAACTTAACGTTAAATCCTGGTAATGATGTTAGAGGATGTTTTAAAAGTTTTCAAGGTATAAATTAACCCCTCTTGTAAACCTGTCCCCGCTTCGAGGACAGGCTTTGAAACCCCCCTTCCCTACGAGGGAAGGGGGGCAGGGGGGTCTGACAAGTGTAGGTTTTTTACATTGAGATTGATAATAGGGGTCAGACTTGGCAGACAAGGAGGGAAAGTGGACAAGGAGGAAGGAGAAAGAAGAATTAAAACCTATGAAGATAGGGAACATATCGGGCGGAATTTTCCGGTTCTTTTTCTTCATACTCCCTTGTCTACTTTCCTTCCTTGTCTTCCAAGTCCCGCATAAAACCCAATTGTAAAAAACCTACACCTGTCAGCC
>JANMEE010000086.1:0-25102 GCA_031376645.1 Dolichospermum sp. OTE_75_concoct_329_sub | reverse complement strand
TTACTTAATAGGCTCTATTTTTTGGCAGATAATGTTAACCTCAGCCAGAAAAATTAGGTAGATAAAATTTTCCTGACTGGAATTTTTCAAAAATATCGTAAAAATATCAATAATCTGAGTCACATCTGCGGAATGTGGGTTCTACTGTCCATACCTGATTCATTACAAACCAGCATTCGCTTTTTCTCTCATCCTCTACCCTCCAAAGATTTCGGTCTTCGTTACCTCTTCTCAGTGCTGAACAAAAGTGAAAGCACAGAAAAAGCTCTAAGAAATTTAGCAATAAGTCTATGTTTCACTTATTTGCGCTATAGTGAGAAGTCCATAAATGAAATAAATATTTATATTTTTGAAACTCTAAAAGTATTTTAACTAACTGCAAATATCCTATACTAGTTTAACGTCCTGACTGCTGTAACGGTGTATCGGTGCTAAACCACTACTTTTGAACTTGTGAATTTCTGAAAATTATGGCGATTATCTCCTCCAAAAAACAGCCTCCAGAACCCAACGGAGAACCCAAACAGCAACGGGAATCAGCCAAAGTACCTCCCGCAGAAAATCTGTTACAATCGGAAGCTGCTATTAATGAACAAGGTAAACCAGAAGAGAGTATTCGTCCGCAAAGATTTGCTGATTACATTGGACAAAAGGATTTAAAAGACGTTTTAGATATAGCCATTAAAGCAGCCAAGTCTAGAAATGAAGTCATGGATCATTTGCTGTTGTATGGACCACCAGGTTTAGGTAAAACCACAATGGCCATGATTTTAGCCTCAGAAATGGGGGTAAGTTGCAAAATTACCAGCGCTCCAGCATTAGAACGGCCACGGGATATCGTGGGGTTATTGGTGAACCTGAAACCAGGGGATGTGTTATTTATAGATGAAATCCATCGGTTATCACGGATGACAGAGGAAATTCTGTATCCAGCAATGGAAGATTATCGTTTGGATATTACAGTGGGTAAAGGTTCTGGTGCCAGAATTAGAAGTATACCTTTGTCTAAATTTACCTTAGTCGGGGCAACAACCCGCGTTGGAGCTTTAACTTCTCCATTGCGCGATCGCTTTGGCTTAATTCAAAAGCTTCGCTTTTATGAAGTACCAGAACTCACTCAAATAGTGCTGCGTACCGCTGAATTATTACAAACCGCAGTTAACCCAGACGGAGCAATAGAAATAGCCAAACGTTCACGGGGAACACCCAGAATTGCCAATAGACTACTAAAACGAGTCCGTGATTATGCGGAAGTAAAATCTTTTACAGAAATTAATAAAATTGTTGCAGCAGAAGCATTAGAACTATACCAAGTTGATCCTTGCGGTTTGGATTGGACGGATAGAAAAATGCTCAGTGTAATCATTGAAAACTTTAATGGTGGTCCAGTGGGTTTAGAAACTATCGCTGCTACCACTGGGGAAGATACCCAAACTATTGAAGAAGTTTATGAACCATATTTAATGCAAATAGGTTATTTAAGCCGTACACCCAGGGGGAGAATAGCCACTAAAGCAGCGTATCAACACATGGGTTTTAAGCCACCTAATGAGCAGTTATCATTAATATAAGTATACCAATATACACCAGATACCTGACTTCTTCACGAAGTCGGGGATCTAAAATAAAATAAATAATAAACATCTGGTAAAAATTAAATATGCGTTTCCTAGAACCCTTGTAGAGACGTTCCATGGAACGTCTCTACATTAATTTCTGGAGATGTCTAATGATTCTAGCTTCTCTAAATTCCAGTTGCTAATACTAGCTGCTCGTTTACAACAGGAGCGAAAATATCTTCATAACTTGGGAAAATTTCAAATACTAAATCAAGTTGGGTAAGTTCCAAAATCAATTTTACTGGAGCTTTGACATTGCAAAGAACTAACCGACAACCACTTTGACGCGCCGATGTAAGTGCTTTGACGAGGGGGACTAATCCTGAACTATCCATGAAATCCACTTCTGCTAAATCTATAACCCAGAGTTGGTGATGCTGAGGTTCTATTTCAGCCATCTGCTCGCTCAAGACTGTACCACTATCCAGGTCTATGCTACCTTGGGGTTTGAACAAAATTACTTGGCGTTCTTGTGTAAGAGTCATAATTTAACTACGTATTTGAAACACTGGGAAAGAGAAAATTAACATCAATACTGTTTATAATTCAACCGCAGAAAGACTATTTTCGCAAAGTTATGGGAATTAACAGCAGTGCAGTTGAGCAAAGTTTTTTCAGTATTTATGCCGTATAATTTGTTGATATATTTTTCTAGTATAAGCATAGTTTACCGCTAATTTCGGTAACAAACTTATCATTATTTCAACTATTGTCTATCTTAAACTCAAAACTCATGAGTTGTGGTTGCGGTTTTATTGACACCCTAGCCAAAAGCAAGCAAAGATATGGTTGAGGTAAAAATTTATAAACTCGGTGGTGCCGGATGTCTTTTGAGCTACTTTCACTAGAAAACATCCAAGAAATTGCTCATAATTATGGTTATTTAGCAATTTTCTTGGGAATCTTGCTAGAAAATTTGGGCATTCCTCTTCCTGGTGAAACTGTAACTATTGTTGGTGGTTTCCTGGCTGGTAGCAATGAATTAAATTACTGGCTAGTTCTTGGTAATGCTGTTGCAGGTGCTGTAATTGGTGGTAATTGCGGCTATTGGATTGGAAGAGTGGGTGGTTGGCCTTTTCTGCTGCAAGCTGGAAAGATTTTCCGCATTTCAGAAGTACGATTATTGAGTATTAAAGAGCAATTTACAGAAAACGCCGCTAAGGCTGTATTTTTTGGTCGCTTTTTTGCATTATTACGAATTTTTGCTTCACCACTTGCGGGTATAGCAGAAATGCCTTTTGGTAAATTCCTGATTTATAACGTAGCTGGGGCGACTGTTTGGGGTAGTGTCATGGTGACATTAGCTTTCTTTGCAGGGAGAATAATTTCCCTTGAACAACTTGTGGCTTGGGTAAGTAAATTTGCAATTTTGGCGTTACTTATCTTAGTTGCTGTGATTGCTGTACCAATTTGGTTAGAATCCCGCGAAGTTAAGGAACAAACTGAAGAATAGGTAATGGGTAATGGGTAATGGGTAATCACCTATTACCTATTACCAATCACCTAATTACTTGTTGCCTTGCGCCCAAATGCGTGTAGGTAATCCCCAAACGTAAATAAAGCCTTCCGCAGCTTTGTGATCAAATTGGTCTTCTGCACCGTATGTAGCTAAATCGGGGGTGTAGAGGGAATTATCACTCCAACGCCCAACTATGGTGGCATTACCTTTGAAAAGTTTCAACCGCACTACACCGGAAACTCTCTCTTGTGTTTGTTGAATAAAGGCATCTAATGCAGCTTTGAGGGGGCTGTACCAAAGTCCGTTATAGACTAACTTGGTATAAGTTTCTTCTATACCTCGTTTGTATTGACTGACATCCGCTGTTAAGGTCAGGCTTTCTAAGTCACGGTGAGCATTAATCAGAACTACCATTGCTGGTGATTCGTAGATTTCCCGTGATTTGATCCCTACTAAGCGGTTTTCAATCATGTCAATCCGTCCAATACCATGATTACCAACGATTTTATTGAGTTGTTCAATTAACTCAACTGGGTTTTTAGATGTACCGTTGATGGTAGTAGGCAGCCCTTTTTGGAAGCCAATTTCTAGATATTCCGGCTCGTTAGGAGTATCAGCTATGGCTTTGGTCATTTCATAGATTTCCTCTGGTGGCTCATTTGCTGGATCTTCTAAGGAACCAGCTTCAATACTGCGACCAAGTAAGTTTTTATCTATACTGAAGGGAGAGGATTTTTTTACTGGTGCAGGAATACCAAATTGCTCACCATAAGCAATGGTTTGTTCCCGACTCATTCCCCATTCTCTGGCTGGTGCAAGGATTTTTAAGCTGGGATTGAGTGCCGTACATGATACATCAAAACGTACTTGATCATTGCCTTTACCAGTACAACCGTGAGCGATCGCATCTGCACCATATTTTGCAGCGGCTTCTACTAAAATCTTAGCAATCAAAGGCCGAGCCAAAGCTGTTCCTAAAGGATAACGATTTTCATAGAGGGCGTTGGCTTGAATTGAAGGAAATGCGTAGTCTTTAACAAATATATCCTTAACATCCACTACCAAGGATTCACTTGCACCCGATTTCAGGGCTTTTTCTCGAACTGGTTCTAATTCATCTCCCTGACCTAAATCTGCGGCTAGGGTAATTATCTCTTCTACTCCCCACTCTTTCTTTAAGTAGGGAATACAAACAGAAGTATCAACTCCACCAGAATATGCTAAAACAACCTTTTTGGCGCGACCCATTAGTTTCTCCACTTAGGAAAACAAAGAATGAGTCATTATTATATCTGACTTGTCTAACGGATGTTTTTTTTATGCAACAGTGACTTTGACATATTTGTCTTATCCTAAATATGGGTAATAGTTTTTTGGGTAAAACTGTGTTTTTTAGTATTGTAATTCCAACTTATAACCGCTTACCAATTTTAGAGAAGTGTCTCCGCGCTTTAGAGTCACAGGAGTTAAGCAACAAAAACTATATAGAAGGCTATGAAGTTGTATTGGTAGATGATGGTTCTACTGATGTCACTCTACATTGGTTGGCAACACATAAAGATGAGTTTCCCCATGTCCGATGTTTTGAACAAAATCATGCAGGACCTGCTGCGGCGCGAAATTTAGGAGTAGAAAAAGCGCAAGGTGACACAATTATTTTTATCGATAGTGATTTGGTAGTTTTGTCTAATTTCTTGCAAGCTCATACAAATGCTTTGCTACAGGGAAGAGAGAAGTTAGGAAATGATAGGTTTTTTACTTACGGTGCGGTAATTAATACTTGTAATTTTGATAATCCTACCGCAGAACCTTATAAAATCACAGATTTCTCTGCGGCTTTTTTTGCTACTGGTAATGTGGCTATTCCCAAACATTGGTTAGAAGAAGCTGGGTTATTTGATAATGGTTTTCAACTTTATGGTTGGGAAGATTTAGAGTTAGGTGTCAGGTTAAAAAAATTAGGTTTGCAATTAATTAAATGTCCTGAAGCTGTTGGTTATCATTGGCATCCACCTTTTAGTTTACAGCAAATTCCTAAGTTAATTGATCAGGAAATTCAACGAGGAAGGATGGGAGTTTTATTTTATCAAAAACATCCGACTTGGGAAGTAAAAATGATGATTCAAATGACTTGGTTTCATCGTTTGCTGTGGGGGATTCTTTCTTTAAATGGGTTGTTGAATGAAAGAACTATGTCGCCATTTTTGCAATGGTTGATTGATTTGGGTAAACCACAATTGGCTTTGGAAATTGCGCGGATTTTTTTGAATTGGTATAATGTGAAGGGTGTTTATGCAGCTTATGCTGAAATGCAGAATAAATAAAGACTTTCACTCCTGATTCCTCTATAGGATGGTTTGATTATGCAAACGCCGCAAGTAAAGAGAACGCAGTTAGAAGAGAGTAAAAATCTTTATGAAAGTGATTTTTACGCTTGGACTCAACAACAGGTTAATGTATTGCTTCATAAACAATGGAGTCAGCTTGATGTTGTCAATTTGGTTGAGGAGATTGAATGTTTGGGAAGAAGAGAACGTCAAGAATTAAGAAACCGTCTTAGTATTTTACTTGGTCATTTATTGAAGTGGGAATATCAACCAAATAAACGTAGTCGGAGTTGGTTAGCAACTATGAAAATTCAAAGACGGGATATTTTAAAGTTACTTAATGATAATCCTAGTCTCCGTTCTTATGTTGTAGAAGCAATTACAGAAGCATATCAAAATGGTAGAGATTTAGCAGTGAGTGAAACTAATTTACCTTTTGCAAGTTTTCCAGAACAGTGTTTATATTCATGGGAAGATGTGATGAATGAAAGTTTTTATCCTGGTTTACCTGCAAGTGATGATTTAATGGGATAATAGCGCTTATAACCCGTAAAAATCTTCATCTAAAATTTGCCCAATGGAAAAAGGACAGATTAGAGGATATTCATTTTGTTCTGGTATACGAACTCCAAATTTAGCAAGTTTACCCTCTTTAATTGCCAGTTTACGAGCATCAGGATAGGCTTTTTCTATGGCTTCTACCAAGAAACTTTTGAGAGACGGGGTATCTGTCAAATTATCGAGAACTCGCTGACGATGTTCGACAACTGAACTATACCAACTTGCGTTCATTGAATCGGGGACATCGTGCTGAATCTTTAATTTGAGTAAGTGAGCTAACAAAATTTTGATATTGCTTCTGAGCGCATTTTTTTCTGATTTACCCAAATCAACTAATTCCTCAATCAAATGCTCAATATCCAGCGATACAAATTCACGATTCTGTAACTGCTGAATGGTTTGCTCAATCCATAATTGCAAATCACGATTGTACAGTGTGTTAGACATCTTGTAGATTCGCTTATTGAATAATTTTGTGTTTGTATTTAATATTTTAAAGCATAAGTTTTAAATATGCTCTAAAAACAGGGGAGAGATTAAATAATTTTTCATCATTTTCTAATTTAGTTAATAAGAATCTTCTTGTTAATGATTGTAACCCGTTTATTACATCTATTGATGACAGAGATAATAAATTTTTTATGTCATCTCTGGATATAGGTTTATCTTGTTGACTGATTTTTAATAATATCTCTTTTTCAACTTCAGATAATCTCATCCATATTGAATCAAATAAAGATTTAAAGTCTGCTGTTAATATCAAACTATTTTCTTTAAGAAGTTCTGATACTTCTCCCTGAAATACATCTTTAATTAAGATGCTGATATATTGTAAATATCGAGGATGACTTTCATATAATTTAATTAAGTCTAACCAAGCTTCTTCGTTTTTTAATCCTTGATTTTTTAATATCTCTGTAGCTGCATTATTTAATCCTGAAAGTTCTAAACAATGACTTGGGTAAAGTTCATGATCTAATGATATCATTTCTTGGCATTTTTCTTGACTAATTAAGATCACATTACTTTGATGTTGAGTTTCTATAATCATGGTAAAAAAGTTTTGATAATCTTGATATTCACTTTGATATTTTCCAGTAAATTGACAACTAACAAAGATATTATGCACATCATCAAGGATGATTAAACATTTTTTCCCATTAAGAATATTGAACAACTGCTTTAATTTATCATTAATATTTTCTTGAGCTTCTTGTTTACAAATATTCAATAAATCATCAATAAGTAAATTTAGGGATTTAGGATATTTTAGACTTCTCCAGATGATTATTTCAAATTTATCTAAGTATAAATCAACAAATCTTTTCACAAAGGTAGTTTTACCAATTCCAGATAATCCTAAAATTGAGATTAAATGAATATTTTGATTAAATATCCAGTTAGAAATGGTTTTAAGTTCAGTTTCTCTATGTAAATATATGAGTCATAGTTGTGATAAAATTCAAATTGTTACAGTTGAAGATATCATTGAAAATAAACAAAAATTAAATATTCGTTTAAGTTATGAAGTTGTTAAAAGTGCTGAAAAACAAAAAGAAGTGAGAGTTAATCAAATAGAGTTAGATATTTAATCACTACTAAGTAGATTGGGTTGAGGGAATAAAACCCAGCATTTAAGTTTCAAGTTTGCCTTTTTAAATCTAATAATTATAGGGGACTGGATCAAATATTATAGAGATGAATTAATAACTTTATTTAATCCAAAAAAGAACAGATTGCCATCATATAGCGCAATTCAGCGTGTATTACTAAAAACTGATTATCAAGAATACTCAGACAGATTAGCCAGATTCTTTGATATTCAACCAATACCCATGAGAAATGATAGCCGTGGATGGTAAGGTCTAACAATAAAAATGATTGCCCCAAATACTTACTTTATCTTAGTTTGAATGCTTACATACTTAAACAAGTAATGGTGGGTTACACTGTTGCTAACCCACCCGACAATGAAATATTTGCTGTTATAAAAACTTACTTGTTAGGTTGAGGAGTCATCCGCAAATAAGGTTTAATTTCTGCATAACCTTTAGGAAATTTAGCTTTGAGGACTTCAGGATCTTTCAAAGAAGGTACAATTACCACATCTTCACCATCTTTCCAGTCTGCGGGAGTAGCAACACTGTAATTATCAGTTAATTGCAGAGAATCAATGACCCGCAAAATTTCATCAAAGTTGCGTCCAGTGCTAGGAGGATAGGTGAAAGTCAGACGCAATTTTTTATTGTTGTCAATTACGAAAACTGAACGCACAGTGACAGTCGCTGCCGCGTTGGGGTGAATCATATCATAAAGTTCAGAAACCTTACGATCTGGATCTGCCAAAATTGGGTAATTGAGAGTGGTGCTTTGGGTTTCTTCAATATCACCCACCCAACCATTATGAGAGTCTACATCATCAACACTCAATGCGATCGCTTTCACATTGCGTTTATCAAATTCTGGTTTGAGTTTAGCAACAGTTCCTAATTCAGTTGTGCAAACTGGTGTAAAGTCAGCAGGATGGGAAAATAGCACTACCCAGCTATCACTAGCCCATGCGTAAAAGTCAATTTCCCCATGAGTAGAGGCTTGAGTAAAGTTAGGTACTGTATCACCAAGACGAAGAGTCATGCAAGATTCCCTGTATTTTAGAAAGATATTTATATTCCACCGCGACATTATGACACAAAAGAGCGATTATTCCATCGGTCTGTCGCGGGTTGTCACAAAATTTTAAGTTTAAGCCAGGTGTTGTTCAACTTGTGAAACTAATTCATTTGTCCAATGGTGGACAAGTTCAGCATTTGCGGCTTCTACCATAACTCTAATTACGGGTTCTGTTCCCGATGCTCGCACCAGGATTCTACCATGATCACCCATTGCAACTTCAGCAATAGCGATCGCTTGTTGGAGAGGTTGACAACTTTCCCATCCTAAGCGTCGTTCCCGATCTAAGACGGGCACATTCTTTAATACTTGCGGATAGGTTTGGAAACTTTGATCTACCATTTCTCCCAGAGACAGATTAGCCTCCTTCACTACAGCCGCAATATGTAAAGCTGTTAATAAACCATCTCCAGTCATGGCATAATGACTACAAAGGATATGTCCTGATTGTTCTCCTCCCAACATTCCCCCTGTTTTCCGCATTTCGGCTTGCACATATTGATCACCCACAGCGGTACGAATTAATTTACCACCTATCTGTTGCCAAGCCTTTTCAAAGCCTAAATTAGCCATAACAGTGGAAACTATCAGATTATCTGGTAATTGTTGCCTTTGTTGTAAATGGCGACCCCACAGGTAAAGAATATAATCACCATTAACTGTTCTGCCTGTATTATCCACAGCTAAAACTCGGTCTGCATCACCATCAAAAGCAAAACCCATATCGGCTTGATGTTCCTTGACTGCGGCTTGGAGAATATCTAAATGTGTAGAACCACAATTAACATTAATGCGATCGCCATCTGCCTCGTTATGTAAACAAATAACCTCCGCACCCATTTCCGTAAATACTGCTGGAGCTAAACCCACAGCCGCACCCCAAGCTAAATCCAAAACAATCTTCATCCCTTGGAGATCAAGTCCAGATCCTAACGGTGTTGTAATAGACTGGCTATAGGTTTTAATTAACTCTGTCCGGGCATAATGTCTACCGCAATTATTCGTCCGCAAATCTGGGGATAATTGACCTCGTAATCCCGCCTCAATTTCGCCTTGGAGAGCTTTGGATAACTTACCACCATCACCATCAAATATTTTAATTCCGTTGTCTTCTGGGGGATTGTGGCTGGCGGAAATCATGATTCCACCAATGGCATTAGTGATACTAGCCAGGTAGGCTACGCAAGGAGTGGGACATAATCCCAAATACCAGACTTCCACACCAGCAGCAGTTAACCCAGCACTCAAAGCCATAGCTAACATATCACTGGAGTTTCTGGAGTCTTGTCCCAGAATAATTGGTCCTGAATGAGGAGCATGACTACGCAAAACAATTCCAGCCCAAAAACCCACTTGTAAAGCTAAAGGTGCATTGAGCAACTCCCCCACCTTACCGCGAATCCCATCTGTACCGAATAAAGCATTGGCGGGTAGGGCGATAGAATTTAACATCCAACTATTTTCCACACTTGTCACCAATTCTGAAATATAGCCTTGAGTCCGAGCCATTGATGAAACCATAAATTTAGAAACTCCACACACAATCACACAGGAGAATAGCACCTTCCGCCATTATTGTTGACGTTAATGAAACGCCAAATAGACTGATTGCTTAATGATTTTTAATATAAATTCTCATCAAATAGTTTTAGTCTAAGGTTTTAATGGGGTTTTTTCACCATTATCTCCAAAAAACGCCAACAGTTAATTTTTTTTACAATTGAGAATTTTAATATGAGCAGCAATTTAGCCAGCAAATTACGTATAGGTACGAAGAAAGCTCACACTATGGCAGAAAATGTGGGTTTTGTCAAGTGTTTTTTGAAAGGGGTTGTGGAAAAAAACTCCTACCGCAAGTTGGTTGCTAACTTTTACTTCATTTACTCAGCTATGGAAGAGGAAATGGAGAAACACAAGCATCACCCAATTTTGAGTAAAATCTATTTTCCTGAACTTAACCGCAAGCATACCTTAGAGCAGGATCTTCATTACTACTTTGGTTATAACTGGCGGGAGGAAATCAAATTATCTACTGCGGGTGCGGCTTATGTAAAGCGGATTCGGGAAATTTCCGCTACCGAACCAGAATTATTAATTGCTCATTCTTATACCCGTTATTTAGGTGACTTATCAGGTGGACAAATCCTCAAAGGCATTGCTCAAACAGCAATGAAACTGGGAGAAGGTGAAGGAACTGCCTTTTATGAGTTTGCAGATATTACCGATGAAAAGGCATTTAAAGCCCAGTATCGGCAAAATTTAGATGCTATGCCTATTGATGATACTACAGGCGATCGCATTACAGAAGAAGCAAATGCTGCTTTTACAATCAACATGAAAATGTTTCAAGAGTTGGAAGGTAATTTAATTAAAGCCATTGGTATCATGGTTTACAACACCTTAACC
Source organism: Dolichospermum sp. OTE_75_concoct_329_sub (assembly GCA_031376645.1). Taxonomy (GTDB): domain Bacteria; phylum Cyanobacteriota; class Cyanobacteriia; order Cyanobacteriales; family Nostocaceae; genus Dolichospermum. The sequence continues at coordinate 14,060 of JANMEE010000086.1, read as the reverse complement.
CGGAAACGTGCCAAAGGCAGCACTGAATTGGTAACTGCTGAGTAGTTGAAAAATATTAACTTTTCTCAGAATATATAGGGGTAAAAGCCCTGTGATTGTTTTTTTGTTAATGAAAACAACCAGAGGGAGATTACCCCTAAATTTTTATTCATAACTGTAGCCATTATTGCTAATGCCGAGTAATATTAGTAATCATATTTTTAGATGAACTGGGGTAAAAACTTCCAACTTGAAACAGACAGTGAAATTCTTACTCACCTCACCTAGAAATTTGATAGTAGCTGCTGTTAATGCAATGCAATATATAAATAATGAATTCAAATAATTTTCAGAAATTAGTAGCGCTTGTAAATGAACACGGGATTAATTGCCACGCAGTTCCAGAAGAGTGCTTGGTTGCATCCTTACCAGGATATGATGATTTCTTATTAGCTTTTACTTGGTCTGGTGCTATTGAAGGAGAGCCGCTAGAGTATGAATTAATATCAGTTAGTATACAGGATGTTATTAAAGAAAGGACAGTAGTAGCTTGGCAAATTCCTACTTATTTATTTGGCAACATTTTAAGACAAGCACAGATGCTTGTCGCTGCACATATAGATTTTATTACCGGATAATCTAGAGCTAAAACCTTATTTACTCTTTTTTTGCTAGAAGAATATAGATTAAATGAACCACGAAGGAGCGTTCGCGAAGCGTCTCGATAGCTTGCGTGGCGACGCAGGAGCCATAGAGATAGAGCGCGAAGAAAGAAGGAAGAAGGAAGAAGGAAGGTAATCTTACTTTTGGCAGGAGTCGTATTTTTGTTATTTTTACTGCCATTTTGCTTCTTCCTTCGTGTCCTTCGTGCCTTCGTGGTTCGTTTCTTATCCGTCAAAATTTATTTGACAGACTACTAGTACCGCAGGGCGGTGTAAGTTAATAAACCATTCCGAATCTGACAAAAGGCTGATGCTGTATTCATTCTAAATTCTTAATTCTGCCTTGAGCTTAGGTACATATCCAAAGATAGATTAAATCCACTATAGAAATGTTTACATTAGTCAGGAAATGTCAAGAAATTAGTGAAAAAACATGGCTGATATTGTTGATACTGCTGTAAAAGCTGGCTCTTTCAGTACCTTAATTGCTGCGGTTAAAGCTGCTGGGTTAGTTGATACTCTCAAAGGTGATGGACCATTTACCCTGTTTGCACCTACTGATGAGGCGTTTGCTAAACTGCCAAAAGGTACGGTAGATTCTTTACTGAAGGATATTCCCAAGCTCAAGAAAATCCTGACTTATCATGTTGTTTCTGGTAAAGTATTAGCTGCTGATGTAGTTAAGCTTAAATCAGCTACTACTGTAGAGGGTTCAGATGTAAAAATTGACGCTTCTCATGGTGTGAAGATAAATAATGCTACTGTAGCAACACCAGATATTGCTGCTGATAATGGCGTTATTCATGTCATTGATACAGTCTTAATTCCTGCATAAGTAAGTGTTTAGATAAATAACACTTTTGTGGGGTAGCGATTAACTACGGTCGCTACCCTATAATATTAAGAATAAGTGAACGCGGATAAACGCTGATGAACGCTGATAAAGATGTATCCATCAATGGATTCTGTGGTTTTCAAAAAACTGTTTGTATCGGTTATTTTGGTTGCTGGGTTTCCCGATGATTCGCAGCTTGTAATAATAAGGATTCTGCAAAGGAGATAGCTTCGTTGGCAGATTTACCACCGGCTAACTGCGCTAATTCTTCTCTGCGGGTAGTTAAATTATCTAAACTGGTGACTCTCACCACAGTCCGCTGTTCATCATTACTATTTCGGGCCTTATTAATTACTAGTTTATCAACACGAAAATGACGATCTGCCATGGCGGCAATTAGAGGTTGATGGGTGACACATAATACTTGATGTCCTTGACTAAGTTGGTGCAATTTTTCCGCTATGGCTTGGGCAACTCTACCAGAAACCCCTACATCAATTTCATCAAAGATCATTGTTCCGACTTCATTCCCTCGATGAAAACAAGCTTTTAAAGCTAGTAAAAATCGGCTCATTTCCCCACCAGAAGCAATTTCTGTTAATGGTTGAATAGGTTCACCGGGGTTAGGACTAAACATAAAAGTAATTTTATCTGCACCTGTAGCTGTGGGAGAAACGGGGACAATTTCTACTTGAAATTTTACCTTATCCATAGCTAATGGCTTGAGTTCAGCGAGTAACCGAGATTCTAAATTAGCCGCACTTTGCTGACGTAATTGGGTTAATTGGTGACTAACTTGCTGGAGTTCTTGTAAATATAATTTTTCTTGTTGTTCTAAGGTTTCTATAGATTGTTCACTATTATTTAATTGGGCTAATTCACTTTGAATTTTTTCATAATAAGCAATAGCTTCCGTCAGAGTTGGTCCATATTTGCGACAAATTTGTTTTAATTCCCGAACTCGTTCCTCTACCTCCTCCAACCGTTGAGGGTCTGCTTCTAAACTTTCTCCATAAATATTAATTTGTCTACCAACTTCCATTACCGCTGCGATCGCATCTCGAACCAATTCTAACAGAGATTGTAATTGAGAATCATACACCACCATGTGAGTTAATGTCATCTCCCCATCGGCTAATAAATCGGCAGCAGTACGAGTTTCCTGATCATCTTGATACAAAGCCTGATAAACCTTGTAACTCATTTGTTGTAAATCCACAACATGATTCAGGCGGTCCCGTTCTTGATTTAACTGTTCCATTTCCTGGGCATCATCAAGATTAGCCCCACCCAATTCTTGGACTTGATATGTTAGTAAATCCAATTGTTGCAGTCGTTCCCGTTCCGATGTCCGGCGTTTTTCCAGTGCTTGACGGGCTTGTTGATAGACAATAAAAGCAGCAGCGACATTTTGCCGTTTTTGCCACAAAGCATCACCACCATATAAATCTACCCAATCTCGAACTTGGGCAGATTGTCCCACTTGTACTGTTTGTCCTTGTGCCGTAATTTCTACTAAGAAGTTCCGTAGTCCTCCCATCAAGGGACGATTTACCAGTACCCCATTCACTCGTGACCTACTGCGAATATTAGTGGTAGTGGTAGCAATTTCTCGACTAATGATCACAGCATTATCATCTGTTAAATCAATTTCTTGTTCATTTAACCAAGCAGCTAGAGGCGGAGTCACACTAAAAGTTGCTTCTACTATAGCGCGATTTGTACCAGTCCGAATCACCCGACTAGAGACTTTACCACCTAAAACCGCATCAATGGCATCTAAGATAATTGATTTTCCGGCACCAGTTTCCCCTGTTAAAACATTCAAACCCGCACTAAAATCCAATTCCAGATGATCAACTAAAGCAAAATTCTCAATTCTTAAATATAACAGCATTTAAATAATCTCCACTGTTGCAGACTTCCTCGTTTCCGCTGATTACTAGTAGTCTGTCAAGAACTAATTGACGGGTTCATTTGTTGCCATTTTGATTCTTCCTTCTTCCTTCGTGTCCTATCTCTACGAGACGCTCCGCGAACGTGCCTATATCCCTCCGGGACGCTTCGCGAACGTGGTTCGTTTCTTATCCGTCAAAATTTATTTGACAGACTACTAGTACAGCAAGGCGTAAACAAACCAACCATGACCAATCTGTGAAAATCTTAATTCTGTATTTGATTTTTGATTTTTGGTCTGGGGTACTAACAAATTATGCTACAGGAAAGAGCGTAATAGTTGTATCTCCATTCCCAGCAGCTAACATTTTACCATCTGGACTGAAGGCAATGGAATAAATCACTGAATCATTGCATTTTACGCTAGAAATTTCTTCACCATTAGCAACTGACCATAATTTCACCATCTTATCTTTACTCGCACTAGCTAAAATCTGTCCATTTGGACTATATGCAACAGCACAAATAGTATCAGAATGTCCTAATAAAGTTGTAATTTCTTGACTAGTTTCTACATTCCAAAGTTTAATAGTATTATCTTGACTACCACTCATTAAAATTTTTCCGTCTGGACTAAATGCTAGAGAAGTGATACCTCCAAACCAATCAGAATGTCCTGTTAAAGTTTTCACTTTATTTTCAGCTAATTGTAAAATCTTGATAGTTTTATCATTACCACCTGCACCACTAGCTAATAGTTTACCGTCAGGACTGAAAGCCACACATAAAACATCATCTGTATGACCTTTGAAAGAGTAAGTTTCTTTTCCTGTTTCTAGTGACCATATTTTCACAGTTTTATCTTTACTACCACTAGCTAATATTTTTCCTGACGGATTAAATGAGATAGCATAAATTCTTTCTTCTTGTTCTGGAAAAGTGAAAATTTCTATTCCTATACTTACATCCCACAATTTAATAGTTTTGTCATCACTTCCACTGGCTAAAATTCTACTATCTGGACTAAAAGCTAATGAATTAATGCCTCTAGACCCAGAAGACTCTCCATGTCCTTTTAGAGTCAGGTGTTCCTCTTTGGCTAAATCCCACAATTTAATTATCTTATCATCACTGCCACTTGCTAAAAACCTACCATTAGGACTAAAAGCGACGGAGAGAACTTTGCTTTGATGTCCTTTAAGAGTACCAACAGTTACTAATTTTCCGGTTTTGTCATCTAATATAGATGTGGTAGGAATTACGTTCGGTATTTCTGATTTTTCGGGATAGTTATCTGATTTTTGCAAATTTGATGGATTTGCTCCCTGTAACGGGTTTAACCAAGTATTTAATTCTGTCAATGAATCGAAAGATTCATCAAGAGAATCGCTCAGAGAATCCAAGTTATTAATTGTGAATATTTCCCCTACTTCTTCCCTTGGTTCTCCTGTGATTTGATTTGTGGGCAAATTTGATTTATTTTCTATCTGCAACGGTTGGATTAAAGCTGTAAATAAACTATCTAATTCTGTTAATCCATCTAATTTTGTCAATCGGTGGTTAATAGCATCCAGGATATCATTAATTTTGGAACTTTCACTTTTCTGCTTTTCTTTAATTTTGCCGATTTCTTGGCTTTGTTCTAAAATTATTTGCTGTAATTTATGTGTTGAATTATCAATTTGTTCAAATCGAGAATTTACAACTTCAATTTTTTGATAAATCTGGGTAAATTCCAGACTTTGATTTTGTTGATTATCGCGTAATTCTGCTAATTGCTGCTGAGTGCTTTGATAACCATTTTTGATAGAGATTTCAACTTCTGCAAATCGAGAATTAACGACCTGTATCTCTTGATTCATTTGTGATAATTCAGCTTTTAATTCGGAAATATTATTTAAATATTCTTCTCTTCCAACAGTGGAATTCAAATTTACCAGAGAACTATCTAACTCTTGCAACCGATTATTAACAGTTCTAAGTTGTTGATTAAGTCCGTTAAATTCTCTATTCAATTTTTGAGCTAATGCTTGAAATTTCTGATCAACAGCTTGACCAATTTGTTGTTTATAAGTCTCAATTTCCCCTAAACGGTCATTAATTGTAGTCTCAATTGTTTGGTCAATAATTTGGCTTAGTTGTTGTCTCCAAGCTGCGATTTGTTCTAAACGTTGATTAGATGTATTCATGGTTTTAGTGATTTGATAAAATTCTTCAGTAAGATTTTGTAAATTTGTCTGTAATTGGTCAATTTGTAATTGTAATTGGGAATAATTAAACTTATGACGATTGACTAAATTAAAAGCCGTGCTTAAACTCAGGGGAATAACCGCATAAACCACCTGTTGCGTCACTGTAGCTACTATTGTTCCCGATACTGACAACCCTAAGCTTATGTATTCGCTCACTTCTAGCAACCGACGATTATTCATGTTCACTGCTATACTGCCAATTCGTAATTAATTTATCACGAATTATACTCACTCACTAAAATTACAGATAACAAATATCATTATTTTATCAAACAGAATTCAGGAATCACCGAGTCAGGAGTCAGAATAAATTCCGCAAGGCGGAATTAAGAATTTAGAATTTAGAATGAATACAGCATAAGCTTTTCACAGATTCAAAATGGTGCATTAACTTACGCCGTACTGTAATAGTAGATGAATGAGCGGGTTTAATACCCTCGCTGATTGATTCTGACTCGGTGAATTCTCCTTTATTAGACATCTGGTAAAAAAGAATGTAGAGACGTTCCATGGAACGTCTCTACAAGGGTTACGGGTCACGTATATTTAATTTTTACCAGATGTCTATTAGAGGGTGTTTGAAAAGTATTAGATGAAACCGATAATCTCTAAAAACCTAACCCCCCTACCCCCCTAGCCTACGTTAGCGCAGCGTGCCGAAGGCTGGGAAGGGGGATTTCAAAGCCTCTCTCCGCTTCGGGGAGAGGTTTACAAGAGGGGTTAATTTATACCTTGAAAACTTTTAAAACATCCTCTTAGGCTATTTAGTATTAATGTGTAAATTTAGTGTCGCTTCAACTCTCCACGACAACAGAATGATTCTACAGAATATTGAATTTTAGATATGAATACTTTCAGATCGTATACCTTGACAATAGCACAAAATTTCCAGATGTCAATACCCTAGTAAAATCGTTGGCTTATTGACTAAATTCTCAATAATCTTGAGAATGAACCCCAGATATTATCAATAAACATGGTCAGGAACTTTTTTCGCAAACGGATGATAAAAAAAACTTATATATCGAAGTGAATGAGGAGAAAATTAGCAATTATAGCGGAAATATTGTTAAATTAATGGAAGATGCAACTATCTGATCAAATATGGTATCTACTCCTATAACATTCTCCGATATTCAAAGTCATTGGTCTAAACCATTTATTGAAGCTTTAGCAGCCAGGCGAATTATCAGTGGTTATCCTGATGGAACTTGTCGCCCCAATCATCCTGTAACGCGGGCTGAGTTTGCGGCGATAATCGCTTCAGTTTTTTCTCAACCAGTCAAACGGGAATATGTGCCTTTTGTGGATGTTCCTCAGACTCATTGGGCAATAAACGCAATTAAAAAAGTTTATGAAATTGGATTTTTGACAGGTTATCCGAATAGGCGTTTCGGCTTAGATGACAGTATTGCTAGAGGTGATGCCTTAGTAGCAATGGTCAATGGCTTAGAAATTGCTGGTAAAGTTAACCTAGACTTAGTAAATCAACTAGCAGAAATTTATCAAGATGGATCTTTAATTCCCTACTATGGAATTAATCAAATAGCTTTAGCAACTCGCGCTGGTTGGGTGGTGGGTTATCCCAACAGAAAAATCCTGAATTATAAAACAGCCGCTACTCGTGCAGATGTAGCAGTAATGGTTTATCAGGTTTTAGTATATTTGGGAAAAGCCGCAAAAATCCCCTCTGATTATCTTGTTATTCCCCTATCTAAAACGTCTGAGACTGTTAAAGTGAGTCATCGTCGGGAATTTCGGGGGGCTTGGGTTGCGTCTGTGTGGAATAGTGATTGGCCTTCTCAACCGGGATTAGCTGTAGAACAGCAAAAAGCGGAATTGGTAGCGATTATTAAACAGTTACAAGCTTTGAATTTCAATGCTTTAGTTTTGCAGGTCAGACCAGAAGGTGATGCTTTATATGCTTCTGAGTTAGAACCTTGGAGTGCTTGGCTAACAGGAACCCAGGGAAAAGCACCAATACCATTTTATGATCCTTTGGAGTTGGCGATCGCTGAATGTCATAAACGCAATATTGAATTACACGCTTGGTTCAACCCCTACCGTGCTAGAGCTAACAGTAAAACTTCCCCTGTTCATCCCCACATTGCAGTTACCAACCCAGAACTAGTTTATCAATGGGGTACTCAACAATGGATGGACCCCGGTGCAAAAATCGTTCAAGACAGAGCATACCAAGTCATTATTGATGTTGTCCGGCGTTATGATTTAGATGCCATTCATCTAGATGATTATTTTTATCCCTATCCCATATCTGGTCAGTCTTTCCCCGACCATAAAACTTACGCAGCTTATCAAGCCAGTGGAGGTAAACTAAGTTTAGAAGATTGGAGACGGGAAAACGTCAATCAAATGGTAATGCGACTTGCTCAAGGAATTAAAGCCACCAAGTCTCATGTTAAATTTGGAATTAGTCCCTTTGGGATTTATCGTTCAGGAGAACCTGCGGGAATTGTGGGTTTAGATGCCTATAATGTCCTTTATGCAGATTCTAAAAAATGGTTACAACAAGGCTGGATAGATTATATTGCGCCTCAACTCTACTGGCGTACCGACCAAACCAAACAAAGTTATGAAGTCTTGTTGAAATGGTGGACTGAAATTAACACTAAACAGCGTCATATTTATGCAGGTAATAATCTTGGACAACTAGATGGTAAAGACTGGAAAAACAGCGAAATTGCCCAGCAAATACAGATTTCTCGGAATTTAGCGGGTAATCTTTCCTTGGGTAATATCTTTTTTAGTATGAGTAGTATTAAAGAAAATCGCCAAAGTATCAGTGACCAATTTAAAAGCGATTATTCCAAACCTGCGTTAGTTCCTATTATGCCATGGTATAACCCAACAACACCACCACCTCCCAAAAACCTCAAGTTTATTGATGGTAAATTAAACTGGCAACCAGGAAATGATCAACCCGTGCGTTCTTGGACACTGTATATGCAAAATAGTAACAATTGGATAATTCAGCGAATTTTATCTGCTGGTACAACCTTTGCTACAGTCCTCCCCGGAACTTATGCAGTATGCGCTGTAGATAAACTAGGAAACGAAAGCGAAGGTATAATCATCACCATAACTTGACAGTACATCCTTATCCGCGTTTATCTGCGTTTATCTGCGTTCCATTATTCATACCACCCGCAAACCCAAAATCATTAAATCCTGTTCCACACCGTCCAAATCAGCAATTTTCGGTAAATTTCCCCAAGCTTGAAAACCGAACCAAGCAAATAACTTTAAACTGGGTTGATTATGAGCGAAAATAAAACTAACTAAAGTCTTTAAACCTAAACTGGGACTTTCCTGAATTGCTTTTTCTAAAAGTTGTTTTCCCAAACCACGTCCTTGAAAATCTGGAGAAATGTAAATACTAATTTCTGCTGTGGAATAGTAAGCTGGTCTACCGTAGAATGCTTGAAAACTCAACCATCCAGCAATTACCCCCTCGGTTTCCATGACCCACAAAGGAAATTTTGAAGGAACTCGTCTGTTAAACCAAGCCAAACGGCTTTCCACAGATACAGGTTCTAAATCAGCGGTAGCCATGCGGCTAGGAACAGCAGCATTGTAAATGGCGACAATAGCGGGTAAGTCGGTTTCTGAGGCATGGCGGATGATCATTGCTGCTATTTGGGCAAAATTCTTGATAAAATATTCACAAATAATACAGCGTTAAGAGGACATTAATCGCTAATTTTCTTTTAAAATCGAACTTTGTATAACTCAAATAATTCTCCTAATTGCCGTTTAACTACTTTAGCACCTCCAGTTTTAACGGTTTTTTCCCACTCCGTGACAGGTTCAAGAAACACCTCTGCACCTAAATAAGTTTCTAGTACAGCCCAATCTTCCGCTAAAGGCTGTTCTGAATTAAGAATATCAAAAACAAAATGTCCGTCTGGTTTCAACACTCGTTTGACTTCTACCAAGACAGCATTCCAATATTCTAGGGGAAAATAGCAACTAAATCCGGTGGCAATTACTAAATCAAACTGACTGTCATCATAGTTTAGATGATGAGATGGTCCCAACTCAACACCTTTGAATAATTTCGAGTTTAACTGTGAACCACGGGAGTTGAGAGTATCTTTAGCTATATTACTAATATCTTGCCCATAAAAGAATGCTTGCCAATCTCTCCAAGGATAGATTAAAAAACTGACACCGCAACCAATATCTAAACAATGGTAGTTTTTTTGAGGTTGAGCAATTTCCCAAAATGGTGAAACTATTCTCTGGCTTAATCTGCCATTAATCCATTCCCGAAATATTGGCATTGCTTCTACTTCGTCTGGAACTACAAACTTTTGATTTTCATATTGGCGATTAAAGCGATATGCTATTTGTGATATTCTCTCTTGCCATTTGTCTGCGGCATGAATCCTGTTTTTGTAAGTATTGGAAGGAATATTTTTAGACATTAATTAATTTGGTGATTTATGGGTGTGATTTATGAGCGCAGTCCCTACCTGACAGTTGTAGGTTTTAAAGTAAAAATAGGGAAGAGGTTTTGGGGAATTTACTTTTTGAAAAACTTTTGTTGCATCTTCATTATAAAAGTATTCACTTCAGGAATATTCATTCTAGAAGCAATTATGGCAAATACCCCAATTCCCACTACAGCAGATATAGATAATTCTATTAATAAATTAATTAAACCCTCTTTACCTAACACTTGCTGGGAAGCCATTAAAGTCGCAAAACTAGCTCCTCCAGCGAGGATACTACCAACTGTTAAACCCAAAATTGGCACACACCATTCTTGCCAATGTAAGCCATTTAATTTACGGTTGAGCAAAAATAATAACATTAACATTGAACTACAATTAACTCCAACTGTAGCTAAAACTAAACCCGGTGCTCCAAAAGGTTCAACCAATATTAAATCTAATACAGCATTGAGAACAATATTAAATATACTAATTTTAAAAGGTGTTTGTCCATCACCTAAAGCATAAAATACCCTAACTAAAACATCACGCCCTAAATAGACAAACATTCCGATTCCGTAGGCAACTAATAGAGAAGATACTAAATGAGTGGCTTCTTGTTTAAATGCACCCCGTTGATAAACTATCTGGACAATTGGCACTGCTAAGGATACCATTAAAGCCCCTAAAGGTAACATGGTGACAGCAGTAAGTAAAAGTCCTTGCCGAATACGTAATTTTAATTCTTCCCAATCGTCTGGGTGAGAAAGTTTGGCAAATGTTGGTAATAAAGGCAATAAAATAATATTAGAAATAATTCCTAAGGGAGTTTGAACTAAAAGATTGGCATAGTTAAAACCTGCGGCTGCACCGACAATAGGACTAGCAAAATAAAGGTCAGTAGCGACATTAATCGGCATCATTCCTGATGATATTGTCGCTGGAGTCATGATTTTAATTACTTCTTGCACACCGGGAGATTTAAAATCAAATCTTAGGCGTAATTTCCCTAATCCTAAGCGCCATTGGACAATTAGCTGGACTAACCATTGTAAAATTCCCCCTGCTAAAGTTCCCCAAGCTAATACCATACCCCCGATTAAAGCATATTCGGGATTAATAATTTCTTTGCCATGTTGAAGGGCTAAAATAGCAATACCGATAATAACAGTAATACTAGATAATAAAGGACTAATTGATAGTAACCAATATTGATTAGCTGTATTTAAAGTTCCAAAACCAATACCAATTAAGCCGGCAAATAAAGCCAACGGTGCCATGATTTGGATTTGACGAATAGCGATCTCTCTTGTAGTTGCTTCTAAACCATGACCAACTATATCAATAATGGACTCAGCGCAAAAAATCTGCACAAATGTCACCACTAGCAACAACCCACCCACAAGAGTTGTTACAGTTTCTACTATCGGTGCTGCGTCTTCTTTTTTGTGCTTGGCTAAAACACTGACAATAGCACTATGCAAAGGTCCATTCACACCACCAAGTAAGATTAAGAGAAAACCGGGGATAATATAGGCATAACTATAAGCTGTAGCTGCCGCACCGACACCAAAAGCTGCTGCGATTATTTGCTGTCTAATTAAACCAAATACTTTACTAATTAAAGTTGCAGCGGCAACTATACCAGCAATACCGGCGAAAGAACGCGCAGGTTTTTGTTCTTGTTGTGTCACAAATATTATGGATCAGTTGTTAGTGGTCAGTTTTTTATCTACAACCCAAACTTTCTTTTGTAGAAATACCAGTTACTGGATTAATACCATTAGCTCTTTCACAGAGTAGAGATACTTGATAACGGTCAATTAGTGCGTCGGTAAAATCAGCACCAGTGATATCCGCATCATAAAAGCGGCTGCGGGTTAAAGTGGCTTCTGTGAAAATAGCGTTCTTTAGATTAGCACTATCTAAGGTAACACGATCAACTAAAGCACCTGTTAAATTTGCACTTTCTAAATTGGCTTTTAATAAAACACCTTTGGTAAAAATTGCATTGGTTAAATTCGCACCTTGAAAATTTGTTCCCCGCATTTCTGCCGCAACAAAAGTTCCCCCAACTAAATTAGTATAGGAAAGGTCACGATTTTCTAGACTAGCATTATTGTAATTAATCGTATTAATTTGAGCTAAGGCTGTTTGGGGATTGATGATTACGGACAATCCCACCAAAATAAACATTAAACTTAAAAACCTTAACAAAATCTTGTTCATATATTATTAGTTGTTAGTAGGAGTTACGAACTGACAAGAAATATCAAATATTTATCGTAGGGGTAAAGCAAGAGCTTCATTGGTGTCAATTTAAGCCAGAAATCCCTTATTTTTTAGCTTCCACACCCGACAGGGAATCAATTCCCTGTCTAATAGCTCAAGTCCACTAAAGTGGACTAAAGATTTTTGAGATATTCAGTCATCAAAAGACAACTTTGGCTATTAGACTAGGAATTCATTCCTAGGCGGGACATCGGTTTTACGTTAACCGTCAACCGTCAACCGTCAACCGTCAACTGTCAACTGTTAACTAACTATTTCCAATCTTTACCAATGCGAATTGTCAGGTCAGATGCCAAATCTCCATTTCCAGAAACTTCGATTTGTCCTAAACCTAAAACTTGTCGCAAGTCAATTCCTGGTTCTCGGTTGCCTTTTTGGACAATAATCTGAGTTTGACGTTGGGTATCTGGCCAATCTGGGATTGCATAAACATTAGTAAAACCTTTCTGTTTGAGATAGGAAACCACTTTCTCCGTTAGCTGAGGTTGGTTAGTAGTATTTTGAACAGCAATTCTGCGGATAGAGACTGGTCTGTTGTCTGATTTAATACCAGTTATGCTTACCCCGACATAATCATTTAATAAGCTTTGTTGACCAGTCATATTCAACCAGTAGCTATTTCTATCTTGACTGAATTTGCTAAAAGTACCAGGTAACATGGTCATTTGGAAATTATCCCGTTCTATATTGACGGAAAAATTTGCCAATGCCATCATTTCCTCCATTTTTAGATTGGTGTCAAAATACTTTCGCATTAAACGAGTTAATTGGGGCAACCTGGGCAAAACAGTGGGACTGTTGAGGCGTTGCATTAACGCAGTTATTAGTGCTTGTTGTCGCTGGACTCTGGGTAAATCCCCCATACCTTCTTCCCGAAAGCGGGCAAATTGTTCGGCTTGTTCACCGTTGAGACTTTGCCAACCACTAGTTAAATTCACGGCAAAGCTACCAGCCTGATCTTGGTAATTCATGGTTTGGGGAACAAATACATCTACCCCACCCAACTGTTCTACTAATTCCCGAAAGCCACTAGTAGAAATGCGGATATACCGATCTATGGGAGCATTATTTAAACTACGACTAACTACTCTTGCGGCTAAAACTGGACCACCTTTGGCGTTAGCTTCAGAGACCTTAGTTAATCCTTGTTCCGGAATGGCAATCATTGTCCCTCTGGGAATTGACAGCAGCCGAATAGATTTATCACTAGGATTGAGCCTCACTAACATCATGGTATCACTGTTACCAGCAAAACTTTCTGGTGAACCGTTTACAGTCCCTGCAACTGGTTCAATACCCATAATTAAAATGTTCATGGGTTTTGATAGTTTGTACTGAGAAAGCTTAGTCCATAAATCCCCAGGTACTTTTATTTGGTCTTGTTTATTAGAACCAAATTCATCATCTTTCGCTTGGTCTAAATTACTCCATAGAGGAGTCCATAGCGCCAAACTTGATGCTAGTAATCCAGATAAAATTATTCCTAAAACAATAGTTAGCACCCACAATAACCAGCGTGGGACTGTTAAGCCTAAGCGGTCATAGATTTCGTTGGGCATAGCGCCCACGGATTCAACGACGTTATGAGAAGAGTTGACTGATTGTTTTGGTTTCACCGGTGAAGTTGGCGCTGGTACTTGTTGAGGTTCTACCTGATGTTCCGACTTTTGAACTGGTGGCTGTTTCA